>CAZILB010000029.1:0-28863 GCA_964539925.1 uncultured Syntrophobacter sp. | reverse complement strand
GAGGTCGCACTGCGAAAGAAGGCTCAATGAAAGGTTCTTCCGGGTTTCGTGGGGATGAGGACTCACCACGAAGGTCGCGAAGTGCACGAAGTTCCCCCTCCTTCATCCTCCCCCGCACGCGGGGGAGGAACGAGGTGGGGGTCATCCTTCGTGAACCTCGCGGGGTCCGTGGTGAGGTCGAACTCTCACGAGAATTGAGCGACTTCGCAGAAAATTTGCGCGAATGGAGCAAATCTAAAAGCATAGTACGAAGACCGCGAATTTAAAGGATTGAGAGAGTCATGGATTCCCGAATCCTTCGTGGTGAAGGAATTTAGGGGGAATACTGGCAAGTTTTCCACAGGGGGGGCCTGAAGGACCTCACGGCAACAACGGTTCCAGCCGTTTCAGCGGTTGCAAACGTTCCATTCGATTGACTCACGACTCGACAACTGGAACCGGTGGAACGACTGGAACATTCGATCGAGTCATTTCAATCGAATTGAAACGCCGCATCGCCACCGAACGCCGCGCTGATTTTTAACCAATCACGGCGCCGGATTTGTCGCCGCTTGGGATGTTTGCCATGTGTCCCACTGTAAGCTTCGGCGCGACGCGCTCAACTTCGACCATTCATCAAGACACGCCGCTTCCACGACTTGCACCGAAATTTCTTGCGGATCGTGAACGATTTTGGCGAGACCGGGCGGCGGTCCCCATCGATGAAAGTCTCCGTTTTGAAAAATCGCCACCGTCCTGACGCCGAGAGCGCAGGCCAGGTGCATCGGGCCGCTGTCGCAGGTCAAAAACAATTGGCAGTGTGACACCATAGCCGCAAATTTCCGTAGCGACGGCTCAAAAATCACCGGCGTGTTCGCTGTCACTTGGTCTTTGAAATATCCCATGAGGTCTCGTTCTTCCGGACCGACAAAAACCACAACCGGGAGTCCCTGCGCTGTCAAGTTCCGGATCAAACGCACAAACTTGGTTGCCGGCCATCTTTTTCCATGCCTTCTCCTAGCGCCGACAAATACTCCCATGTGCGGCGCCGGTCCGCCAAAGGCCGTCGATCGAAGGCTCTCGCTGCCCGCTGCAATTTCCGCAGACGAAAGAATGACCTGAGGATACACCTCCGTAGTTTCCAGCCCCATGGCCGCGACGAATGCCGGCAGGATTCGATACTTGTTGCACTCTGCGGGTTTGGAGATCCTGACATCGTACCAAAAGTCCCACTTCCCTTCTCTTCCCACTTTCAAGCGGGACCCGGAAAGTCCGACGATGAACGCTCCCAAAGCGGACTGCGAGCAACTGACGTCAACGGCCAAGTCGTACTTTTCCCGTCTCAGGCGGGCCAACAGCGCCGGATAGCCCCAAGAAGACTCCGGGAACCCCCGGCACACCTGATAGTGATGATCGACGGGCAGGTTTGAGATGAGGGATTTCGACACGGGGCTGCCGACAAAATCAATCTGCGCCAGAGGGTAGTTTTTGCGAAACAAATGGATACTGGGAAGCGCAAGGATCGAATTGCCGAGACGAAAATTGGGTCTGACTAACAGGATTTTCCCGATCCTCTCCCGGCCAAAGTCAACTTTCCGATGGTCGCTCGGCGATGCCAAGCGGCGCATGATGTGGGTCGCGACAGTTCGGATACCCCGGTTAACTGCATAAAAAAAATTTGAAAACACTGAAGCACCTCGCAATCCGGTGGGTTGAGCGCAAATAAGGCTGTTTTCGCGGCCCGACCGCGAAACGTAGCTGCCAACGCCGGGATTTTGAGGAATCAGACGAGGAGAATTTTACTGTAGGCCAAAGGATCGAAAACGGAACGTGAAAAATCCAAGTTTTGCTTGCGCCGGACAGAAGAATCGAAGTGGTTCGAAACGAATTCCTGGGAGCTTGTCTTGTAGCTACCGGTGGTATGTGCGTTCAGATGAACCGAGCCGGTTAAATCGGTTTCCGCCGAACGGATCGCTTCGCCGTAATTGTCGAGTGCGTCTTCGAGCGATCTGTCCATCTCCGTCGTGGAAAACTGAACCACGCCGACGTCCTCCAGGAAATCGATGCCGCCCAGGATCGTCAGCGCAGAGAGCAGAACTGCGGCGATAAGCCCTCTATTCATGGCGTAAATATAGCTTCCCGCAATCGAAGAATCAAATCAGCTCACGGCGATCGAGCTGGCGCTCGACAAAGCGCGCATGACCGCTCGGTAACAGGGCTCCGGGCGGCCTGGTATGCCTTAAGACACCAGCGGCGCGTCCGAGCGCTCGTCGGCTTCGGTGTGATGGTTTCCAAACTGATTGCGCGCCTCGACGGCGACGACAAAGGCCGAGTGCAAGAAGAGCCCGCAGATCATCGCCCCAACAACGATGTCCGGCCACGCGGAATTCAGTCGCCAAACGGCGAACGCCGCCGACAATACAGAAACATTCGCGACGATATCGTTGCGGGAACAGAGCCACACGGAGCGCATGTTGATATCCTCGCCGCGATGGCGCCACAGCGCGGCGCAGCACGCCGCGTTGACCAGCAGAGCGAGCGCCCCCACTAGCCCCATGGTTTCATAGGCGGGGATCTGAGGGAAAAGAAGCTTGTACAGAAGATGGCCGAGAACGAATGCGCCGAATAGACCCATCACCGCGGCCTTGGCGAACGCCGCCCGCACTTTCCAGACCAGCTCCCGGCCCACGACGTATAGGCTGAATCCGTACACCAGAGCGTCGCCCAAATTGTCGAGGGAGTCTGCCAGCAGAGCGACCGAACCGGCCATAAGACCCGCGACCAGCTCGACGACGAACATCGCCATGTTCAGAACGAGAACGACTCGGAGCGTCGCCGTCTGGCGCTCTCGGAGCTGCTCCAGCGCACATCCCTTGTCGAGGCAGCAAGTATCCATAAACTCGATTACGCCCCGCGATGAAGCGACCAGCCACGGAGCGATAAATTTCTGCGGTTCATCCTAACCACGACACTTCCTTTTTGTCCAACCGCTCCGGCGACCGCTCGTTTTCATCAAGTCCAGCCACGACGCTCAGGGACCAACGAAAACGCCTTCAGCGCCAGCAGCCACGCGACCAGCACAAAAATGTGGCGCAAGTGATTGAATTGCCCCCACCGCGATGCGATTTCAACGGCCTGCATCTGGGGCAAGGTTTCATCGGCTATCAATTTGACCATTGTCGGAACGAAATACGAGAACGTGAAGATTCGCTCCGCCAAAGCGGCGACCGACGCCCCCAGCCACCAACCGCGGATCGCGCCCTCCATGCGCCATGCCGCGGCCAGATTTGCCAAGGTGAGCAGCGTGAGTGGAACCGTCGTGACATAAACCCAGAACCTGAGCCCCGTATTCGCCCGGCGCGCCGCTTCGGCGTCCCACCGATACCCGAACTCGGCCGAATAGACGAGCCACTGCGGAAACTCGATCCTCGCCTCATAAAGCCCCGCTCCAAAAGCAACCCCCAGATTGATCACGAACAGCCAAATTAGAATTTTGGGGAGGTATGTTTGTCCGGGCATTTTCTCTCCTCTTGTGAATGTCTCCCGCTGCGAAGAACACAATCAACGCAGAATCGCCGCCTGAAACTCTTCGATCTTGCCATGCCGCACGTTGTTGAAGAGCGGGATCACGCCGATCCCCTCGGGCAGCATCTTGATCAGTTCCACCAAAGAACCCGACCCTTTGGTCGGCTTGATGATCCCGACCATGCCGCGCCAGCAATCGTAAGTCATTACCGTCTCCGTCTCGTCATTCCGCAAAAACTACTTCTCATTCTTTTGTTCCCGCACCGCTTGAATGTCCTCCAAGCAGCCGGCGCACATATAGGCGGCGTGAGGCAAGAAGATCAGCTCCTCGGTCTCGCGCGGCTCCATACAGATGCCGCAGAGGCGTTCTTCCAGGGCTTTGGCAGACTTCGTTCGCGATTTTACAGGGGCATTCTCCGGTCCGTCGCTTTCACCGGCGAGAATGCCGTTGCAAAGCTCGATACAGGCGTCGCAGATATGCACGGACGGTCCGGCGATCAGTTTGCGCTCGTCCTTTTGCGCTGCTCCGCAAAAGGAACAAGTCGCGCCTTTGTCTTCATCGGAGAACGCCGGCACATGCCGATCCCAGGATTCCCCATAGGCGTTCTTAAGGGTCTCCTCCAACGCCGTGCCGATTTGCAATAATTCCAAGGCCACTTCGCTTCGCTTCGGCGAGCTTTTGGACTCGAGAAACAGCGTCACCGCACGCTGAAACGTCTGCAGCGCCGCGCCGTATTTCTGGCCGTTGATCAGTTCGGCGCATTCTACGAAACCGAACTTGGATGGTTTGGTAGTCATGGACCGCCCTCCTTGAAACTTCGGCGCCGCCTTGGAATCGGCCGCAACTTCGACCAAGGGATCTTGCTGCTCCGCAATGCAAAGGAGATCTCGACCGCCGGCGGCGAATCATGTGGGGTTCTTGCTCCTCGATCACTTATGCCGCGCCGATGCAGGCGCGTCCGATGGGCGGTGAAATAGATGCGTATTTCATTTCTCAAACCGGGCATGCTCGCGCGATCGAGCGGGCGGCAATTCAGATCATTACCGTGCCGCAGTTGATGTTGTACGCCTGGCCGGTAATATACGCCGCGGCGTCGCTGGCGAGGAAAAGAATCGGCCCGGCGATGTCCTCGGGCTCGAGCACATGGCCCAGCGGCGTGGCCCGCAGCCGCGCCATGACTTCTTCCTCCGATCGGTGGCGGCGCGGCATGTCGGTGTTGGCCGAACCCGGACAAATCGCGTTGACGGTGATGCCGTCGTTGCCTAGCTCGCGCGCCAGCGCTTTGACGAAACCGATGATGCCGGCTTTCGAAGCCGCGTAGTCGGCGAACTCGCGCGCGCCGGTGTGAGCGATGGACGAGGCGATACTGATGATCCGTCCGCTCCTTTGCCTGCGCATGGCGGGAACGAAGGCGCGGGCGCAGAGAAAATTGCCGCCGAGATTGACGTTAATCGTATTGTCCCAGTCTTCTTCGCTCTTGCGCACCACCGGCGCCTTGAGATAAACACCGGCGCCGTTGACCAGAATGTCGACGCGGCCGAAGCGGCCGAATGCTTGCTCGGCCATTTGTTCGACCGATGTCTCGTTGGCGACATTGACTTCCACTCCCAGCGCCTCGACACCAAGCGCGTGCAATTCGCCGGCAACGCCTTTGAGTTTCTCGCCTTGAAGGTCGGCGACGACAACTCTGGCGCCCTCGCGCCCCATGGTCAGCGCGATGGCACGACCGAGTCCCTGCGCGCCGCCGGTGATCACTGCGACTTTGTTTTGCAGCCTCATGCTAAAGCAGCCCTCCGTTGCAGTGAAACGTCTGGCCGGTCATCGCGGCGCTCTCCGGCGTCGTGAGAAAATAGTAAAGCTCTGCGAGATCTTCCGGTTTGCCTGTGCGTCCGAGGGGGATTGACGCTTGCCAGCGTTGCCGCCGCGCCTCCGGCGTTTCTTTTTCCGTAACCCGCGGCGTATCCGTCGGGCCCGGCGCCACGGTGTTGACGCGGATGCCGTCCGCCGCCAGCTCCAACGCCAGAGAGCGGCTGAAGGCGATGATGCCGGCCTTGGCCGCCGAATAAGGCGCGCGCAGGGCCGAGCCGGAGACGGCGTAATTCGACGCGGTATTGAGAATGCGTCCGCTCTTTTGTCTCTGCATGATCGGCGCCGCCTCGCGGCACATGAGAAACGTACCTTTCAAGTTGGTGTCAATCACCTTCCTCCACTCGGCCCAGGTGAATTCCTCGATGCGCTTGGTGAAGAAACTGCCGCCGGCGATATTGGCAAGGACGTCAATGCGGCCGAATCTTTGCGCCGCGTCGGCGACCATCGCCTTGACCTCGCGCGCGGCGGTGACATCCACCGAGAGCGCGTCGGCGTGGCCGCCGGCACCGACGATTTCGCCGCGAACCTGCTCCGCCGCCGCATGGTCGTAGTCGGCGATGACCACGGTCATGCCCGCAGCCGCCATTCGATGGGCGACGGCCCTGCCGATGCCGTTGCCGCCTCCGGTAATCAATGCCACTGAGCTCACGATCGTACTCCCCTCATACCGGCGCATAGATGTCGGCGCGCAGCGCTTCGGACCGTTCATCGGGCGTCGCCTGGCGCAAAGGCCGCGCCACGGCGATTTCGTAGGACACGGAAAAAGAAGGATTCGGCGACGTCATCTCCCTGAAATTCAAGCTCCCGGAAATATTCATCCCTAAATATCATGAAACGGGCAACTCGGTAATCGGGCTTGGAGCTGAAGTTTAGGAATTTTCCTGAGCCGCCGCCCGGCCCGGCGGCCGCTGGCGGGCGGTGAGCGTCGACCAAGCCCGGTGAACCATCTTGCGCTCGGTGGCGAACTTGAGCAGCTTTATTGCCTGCTCGATGGGAAACCAGCGGGCGTCGTCGGCTTCGTGATCGTGATCGCGCACGTCGCCTTTGACGTAGTTCAAGAGATAAAAATGCACCCGCTTATAAATACGGATCGGCTCGCCCGACTTCGCCTTATCGCGATAGGAGTAGCGGATATCGCCGAGCTTGCGGACCGATTTTCCAGTCAGGCCGGTCTCCTCGCGCACCTCGCGCAGCGCCGCCGCTTCCACGCTCTCGCCTTCTTCGACATGTCCTTTGGGCAGGCCCCAGCGGTTGCGCACATGGATCAGGGCGATTTCAAAATCATCGCCGTGTTTGCGGTAAATTACGCCGCCCGACGACACTTCTCGCACCGTGCGGATAGTTTCCTCTTTTGGCGCGGCGCCGACGGCCACCTGTTCGCCGAGCCATTTAAGGTAATCCGCGCTCCCGTCGACCAGCGGCAAGGCGACGATTTCCGGCACTTCGTAGCTGTGCAACTCCCGGACTCGTTTTTCCAACGCGGGAAACAAATCCCTGCGGCTTTTGATGATCAGCAGTTCCTCGTCGCTCTGCTCGACTTGCCCTTGCCAGCGGTAGGTCGATTGCACCGACTTAATGCGGTTGACGCACGCCGCCAGGCGCTCCTCCACCAGTGCTCGGGCAAGCTTATCCGCTTCCTCAGGCGAACCTGCGGTGACGTACACGACGACAAATTCTTGCATTACGCTAATCTTACAATTGCCCTTCACCGCCAGTCAACAAACGGCCCGAAACGGAAATATCCCCGCCCTACGCTGATCTACAAGGGGCGGGTTTCAAACCCGCCCGGTGATTCCGCCGGCCCGATCGTGCGCGCGGGTTTGAATCCGCCGGTCGCGACCTGTTCCGACTGTTGCCTGTTGCCCAATGCCTGTTGCCTTATTCCGGTTGCCTGTCTTAACTTGATTCGAGTGAAAACCAAAGACGAGATTCGAAAAATCCTCTGGCGGCTGCTGCAAGAACGCAAGGTCGCCCGCTTCCCCGGCGCGGAGGGCAGGATTCCCAACTTCATCGGCGCCGAAGCTTGCGCTAAACAGTTGGCGGAAGCGCCCTACTGGAAAGCCGCCAGAGTGATTAAAGTCAATCCCGACTCGCCTCAGCGGGCTATCCGCCAGCGCGCGCTGGCTGAAGGCAAGACTCTTTACATGGCTGTGCCGCGGCTGCGCAGCGATAAACCGTTTATCGAGCTTGACCCCAAGACGATGGGCTGCTCGGCTCACGCCGCTTCATCGATAAAAGGCGCCGGGAAGCATGGCCGCCCGGTGTCGCTAAACGAAGTAAGAAGAATCGACTTGATTGTCTGCGGCTCCGTCGCGGTGAATCGCCAAGGCGCCCGCCTCGGCAAAGGCGGCGGCTATTCCGATCTCGAATTCGCCCTTCTCACCGAAGAAAAAAAGATCGGCCGCAGGACGCCGATCGTGACCTCCGTCCATCCTTTGCAGATCATCGACGAAGAAATCCCCATGACCGAGCACGACATCCCGCTCAGCGTCATCGTCACACCGGCCGAAATCATCGAAATCAAAGCCGGTCGACCCCTCCCCAAGGGCATTTACTGGAACTTCTTGCCGCAGGAAAAGCTCGACGCCATCCCCGTGCTCAAAGACCGCCTTGAGCGGCAGGGCTGATCCAGACGGACCGGAGATAATGCTTTGGTTGAAGCCCCTCCCTATCCATGTTACCTAAATGAATCCGGGAATTTCAGGATGTCCGCAGAGAAAATCGATTTTGCCAAAGGCAACGGGCTGGTGCCCGTGATCGTGCAGGACTACCAAACGCGCGACGTGTTGATGGTCGCCTACATGAACCAGGAAGCCTGGGAAAAAACCCTGGAGACCGGCAAAGCCCACTATTACAGCCGCTCGCGCAAAGGGCCGTGGTTCAAAGGCGAGGAGTCGGGGAACTTTCAGGAAGTCAAAGAGGCATTCATAGACTGCGACAACGACACCATTTTGCTTCAGGTCCACCAAGTCGGCGGTGCCGCCTGCCACGAAGGCTACCGCAGTTGCTTTTACCGCCGGCGGGACGATGCCGGCTGGAAAACGATCGCCGAGCGAGTTTTCGATCCCAAAGAGGTTTACAAAAAGTGAGCCAGCTAAGTCTGGGCCTGCCCAAAGGCAGTTTGGAGCAGGCTACCCTTGATCTGTTTCGAAAATCGGGCTGGAAGATCTCCGGCTCGAGCCGCAGTTATTTTCCCACCGTCGACGACGAGACGCTGCGCTGCAGCCTGGCGCGGCCGCAAGAGATGTCGCGCTACGTTGAGGCGGGCATCCTCGACGCCGGTATCACCGGCAAGGACTGGGTCCAGGAAAACCAGTCCGACGTACTGGTGGTCGCCGAGATGGTTTACTCGAAGGTCAGCTTCCGGCCCACCCGCTGGGTACTCGCCGTAGCGCAGGATTCGCCGATCCAAAAGCCCGAAGATCTCAAAGGCAAGCGCGTGGCGACGGAAATGGTTAATTTCACGAAACGTTATTTCGCCGAGCGCCATATCCCGGTGGAAGTGGAGTTCTCCTGGGGCGCCACCGAAGCCAAAGCCGCTCAAGGCCTCGTGGATGCGATCGTGGAGGTCACCGAGACCGGCACCACCATTCGCGCCCACGGCTTAAAAATCATCGCCGATTTGATGGAAAGCTGCCCGCAGCTGATCGCCAACAAAGACGCCTGGCAAGACCCCTGGAAGCGCCAAAAGATCGAACAGATCAAAATGCTGCTTCAAGGGGCGTTGTCGGCTGAAGCCAAAGTGGGCATCAAGCTCAATGTCGCCGAGGCCGACCTTGAAAATGTCATCAATCTCATCCCCAGCATCACCGCGCCCACGGTGGCGACGCTTTATCCGTCGCCGAGTCTCAAAGGCGTCAACTGGTTTTCCGTGGAGAGCGTGATCGATGAGCGGCAGGTGCGCGATCTGATCCCTAAGCTGACTCAGAATGGCGCTGTCGGCATTATCGAATATCCGCTCAACAAAATAATCTAGGCATGAGCCATGAGGCTGAAGGCATGAGTAAAATTGATCCCCGAGAGTATTTTCTTGTCTCGCGCCTCATCCCTCACGCCTCGCGCCTACTTCCGCCTGTTGTCTTTCCGCATCCGCCTGGCCGTCGCGCAAAGCGAAAAACTCTTTGGCAATCTCCGGAAAGAGCGCGTAGCTGAGCACGTCCTCTTCACTGCGTGCGAGGCCGGCGCAGTCCTTGCGCGCCTGTTCCAGGCCGGGCTTGAGTAAGTCCGCCGGACGGCAGGTGATCGGTTGTTTTTTGCCGAGAATTTTCTCCTTGATTTCCTCGCTGATGGGCCCGGGCGGCTCGCCATAAAGCCCCATGACGTAGTTGCGGGTCTCCATGGCAACCACGCCGTAGCGCTTGCCCGTCATGACGTTGAGCGCCGCCTGGGAACCGACGATCTGGCTGGTGGGCGTCACTAGCGGCGGATAACCGAGGTCTTTGCGGACGTGGGGCATTTCGGCCAGGACCGCTTCGAGCTTGTCTTCGGACTTTTGCTGGCGCAGTTGGGCGACTAGATTGGAGAGCATGCCGCCGGGGACCTGCGAGATCAGCACATCGGTCTTGATCTGATTGTTGACCGGGCTTTCGAACTCCGCGTAGTTCCGCCTGACGGCGTAAAAGTATTCGGCGATCTTGCCGAGCTTGGCCAGATCCAGACCGGTATCGTGCGGCGTATCCTTCAAGGCGGCGACGATTTGTTCCGTGGCCGCCTGCGAGCTTCCCTGGGAAAACGGCGCGATCGCCGTGTCCACGATGTCGGCGCCCGCCTCGATCGCCATCATATAGTTCATCGGCGACAAGCCCGTCGTGCAGTGCGAATGAAGATGGAGCGGCAAAGAAATGTGCGATTTGATTTTTTTGATGATCTCGTAGGCGGCGTAGGGCGCAAGCATGCCGGCCATGTCCTTGAGGCAAATGATCTGCACCCCCATATCCGCCAATTTTTCCGCCACGCGCAGAAAATACTCCGGCGAATGGACCGGGCTGATGGTGTAGCAAACCGCCCCTTCCACGAGTTTGCCGGTCTGGAGCGCGCTCTCGATGGCGGTCCTCATGTTGCGCACGTCGTTCATGGCGTCGAAGATGCGAAACACGTCGATGCCGTTGGCGGCCGCGCGCTCCACGAACGCCTGCACGACGTCGTCGGGATAATTGCGATACCCGACCACGTTCTGGCCGCGCAGAAGCATCTGGAAGCGGGTCTTGGGCATCGCCGCGCGCAGCTTGCGCAGGCGCTCCCAGGGGTCTTCCTTGAGAAACCGCAGCGTGGCGTCGAAGGTCGCCCCTCCCCAGGTTTCCAGCGACCAGTAGCCGATGTCGTCGAGTTCGGCGGCGATCGGCAGCATGTCGTCCGTGCGCATGCGGGTGGCGATCAGACACTGATGCGCATCGCGCAATACGGTTTCCATGATCTCAATCTTGCCGGCCATGCATGCTCCTTGTCGTTAGAGCCTGGGGGGAGTGCCAGGAAATAATGAATCTTGGCTCGAGGGCGCGCGGATATACGGACTTTGCCAACCCCCTCAAAAGACCGTGTTGCAATCGGATAATCCCATACCTGTCATGCTGAGCGCTGCGGCCATCTCGCATTTTCAACAGTTCACAAAAAACAGATCCTTCGGCTTTGCCTCAGGATGACATTGCGACACCGACTCTAGAAAGGGCGAAAGCCGGAGGGAGAGCTTCGCCCACGTTCGATTACTCGTAAAGTTCGCTCTGCTTTTCTTCCAGGCGCGCCTTTTCCTCGTCGTCAACAACGTAAACGCCGTTCAATTTTTTGATCTTGGTGATGTCATAAAAGTAATCCGCCATCTCCAGACCTTCGTCGAACTCGTACATCTTGATGGCATCCCAGGGGCATATTTTCTTATCCAAACGGTCTTCCGAACTGGTGCCGATGAGCTGCAACTGGAAACGCTTGGGCACGGCCTCGGGCGGCACCGGTTGGCGATTCTCATCATAGAATTTATTATTGTACTCGTAGAAGATCTCGCCGGTCTCTTTATGCTGTTGAATCTTCGTCAGATCGTCGCTGTAGCACATCTGGCAGCCGATGCATTTATCGTTGTCGACGAACACCCGGTAGGGCTTCAGCCCGCCGCCCGGCATCTGCTCATAGAGAAGATTGATGCAGTCTTCCACGGGGCAATGAGCCTCGCACAGCGGCGAACCGGCGCAGCTCGAACAGTTCTCGTCCATGACGGCCAGCAGAGCCGTTCCCTTGCGCTTTTTCGCTTCAGCCATTCGCTTTCGTCCTCGCTTTCTTAAACCGCCCCTTCAGAGTCAGGGCAATCGCCAACATCAACAACACCCACCAAAAACGGATCAAGCCGATCCGTCCCCATTCCAACCAGTAAACAAAATTGGGCGAGCGGGAGATCAATCGGCTCAACGCCTGTTGGGCGCCGGCATAGTCCCGCGCTTCGCGCAATGCTTGCGACAGGCCGTAAAGCGCGCCATCGTCGTCCGCATCGAGCTTGAGCGCCGCCTCGAAATCGCGCCGCGCCTCGGCCCATCGGTTGCGTTCGGCGTGAATCCCGCCGCGCATCGTCAGCGCCGCGGCATAAGCCGGATTTTGCGCCAAGGCTTGGTCCAGGCTCGCAATCGCTTCCTCCAGCTCTCCCTTTTTCTTTTGCGCCGCAGCCAAATTGCTGTACGCCTGAGGCAGGTCAGGCCGCATTTCGATAACTTTCTTATACTCTCTTATGGCGGCGTCGGCATCCCCGCGGACCTCCAGCTCGACGTAACCGAGCAAAGTCCTCGCTTCACTGTGATGGGGATCGAGGGCGATGGCTCGTTGGATCGACACCACGGCTGCGTGCGGCTCGCGCTGGCGCAACAACGACATGGCCAGGAACAGATGCAGATCGGCCTCGTTGGGGTACTCCTGGAGCAGATTCTCGAATGCCGCTCTGGCCTCGGCAGCCTTGCCCTGCGCGAGAGTTTTCCGCGCATCTTCCCATCGTTGGTCGCTTCGTAAAAGAGCGGCGTTATCGGCAGCGTGCGAGAAACCAAGCGTGATGAGGACGATCCATGCGGCCAGCCACGCCCTCACCATCGACTACTTCCACATTTCCCGGGCAATCTCGTCTTCTTTTCCTTCTTCCATGAGCTTGTCGTTTTTCAGCCCCTCGCGCAGGCCCAGCCAGCTAAAAAAGATCACCAGGATGAGCATGCCGACGATCGGGATGTTGTCCGGCTTGGTGACAATCTCAAGAAAATTTTGCAGTCCGCTCGGTTCTTCCATAAAAGTCAAGCACCTGTAAAATCAAGATATTTTAAAGCTATTAAAATCCCTTCTTAATGTCAACGCAGACCCGAAGGGTTCGGGAATCCATCACTCTCTCAATTTCTTAACTTCGTGGTCTTCGTGTGGTGAGTCCTCGTCCACACGAATCCCAAAACAACCAATGATTTAATGATGCGCGTGCCCCCGGCCATGCTCGGTATGGCGAAAAATCAACGATTTGATCACCACCGGCACCGCTTTCGCATCCGGCAGTTCTTGGCCGATGTCGACGAAATCGAAATCCTTGAGATCGATGCCGTCAATGGAGATGATCCCGGCTCCCGGGATCAGCTCGCGCTCGATGATATTGCCCATCAACTTGGCGATATCGGCGTCGAAGACCAGGACCAAAGGTTGCCCGTCATCGACATGGCCTTTCATCGCTCCGACCACGCCCTCGGCCAGGGTGCGAATCAGTGGATAGGCCGGTCCAAGTTCCCAGCGAATCGCCAGGGCGACTGCGCGCTCGGTATCCTGGGCGTCGAAGCGCTGCAGCGCCCTTTCAACGGCGCCTTTGATCTCGCCCGCGGTAATCGCTTCGGTCTGGTCGAATTGCGGTGTCACCACTTGCAAATTGCGCAGCGGCAGCAACTCGGGATGAGAGAGATAGATCGTATTGCCGCTCACCTGCACGGTGTACTGCGACGCGCCGATCACGGTGGCGCGAATGCGCACGTCGGCGGGGCGCAGCGGAATATTGCCGCCGCCCAGTTGATTGGCCCGGGCGCGGACTTTCTTGCCGAAATGACCGCCGAGATCACCGAGATTGCGCTTCTCGTAACCATAGATAAATTCCGACACGCCGCCCGAGAACATGACCGCGTGGATCGGAGCACTGAATTCGAGATTGGGCGTGAGCAACAGACCCTCCACCTGAGGGGAGAGGGGTCCGCGCTCCATCACGGCAAAGAGCGAATCGCACAGCGCCTTGGAAAATTTATCTTTGTCGTCGTCGCTCATCGTCCCGCCCAGGGCGAGGTTAATGCCCGCCATCTTGGCGAACTTCAGAGCCGTGTCTTCGAGCCGGTTGATCACCCCGGCTTCGTCCATCGCCACCAGCCGCGCACCCACTTCCACGGCGCAGGTATCGACAACCTTGCCGCCCTGAACAATGGCGATCTTGCTGGTGCCGCCGCCGACATCGACGTTCATGACGGTAAAATCGCCGCCCTCGTGGTAGGTCATATGGACCGCCCCCGAGCCGTAGGCGGCAAGAATCGCTTCGAGGTTGTGGCCGGCCGTGGCGCAGACGAACTTTCCGGCTTCGGCGGAAAACAGCGCCGCGATCGCCTCGGCGTTTTTCTTTTTCGTCGCTTCGCCGGTGACGATGATGGCGCCGGTGTCGATATCTTCCGGGGTTAGACCGGCATTGCGGTAGGCCTCGTGGATAAAGTCGCCGAGCCGGTTGGTATCGATGGTGGTTTTGTCGACGTAAGGGGTCAAAAGGATCGGCGATTCATGGATGATCTCACGATTAATGACAACAAACCGGCTCGACAGCGCAACCCCCTGCCGGCGCAGCGTCAATCGGGAGAAAATCAAGTGCGAAGTGGACGAGCCGATGTCGATGCCGACGGAATTGAGCGTGATTCGCTCGGACCGCCACATCGGATGGTTTTCATCCATGACCGCCTCGTCGCCGCCTTCGCCAAACTCGTCTTCATGCCCTTCGTGCAGCTCCAAGCCGTTGGTCTCCAGGTTATCCATGCGCGCTCTCGATTCCTTTCTGCCGTAGTCGCGTGTATCCGAATCCCATAGCACAAGCCTTGGGCTCATGCCATCGATCGCACTTCGTGGTGGTGACTCATGTTAGTCCGCCAGTATAGGCCTTGAGCAAAAGGCGCATTAAAAGAGATTCTTCGCTGCGCTCAGAATGACACTTGATCGAAGTTGTGATCCTGAATCCTTCGACCGTGCTCACGATGGACTCCATGAAGGATCTGATGTCAAATTGAGTCTTTACCCAATTCGGCGCCGGGATAGACAAGCGCCCCCCATCGGAGCTAAGATAAACCTCGTTCATCGCGTTATGGGACAGGAAGAATACCGAGAACTTTCTTCGTTCCTGCGGCGTTTCATCCGGCGCCTCAAGCTAATCAAGGGAATCGAGGGACTGTGCCTGACGGCGATTTGCACCGTGGTGCTTTTCGCCCTGGGCCCCGGCGTCTTTCACCTCAAGGAGCTTTGGCCTTACGCGCCGCTGGCTTACAGTCTTCTTACGGGCGCAGTTTTGCTCGCGGTCATCGGCTGGACCCTGTATCAGTTTCTCGCCGGCATGTCCGAGGAGAAGGCTGCGCTGGTCATCGAGCAAAAACAGCCCAAGCTCAGAAATAATCTGATCAATTCCCTGCAACTATATCCTCAAGTGGTCGCCGCGAAGAACGCGCCCGGCTTTTCGGCAGCGATGGTTCTCGCGCTCTTGCGCACGACCCAAAAGCAACTGGCGGGGCTTAAATTCGACGAGTTGTTCGATACCCAGCGGCTTAAATCGAGCCTGCGCTTGCTCGCTCTGCTGTTCTTGCCGGTGTCGGCGATGGTGCTACTCAACCCGGCCTGGGTCGGCGGCACCATCGACATGTTGACCCGGCCGTTGGACTATCTGCCGCCCACCGAGACCTATATCGACGTCGAGCCAAAAGGTCTCAGGGTGGTGCGCGGTGCGCCGGTAACGATTCAGGCGGCGACCGCCGGGGCGATTCCGGCGTCATTGGAATTGACCACCTGGAGCGGCAGCGAACCCCTGCCGCCGTCGACAGCGGAAAAGACCGCCATGGAAAATCTCGGCGCGGGAAAATTCAGCGCCAAGATTCCGCGCCTGACCAGAACTCTCCGCTACCGGGTGGCCACGGGTCTTTTTACTTCCGCGGTCTACACCGCCGAAGCGGTCGACCCCCCGGAAATTGCCAACGTCCAATTGATCCTTTATCCGCCCGCTTATGCCGGTCTCGGCTCGGTGTCGGTACCCGAAGGCAATGCCGAGGGCCTCAAGGGGTCGACTCTGCGCCTCGACGCCATGACCACCAAAGATGTCGTCAAGGCGGAAATCGTCATGGACGACGGCAAAAAAATCCCGCTTAAGATCGCCGGCCGCAGGTTGCAAGGCAACCTGGTGTTGTTTCAAGCCCAGTCCTATCGCATTGAGATCGAAGATGCCCACGGCTTCAAAAATTCCCCGATCAGCTACGATCTCAGGGTGAAACCGGATGGGTTCCCCACCGTCGATCTGCTCCGGCCCACGGAGGACCTCGAGATCAACGGCGATGAAATTCTCACACTGGAATACGGCGCGCGCGACGATTTCGGCATCGCCGAAATCGCGCTGGTGACCAGGATCGGCGATCAGGAAGAAAAAATCGTCCTGCAAAAGGACGGCGACAAACGGCTGATCCTGCGCGATCAATATAGATGGGACCTGGGGAGATTGGGGCTGCGCGAAGGCGAGGAGGCGGTTTTTTTCCTGCAGGTCCTCGACAACGACACCATCTCAGGTCCGAAGATCGGCACGTCCCGCTCGGTGCGGCTCAGGCTGAAAAACCTCAGAGCCGAACATCAGCAGGTCGCCGAGATGATCCGCGATCTCAACAGCCGCATGCTGGACATGCTTGCCGACCACCTCGAATCGCCCCAACCCGGCGAAAAAACCGCTGGCGCGCCGCGGGAGTTCCAAGAGCAGTTCGAAGCAAAGCTCGCCGACGCGGCCAAGCGCACCGAGGAGATCATGCGCCGAACCGAGCAGGACCGCCTGTCCGATTTTGCCACATGGTCCGATCTCGAAGCGCTTCGGCGCAATCTGGAGTTCACCAGAGACGAGCTTTTGCAGCGCCAGGAGAAGGCCTCCGGCCTGGACGATCAGCTCAAGGCGCGCGACGACATCGCCTCCGAATTAGAACGCATGTCGCTATTATCCGAAGAGATGGGCAAACGGCTCCAGGCGCAAGAGGCAGCCTCCAAGGCCCAGGACCTGGCGCGCAGCCAGGAACGGCTGATGGAATCCCTCGACAAACTCGCCAGCGGGGACAAAAACCTCGACGCCATCATGAAACAGATTTCCGAGCTGGCAAAAACTCTTGCGGGCCTGCAACAGGCGCTTTCCCAACTGGCGCAGCAGATGCCCGACGATTTCATGAACCCCCAGGCCATGCAGGGGCTCGGCTTCGACGAGATGCAGCGGGCGCTGGAGGAAATCCGCAAAAAACTCCAGCAGGGAGATATCGAAGGAGCGCGCCAACTGGCCAGGGAGTTATTCAACCAAATGGCGCAGATGGTCGCCGCGCTGCAAAACGCGCAGCGCTCCGCCATGACCTCCAGCATGGGCCGGATGCAGGGCGAGATGCAGCGCCAGACCAACGAGCTGCAAGAGCTCGCCCGCGAGCAGCAGGATATTCTGCTCAAGACCGAGGGGCTGAATAATGCGGCACTGGCCGAGCGCGATAGCGCGCTCAAGGACAAGCTCGACCGCTTCCTGGAGAAGGCCATCGCCGAACTCGGCGAGCTGACGAAAGTATTTCCCGATCGGGAAGGGCCCGACGACCCGAGCCTGCTCGCCAACATGGACGACGCGACGATGAACGCGCTGTTGCGCAACCTCATCGCCAAGCTGAGCGCCCGGGATTTCCCCGCCTATAAGGAAGGCGACGACTATACCCGCAAGGAGCTGGCAAAGAAGCGCACCCGTAGCCAGGAGCCCAAGGCGCAGCGGGCGGAAGAAAGTCTCGATGACATCAATGCCGAACTGGATCAGCTCTTGAACGCACCGGCAAGGGCGCTCAGCGACGCCGAGCGGCGCTCGCTCCGCGAGCTGGCGCATCGCCAGGACATGCTCAGAGAACGAACTGAAGATCTGCACGAAAAACTCGAGTCCCTGTTTCAGGTCTTTCCCCAGCTCGATCCCAAGATCGTTCAGGGGATCGGCGACGCCGGCAATGCCATGGGGAGCGCTCACGAGCGGCTCGGTCAGTTAGACGCCCCCGGCGCCGTGCCGCCCGAACGCACGGCATTGGAAAGGCTCTCCCAGTCGCAGCAGCAGATGCAGCAGGCCATGCAGCAGATGGCCCAGCGCGGCCAGCTCGGCAACATGCCGGTGACCCGCCTGTTCCGCCAGGGGCGTTTTCTTCCTTTCGGTTCGTTGACGCCGCTGCCGGGCATGCCCGAGTTTCCCCAATTTGATCTCGAAAGCGGTTTCACCGGGTTGGATACGGAGAGATTCCGCCTGCCAGGCAAAGACGATTACAAGGCGCCGCGCAACTTCCGCGAGGAGATCCTCGACTCCCTCAAGCAGGGCGTGCCGCCGCAAATGAAAGACCAGATCGAGCGCTATTTTAAAAATCTCTCCGAGTGATCCTGCCTTGAAACGCCGACTCTCTTTTCTCTCCGCTCTCCTGCTGCTGCTTTTCACCGCGTTGCTAGCGGCCGGCGCCGAAATCGATCCCAAGCTTAAAGCAGGCGAAGAATTGTTGGACGCCTGGCGCACCGCGGAGGCCGCACAACTGGCCGCCCATTGGCTCAAGGAAGAGCCGAAATCCGCCGCCGCCTTGGAACTCGATGGCCGGGTCAAATTCTACCAGGGACGCTATCAAGAAGCCCTGGCAATCCTCGACCGCGCTTTGGCCATCGACTCGACGGATCAACGGCGCCAGGCGATGAAACTGCTGACCCAGCTCACCGTCGATGTCCATAAGAACTTTAAGCGTTACGAGAGCGACCATTTCATTCTGTTCATCGACGACAAGCGCGACGCCATCCTCGCGCCCCTGGCGCTCGATGCTTTGGAAAAAAGCTACCGGGCGACGGCCGCCGAGCTGGGCTACACGCCTGAAGAAAAAGTCCGGGTCGAGATCGCCCCCGACGCCGCCAGCTTCAACGCGATTTCCACGCTGTCGTTGCGCGATATCGAAGAAACCGGCGCCGTGGGCATTTGTAAATTCAACAAACTGATGATCATTTCGCCCCGGGCGTTGACTTTCGGCTACCGCTGGCTCGATTCGCTCAGCCATGAGTACCAACATTACGCCATCGTCGGTCTGAGCAACAATCAAGCGCCCATCTGGCTGCATGAAGGGCTGGCGCGTTTTTACGAGACCCGGTGGCGCAAACCGGAGCCGCCCAAAGAGGCCGCTGAGGACTATTTGACTCCGGCAAACCAGACGCTCCTGGTTCAGGCCCTGGAAAGAAACCGCTTTGTCGGCTTCAAAAAAATGGAGCCTTCGTTGATCTATCTCGACACGCCGGAAGAAGTCCAGCTGGCGTACGCCGAGGCCGCCTCGGCAGTGGACTATATCAATCAGAGCAAAGGGCAAGCCGGGGTGCGCGAGATTCTTTCACAGCTCAAAGAGCGCTCGACCCCCGAGGCGATCGAAAAGGTCTACGGCAAGCCCTTCGACGCCTTTGAAGTCAACTGGAAAAGTTTTCTCAAAAGCAAAGGATTGAAACCCGTCGAGGGCAGCCGGGTGCGCCGCTTCCAGGTGAGAAAAGATCAGCGCGAAGATGAAGAAGCGGTCGAGCTCAAAGAAATTCATTCCGTGGTGGCGCGCAACCGCACCCACCTGGCGGATCAAATGCTCGCCAAAGGCCGCATCATCGCCGCCGCCAACGAGTACCAGCGCGCTTTACAGGCCAGTCCCCATTCGCCCGTGATCTTGAACAAGCTCGGCCGGGTAATGATCGACACCAACCGCGCCGAGGAGGCTGCGGCGCTGTTTCAGCGAGCTCTGGATGTGGATCCCGACAACGCCAACGCCTACGTTCAACTGGGGCGCGCCCGCCACGCGACCAAGCGGTTCGCCGAGGCGCGCGACGCCCTCGAAGAGGCGACGCAAATCAACCCGTTTAACCCGCTGATTTACCGCCTGCTGGCCGAGGTCTACGGCGCCCTGGGCGCCGAGGAAAAGGCGCGCGGGGCCAGACAGACATTGGAAAAACTCGCCCGCAGCCGTTAAGGGCAATGAAAGAAAAGCAAGGAAGATTCATGGAAGCAACGCAGATGGAGCAGCGCGAGGTCGCCGAGATCGAAGAATTTGCGGCAAAGCGCGACAGCATGCTGGGCGAGATCGGCAAGGTGATCGTCGGCCAGGACAAAGTCGTCGAAGAAGTTCTGATCGCGCTGTTCGCCAGAGGCCATTGCCTGCTGGTCGGCGTGCCCGGCCTGGCCAAGACGTTGCTCATCGCCACGCTGGCAGAGATTCTCCATCTCGAGTTTAACCGGATTCAGTTCACACCCGATCTGATGCCGTCGGACATCACCGGCACCGACATCTTGCAGGAAGACGCGGCCACCGGCAAAAGAACTTTTCAGTTTCTCAAGGGACCGGTCTTTACCAACATCTTACTCGCGGACGAGATCAACCGCACGCCGCCGAAAACCCAGGCGGCGCTGCTGCAATCGATGCAGGAATATAAAGTCACCGCCGGGGGAACGACATTTCCCCTCGACTTGCCGTTCTTCGTCCTGGCGACGCAAAACCCCATCGAGCAGGAGGGGACCTACCCCCTGCCCGAGGCTCAGCTCGACCGTTTCATGCTTAACATCGAAATCCGTTACCCCAGCTTCGACGACGAAGTGCAGATCGTCATGCAGACCACGTCCAATCAGAAACCCGCGCCAAGAAAAATCATGGACGGCTCCGACATCCTGCGCTACCAGGAACTGGTGCGCAAGGTGCCGGTGTCGCCGTTCGTCGTCTCTTATGCCGTCGCGCTGACGCAAAGCTCCCGGCCGCAAAGCCCCTCGGCTTCACCCTTCGTTAAAGAATACGTCGAATGGGGTGCCGGGCCGCGCGCGTCGCAGTACCTGATCCTCGGCGCCAAGGCGCGGACGATTCTGCAAGGCCGCTACGCCGTTGCCATCGAAGATATCCAGGCCCTCGCGCCGTCGGTGCTGCGTCACCGAATCGTGCCCAACTTCAAAGCCCAGGGGGAAGGCTTTAGCTCCGTCGAGGTCATCAACCGCCTGTTGACCGACGTCAAGCCCTCCGCCGACGGTAAAGCGACGAGGTGAGAACGATTTCAGATTACCGATTCCAAATTCCAAAAAACCATGGAATCGGGAATTTGCAATTTGAAATCCGGCGAACTGCTTCGACGTTATTGGGCCGGCGGGCGCCGGCTAGATTCGACCCGGCCCCGGTGGTAGAGGTTTTAGCAGCCAACCGTCCTCGGCCGTGAATTTAGGAACGTGGCGACCAGCGATAAAAACTACTTCGACCCCAAAGTGCTCGCGGGGATAGCGAATCTTGCACTGCGCGCCCGCTGGGTCGTCGAGGGCCTTTTGTCCGGCGTGCACAAGAGCCGGGCCAAAGGCTTCAGCGTCGAGTTCGAGGAGCATCGGGAGTACGCCCCCGGCGATGAAATCCGCCGCATCGACTGGAAGGCGTTCGGCAAATTCGACCGCTATTTCATCAAAGAATACGAGGACGAAACCAATCTGCGCGCCTACCTCCTGCTCGACGGCAGCGCCTCGATGGACTACGCCTCCGACGGCATCAGCAAATTCGACTACGGCTGCACTCTGATCGCCTCTCTTGCCTATCTCATCTTGAAACAGCAGGACGCCGCCGGCCTGGTCACCTTTTCCGACCGCATCGAAGCCTTCGTGCCGCCACGGGCCAAGCGCGACTATTTGATACAGATTCTCCATGCACTGGAAGGTCGCGGCCCCGGCGGCGAAACCAACGTCGGCAAAATCCTCGACGAGCTGGCCGGGCAGATCAAGAGGCGCGGTCTGATCGTGCTGGTGTCCGATCTTCTCGACGAGCCGGAGCTGGTGCTCAAGGGGCTCCGCCAGTTCCGCTTCAAGGGCAACGACGTGATTGTGTTTCATCTGCTCGACCCGGCCGAGCTGGAGCTGCCCTTCGACGGCAACATTTTGTTCGAAGACCTGGAGGCGGCGAATCTCCAGGTGGTGGCCGACCCGCGGGCGATCCGTTCGACCTACCGGCAAGTCGTGCAGGAATTTATCGCCAGGATGCGCAAAGAGTGCCATGACAACACCATCGACTACCAGTTGATCTCGACCGCGACGCCGCTGGATCAGGCGCTGGCCAGTTATTTGAGCTGGAGGGACTGAACTCTCGATGTCGGTGTTTTTTCTCTATCCGCTGTTTCTCGCCGGCCTGGCCGCGGCCGCGCTGCCGATCTTGATTCATTTGCTCAATCGCCGGCGGCTGAAGCGCGTCCGTTTCCCAGCGGTGCGCTTTATTTTACTCTCGCAAAAGCGCATTTCGCGCAGCTACCGGCTGCGCCATTGGCTGCTCCTGGCGCTCAGAACTTTCGCTGTGGTCCTGCTCGCGCTCCTGCTCGCCAATCCCATCTTTCAAACCGGCGCGGGCCTTTTCGCCGGCGGCGGCCCGGTGACGCTGGTGGTGCTACTGGACAACTCGCTGAGCATGCGCTGGAGCGGCGACGGCGACGGCTTCAGGCAAGCCAAAGAGGCGGCGCGGCTGTTGATTTCGGCGCTTAACGAAGGCGATCGCGCCGCGCTCATGCCGGTCAACGGAACCGACGGGGAGGTCTTCCGCCTCAAAAGCGAGAAGGCCGTGCTGCTGCAGGATCTCGAAGCCGCCGAAATCGCCGACGGCAGCGCCGAATTCGCTACGGCCCTGAACAGGGCCTACGAACTTTTGCAGCAGCCGGCGGGTCAAAAGGAACTCCGCCTGATCACCGACATGGCGCTCACCGGCTGGGATCAGTTTTCCCTCGCCTCCTTAAAGCAGGTCGATCCTTCAATTCCCGTCAAAGTGATCCGCGTCGGCGCCAAACCGCCGGCGCTTAACGGCGCCGTGAAGGAAGTCCGCGTGGGCGGACAGGGCGTGGGTGTCAACTTGCCGATTCCGATCGAAGCGACTCTGGCCAACTTCGGTGCCGTTGAAATCAAAGATGCGCTCGTGCAGTTGAGCGTCAACGGTCAAGCCCGAGAGCAAAAGCTCGCCACCATCCCGGCAAGGGGCGAAACGGCCGTAACCTTCCAAACGCGCGTGAATCAACCGGGAGTGCACACGGGACAGATCGTCCTCAAGAAAGAAGGCCTAGCCGGCAACGGCGTCGCTCATTTCGCGCTCGAAGCCCAAGACAAGCTCAGCGTGTTGATCGTCGACGGCGACCCCCAGACTTCGCTGGTCCAAAGCGAGAGTTTTTTTATCAGCCGGGCGCTTAATCCGTCCGGCGAACGCGACTCCTCGTTGTTTCTCCCGACGGTCATCCTCGCCGACGGACTCGCCGCCGCCGCGCTCGACGGCTATCAAGTCGTGATCCTGTGCAACGTCGGCGCGCTCTCGGATGGACTGGTTGTCAAATTGCAGGAATATCTGCGCCAGGGCGGCGGTCTGCTGATCTTTGCCGGGGATAAACTTCAACCGGAGAGCTACAATCAAAAGCTCGCGCAAGCCTTGCCGGCACGGCTCACGGAAATAAAGCTCGGGCCCGAGGCCGCCGCCGAGAAAATCGATAAGCTTGATCCTGACCATCCGGCGCTGCAAATACTGAGCGATCCGATCTTGCAAGAATCGCTCCGATCCGTGCGCGTCTGGAGCTATATTCGCGCTGCCGGCGCCGACAAAAACGTTCTGATCTCCTTGTCCAACGGCGACCCGCTGCTGCTCGAGCAGCGAGCGGGAGCCGGCAAAGTCATGTTCATGGCGACCAGCGCCGACCGCGACTGGAACGACCTGCCGGTAAAGACCGTCTACCTGCCGTTGATTCAGTCGCTGACCCAATACCTCGCCGGCGGCAAGCGCGGCCGGTGGGATGGCGGCATCGCCGTCGGCGAGGTCAAAGAAATCTCGCTGCCGCCGAGCTATGTGGGCAAAAGCGTGCGCGTCACTAAACCCGATAAGCAACAAACCGAAGTTGCCGTCATCGCGGAAACCAATCGTGCCAGGGCGCTCATCGCCGGCAACGACCGCGCGGGCATCTATCGACTGGGCTTGTCGGACGGCGGCACTGGAGACGGCGGCTTGCCGCAGCTCTACGCCGTCAACCCGCCGTTTCTCGAGTCGCGTCTGGAAGCGATCGGCGAGCGCGAGCTCAAGTCCAAGCTCGCTCCGCTCCCCGCCGAGGTGATCGACGCCGACGCCCTCAAAGATGGCGGCAAGCGCTCCGATCTCGCGCTTCCCTTGCTGTTCATGCTCATTGTAACTTTGCTCTTCGAGGGCTGGCTGGGACAAAGGTTTTAGAAATGAAAATTTTAGAATAATCGGATTGCCCTTTCTTAACTTTTAATTTTGAATCTTGAGTTTCTTTATGGATCGTCGCAATTTTCTCCGCCTCCTATCGCAGGGCTTGATCGGCGCGGGGTTTCTGCCGGGGTTCGCCGCCGCCCAAAGCGACGCCCGCCGCCTGCAGTTCGTCTTCGCTCAAATTAGCTACCGCGGCGGCGATTGGAATCCGCATCCCCTGTCAGTGACGCCGCTGATGGAGGAGCTGATGGCCCGCACTAGCGTTGAGGCTGCCGCGGCACGGCGCGACGTGGCGCTCACGGACCGCGATCTTTTCAACTATCCGTTTCTCTACCTCACCGGCAAATATGAATTCGAGCCCTTCAGCAGCGACGAGATCGACGTGCTGCGCCGGTTTCTCTCCCACGGCGGCTTCCTGCTCATCGACGACGCGCTTGGCCAGCAGGGCTACGGCTTCGACAAAGCCGTGCGTCGGGAATTGCAGCGGGTGTTTCCGGGCAATGACTTCAAGCGCCTGCCCGGCGGCCATGCCGCCCTTAGAAGCTACTATCTCATGCGCCGCATCGGCGGCGTGAGAATCGTCAGTCAGACTCTGGAAGGCATCCATGTCGGCACTTCCACGCCGGTGATCTACTGCCATAACGGCCTGGGCGCCGCCTGGGAACGGGACCAAACCGGCCGCTGGATCAACGCCTGCGTCCCCGGCGGCGAGGCGCAGCGGCGCGATGCCTTTCATCTGGGCATCAACGTGATTCTCTACGCGATGACCGAAAACTACAAAGACGACCTGATCCATGTGCCCTTTATCCGCAAGCGGCTCACCCGGTAGGCCATGAAGGAAATTTATCTTGTCGGCCCGCTGCCGTGGTGGCTGGTGGCGCTCGTGGCGCTCGCGGCCGCAGCGCTGCTGATCCAGCAACTGTTCGCCCTGAGGCAGCGGCTGGCGTTGGGACAGAGGGTTTTTTTGACCTTGCTACGCGCCGCCGTATATGCCGGTTTAATCTTTTTTCTGCTCGGCCCGTCGCTGATCGATAAACGGGTGACGCAGTTGCGCCGGCCGCTCACCGTGATGATCGATAGCTCCCAGAGCATGGCGTTTCCCGCCGCCGCCAAAACCCTGCCCGGCGAGCCCATCGGGCAGAGCCGATTTGATCTCGTGCGCGAAAAACTCACGGCCGGCGCTGATCCCCTGATCGAAAGACTGAGCCGCGACTTCGACCTGCGGCTACTTCGCTTCGGCACCGGGGCCGAACCGATGTCTCCGGGCGGTCTGGCCGAACTGCAGCCCCAGTATCCCGGCACGCGTCTGGTCGAGTTATTGCACGAGGTCGCGCGCGACAGCCCGGCCCAGTCCGCCGTCATCGTCTTTACCGACGGCATCGCCAACGGCGAGCGCACGGAGATTGCAGGCCTGGCGCCGCTGCCGCTACCGGTGTTCCCCGTCGGCGTCGGCGAGGCCGAGGGCTTTACCGATATTCGCATCGCCAAGCTCGGCGCGCCGGAGTTCGCCTTTCGCGGACGCGAGTTCAAAATCGACCTGACGGTTCATGCGTCCGGCATGAAGGGCAGAACCGTGCCGCTTTATTTCAATCGCGGCAAGAATCTCGTGACGACCCGAAACGTCACCGTCGATGCCGACCCGTTCGAGCAAAACATCACTCTGAGCTTCACGCCCCGGGAGCTGGGCACTCATGGATTTTCGCTGAACATTCCGGTGCAGCCCGGCGAGCAGATCGCCCGCAACAATCAGCGGGAATTCAAAGTCGACGTGCAGCGCGATAAAATCCGCGTCCTGACCCTCTCGGGATCGCCGGCCTGGAACTATCGGTTCTTGCGCATGGCCATGAAGCAGGACCCCTTGATCGAGCTGGTCTCCTTCGTTTTTCTGCGCACCCCGTTGGACAGCGTCGATGTTCCCGAGAGCCAGCTAAGCCTGATCCCGTTTCCCATCGACGACATTTTTCTCGAGGAGCTCAAGAACTTCGACCTGATCGTTTTCGACGACTTTTCCCACCGGTCCTATTTCAATCCGGTTTATCTCGAGCGGGTGCGGGACTTCGTCCGCGACGGCGGCGCTCTCGCCATGTTCGGCGGTCCGCGCGGCTTTGACAGCGGCGGCTACGACGAAACCGCGCTGCGCGAAGCGCTCCCCGTCGAGCTGGACGGCAAAGGAACCTTTCAACAGCCAAGCGCGGTGCGCCCAACCTTGACCCCGGCGGGCAAGGCTCATCCGATCACCCGGCTCCTGCCCGATCCGAAAGGCAATGAGGAGGCATGGAGCAATATGCCCCCCCTCACCGGTCTCAATCGCGTGCGCGCCGCACGCGGCGAAACGCTCCTCTCCGCCGGCTCCGACGGCGCCGTTCCAGGCGCGCCCTTGCTTGCCGTCGGCCGCTTCGGCAAGGGGCGCACGCTCGCATTCATGAGCGATGACGCCTGGAGATGGAATTTTATCGCCGTCGGCAATAAGGAAACGCCGCAACATCATCTCAAGTTCGTGCGCCAGGCGGTGCGTTGGCTCGTCCAGGAACCCTCCTTCGAGCAGGTGCGGCTTCGGCCGGTTCCGACGGCACGGCCGGGCGAGAAAGTCGCGATTAAGCTGAATGTGTTAAAGGATGACTTTACCCCCACCCGCGAAGCCGCCGTACAGCTTCGAGTGTTCAGCGCCGACGGCGAGCCTGTGCTGGTTTCTGCGAGCGCGACGGCCGAAGAGGGCGAATACTCCGGCGAGTTTACACCGACCCGAGAGGGCGCTTATCGGATCGAAGCCGAAGCGAGTCTCGGCGGCAAACCTCTGGGCAAAGATCGGGGCAGTTTCACCGCGGCCTTTACCTACGGGGAAACCGACGATGGCCTGCCGCGGCACGATCTCTTGAAAAAAATCGCCGAGTCGAGCAAAGGCGAGTATTTTTCGATCAACGATTGGAACGAGTCGGCGCTGGAAAAAATCGCCGCGCGGCTCGACAGCATTGCGCCGTCCGCGATCGTCGAGCAGCGCCAGACCCGGCTCTGGAGCAATCTCTGGCCGTTCGCGATCATCCTCATGCTCCTCAGCGTCGAATGGTGGATGAGAAGAAAATGGGGATTGATCTAACGAAGGGGCGGATCATGTTGGGGCGGACCTATGTGTCCGCCCTCCGAAACGGTAGTCACGCAGGATTACCCCTAAAACCCGCAAGCGAAATTTCAAACTGCGAGCGCGTAATTCAAAAAATGAACGCGAAGTCAAAAGTAACGCCACTGGCCATCGTGATCCTACTTTTGGCGCTACCGGCGCGCGTCCGCGCTTTTTGCCACGAGCTCGAAGTCGTCCAACAAGGACGAATCTATCGAGCCGCGGCGAGCGGCGCCCCGGCCGTGACGGTGGAATGGATGGGGCACTCGACCTTTCAAATCACTTCGTCCAAAGGGACCCGCGTGCTCACCGATCCCCACGGCGCTTTCGACCTGCCGCGTCCGACGCTGCCGCAGCATATCGTTACCGCCAGCCACCGCCACGGCCCGCACAGCGCGGTTTACATGGCTCCGGGCAACCCCGTCATCCTCCACGGCCTCACGCCCATGGGCGACGACTGGCAAAAGATCGCCACCACCATCCGCGACGTTTCGGTTTACGTCGTGCCGGCCTACCACGACAAAAGCAGCGGTATGCAGCGCGGCAAGAACGCCATTTTCGTCTTTCGCGTCGACGATATCTGCATCGCCCACCTGGGGGACCTCGGCCATGTCTTGACCCCTGAGCAGCTCAAGATGATGGGCAAAATCGACATCTTGCTCGTCCCCATCGCCGGCGGCCGCTACACCGTCACCCCAGCCGAAGCGCGCGAAGTGACCAAGTTAGTTAATCCCAAAATCGCGATCCCCAAGCACTTCTGGTGGGAGGAGGCGGTGAGAGAGTTCACCGGGGGCATGTCCAGGGTGACGATGCGCAATAGTGCGGCGCTCAAAATTTCCAAACCGGAGCTGCCGGCGCCGATCGAGACCATCGTCCTCGCCTGGCCGCAGCGGTGAAATTTCTGGCCGCGGAATGAATCGCCGCGGGCATTTTTGCCGTTTGCCTTGCGGCCAAATTCAGCCGGCGGGAGGCCGGACCGGCGGGCTAAACAAAGGTTAAGGAGAGACTATAAGGAGAAGCTATGGTCACGACCTACCGATCGTTGGTAATCATGGTTCTAGTATTGTTTGCGTTCCTGGCGCATGCCGCCGGAGCTCAGACTGCCGAATCCTTCTATCGAGGCAAAACCATTCGCTTCGTGGTAAGTTCCGCGCCGGGCGGGGGTTTTGACCTGGTCACGCGGCTGATCGCGAGGCACCTGAGCAAGCATGTTCCCGGGCAGCCGAACACCATGGTGGTGAACCTGCCGGGAGCCGGCGGCGTACTCGCGAATAATTATGTTTACAATGTGGCCAAGCCGGATGGACTTACCGTTGGCTTCTATAACGCCGGCCTCCTCCATCTCGATCTCATAGGCACGCCGGCAGTGGAATTCGATTCGAGAAAGTTTCAATGGATAGGAAGCGCGGGGTCGGATGTGGTGATCTGTATCGCCCGGCACGACTCGGGATTCAAAACGACATCCGACTTGATCGGATCGCCCAAGCCGCTCGTTGTGGGCAGCAGCGGGCGCGGCAGCAATGCGAGTGTTTATCCCAGAGCCATCAACGCCGTTCTGGGAACGAATTTCAAAATTGTCGAAGGCTACCCGGCGGCGGCACAGGTTCGCGCCGCTATCGACCGCTCGGAAGTCGACGGTCAGTGCGTCTTTTGGAACGCCATCAGGGGCACGCGTCCGGACTGGGTGGCGAAAGGCTTTGTCAATGTCTTGCTCCAGGCGGGTCTCGACAAGCACCCGGATTTTCCCCAAGTTCCCTGGCTCATGGAACTGGTGACAAAACCAGATGACCGCGCGTTTTTAGAGACGCTGATTACCCCTTCGCGCATGGCGTGGCCGTTCACCGTCAGTCCCGGCGTTCCCGGGGACAGGGTAAAACTTTTGCGCGATGGCTTTATGAAGACGATGAAGGATCCCG
>CAZILB010000028.1:0-29020 GCA_964539925.1 uncultured Syntrophobacter sp. | reverse complement strand
GCCGCAGGAGTCCTTGCTTGATGATCGTCAGGAGAGCCGTGCCGCCGGCAATAACTTTGGCATCCGCATCGTCCGCGAGGACGGCGCAGGCGTCGCCGAGAGATCTCGGCTCTATCAGATCGAATTGTCGCATCCCGGTGTTCTCTCGCGGCTAACCCCGCGGTTCTGATCATTGTCCACTGATCACTGATCACCGGCTGGCGGACGCGGATAGGTGCGGGTGCTGTGGGTCAATCCCATGCGCACCAGCATTTCGGCGGTCTGGATGCTGGTCTTGAGGGCGTCCATTACCGGCACACCCAGTTCTTGCTCGAATTCGCGGGGCGAATACTGCACCGGCACCATGGTCACGCCCATGGGGACGATGATCTCGGCGCCGTGGCTGTCGATCAGTTCGTGCGCGACTTGGATAAAGCGCTCGCGCATGGCGTCGCGATTCCTGGTGCTCTCGGGGAGCGGAACCTGCACGCTGCGCATACCGACGACGGAGTCGGCCACGCGCCAGGCGTGCATCTGCTTGCGCATGAACGCAATGCTCTTTTCCTCATAGGCGATCACGCCCAAGCGGTTCGACAATTGGACGCCGAGGTGCATGACCGACTGGCCGGCGCCGACCACCGGGATGCGCACCAGGTTGCGCGACAGTTCGACGCCGGCGTCCAGCGTGCCGAAGGGAACCACGGCGTCGAAGCCGCCGGCTTCGGCATTCACTGCGACCTCGGCGACCAGCGGTCCGGCGGTAAGGGAATTGACCTGAGAATTCGATCGGCGAAAAAAGGTCGCCTTGATCACGGCAAAGCCGATCTCCGTGCCTGGCGAAGCGCATTTCAGCACCGCCTGGCGCCGCCGCTCGCCTTCCGCGGCAGGATACTCGCCCATCACGACCATAATTTTCATGCGCCGTTCCTCCCTTCCTTGGCCCTATGCGCGGACTATCTCGTATTCACAAAAGCCTTGTCAACTCGGTCCGAAATGAATCGCGTCCAAATACCTTGACAGAATCAGGTCGGCGTTATCTATTAGGGGGCGCTTATGCAGATCCGCAACGGCACGCTCGGCCATATCGTTCTTAACGTCGCCGATCTCAAAAAGTCGGAGCGGTTTTACCGTGACATTCTTGGCCTCAAAGTTTCCGCAAGAAATTTAAATTCCAAAATGACTTTTTTGAGCTACGGCAAAGAGCATCACGACGTGGCGCTGCAAGCCCTGCCCAAGGGGACGAAGCACGTGACCGGCAGAGGGGCGCCGAAGCTGCACCATTTCTGCATTTACGTGGATAGGAACGAAATCATTGACGAGCTCAAACCGGTCTTGAAGCGCCGCAAAATCCCGATCGTCAGCGGTCCGGAGACGCTCGTCGTGGCCGGCAACCGCTCAATCAGTTTTCTCGATCCCGACGGCAACCGCGTCGAGATCGCCTGCAACGCGCATAAATTCAAATTCGATCAGCGTAAGAAGCGACAGTCGCGACGAAGCGCGGACGCGACCGAAGACCAGGAGTAGAGTCATGTCAGCTAAAGCGGTATTGAGCGGTAAAACATTACCGGCAACGGCATTCTGCGAACTGCTGGCTACCGAGGTGAAGAACAGGCACGCGCGCTTGCACCACCCGTTTTACCTTGATCTCTACGAAGGCAAGCTGCCGCTGGAGGCGATCCAGATCTGGACAAAGGAGGCCTGGGGCATCTTTGCCTACAATGTGGCGATCAATACGGCAAAGCTCGTGCGTTGCCAGCTTTCCGGCATCCACGATCCGGAGATTCATAAAAAATTCGTCGATATTATTCATTCCGAGGTCGGCTACACATATTTCGAAGGCTCGCCGCGGAAAGTACTCGGGCATCGGGCCTTGTTTCTGCGTTTTGGCGAGGCCATCGGCATCGCCGCAAAGGAAATGGAGCGCTGCGAAGCGGAGGAGGATTTCTTGCCGACGACGGTGCTGGCGCGGGTCGGATGGCTCGACATCGCCCTGCGCAGTAATCATATTCTCGAACAAGTGGCCTCCACCAATTGCTGCAACGAATTTTCCAACCAACTGACCGGAGGCAAGTTCTTCAGGTCGTTTCGCGACCACTACGGCCTGAAACCCCACGACATCGAGTTCTTTGCCGAGCATGGCGAGGCCGATACCGAACACAGCAACATCGGTTACGAGCTGGTGGAGCAATTCGCCACGACCCACGAATTGCAGGTAAGGGTATTAAGGGCTTTGCGCAAAGGGTTGTCGATCTGGTGGGCGTTGACCGACGGCGTGGCGCGGGAAGCGGCCAAGCTGAAGAAAAGGGATATTTAACCGCCGAGTACCCAACGGGCGCAGTTTATTGCGCCGGTAATCTTGTATCGGCTGTTTTTTCGAGGCCTGATGATGGATATTCTTTCCACCTTTCATCTGAAGAAATGGGTTGAAGAGAACGCGCATCTGTTCAACCCGCCCTTCAAAACCAACCAGCTGATGGTTCATCACAAAGATTTTCTAGTCATGATGCTGCGCGGGCCGAACACGCGGCTCGATTTTCACATTGAGCCCGGCGATGAATTTTTCTACCAGGTCGAAGGGGCTATGGAGCTTGTCCTCAAACCGGAGGGTGAGCGGCGCCAGACGGTGACGATCAAAGAAGGGGAGATTTTCGTTTGCCCCGGCGGCTTGCCGCACTCACCGCGCCGCTTCGAAAATACCTGGGGGCTGGTGATTGAGCGAAAACGGCGCCAGGACGAGAAAGAAGAATTTGCCTGGTTCTGCGAAAGATGCGACGAGCTGGTGCTGTCGCGCATCGTCAATCAGGGCAACATTCCGTCGCAGGTGGCCGCCGTCTACGGCGAATTCAACGCGGACATCAAGCTTCGCACCTGCCGCGCCTGCGGCTATGTCTTTCCCGAGACGCCGATGGCGGAACGTTTGAGTTTCCTGGAGTCCAAGTAGCGCCCGCGCGGCGTCGGGGCTTGGCCCCCAGCGCCGCATTCCGCAATTCCTCCGCGCGGCAGTTATCGGCGTGGTCACGGGCCCGCGAGGCGCTGGACCGGAGCCGCCGTCTCACGATTGCGTCTGATCCAGTCGCTGATTTGCCCGGGTTCCCTCGCCATTAATTTTCTCGAAGCCTTGGCATCCCTCTTCCCGGCGCGCCTTGTCTTTCCAGAGCCTGGCTGTAGCGCGACATGGGATAGCAGAACAGGAAGTAACCGAGGGAGGCGAACAGGTAGGCCTCGACGCCGAAGCCGGTCCAAGCCGGGTCGGTCAAGGAGACCTTGATGCTCGTGAGAAAATCAAACAGGCCGATGATGACGACCAGGGAGGTGTCCTTGAAAAATCCGATGAAGGTATTGACCAGCGGGGGAATCGAGACCCGCAGCGCCTGGGGCAGGATGACATAGCGGATTCTTTGCCAGTAGCCCAGGCCGAGCGCTTGCGCCGCTTCTTCCTGCTCCCGCGGGATCGCCTGCAGGCCGCCGCGCACTACTTCGGCGAGATAGGCAGCGGCAAATAAGATCATGGCGATCTGTGCGCGCAGCAGTTTGTCAATGGTGACGCCCACGGGAAGAAAAAGCGGCAGCATGACCGACGCCATGAAGAGAACCGAGATCAACGGTACGCCGCGAATCAACTCGATATAAGCCATCGACAGCCAGCGAACGAGGGGCATGTCCGATCGGCGGCCAAGCGCCAGAAGGATCGATAGCGGAAAGGCGAAGGCAATGCCGAAGGTGGCGAGCAGAAGGGTCAAGGTGAGCCCGCCCCAGCGCTCATTTTCGACGTGGCTGAGGCCGAGGATGCCGCCCCACATGAGCACGCCGATCCCGGCCAGTCCCGCGAGCCATAGAGAAACCAAAACAAATCGTCGAGCGACGCCGATGGCGCTCACAGCGTAGAGGCCGAGCAGCAGGGCGATCACCGCCGCCGGCCGCCAATGCTCATCCGCGGGATAAGTGCCGAACAGGATGAAGCGGTATTTATCGGCGACGAAAGCCCAGCAGGCGCCCTGTCCGACCGCCTCGCGGCACAGCCCCGGATTTTCCGCAGACCAGACCGCTCGCAGGAACGCCCACTCGATCAGCGGCGGAATGAGCTTCCACGCGAGATAGAGAATCGCGAGCGTAGCGAGAGAACTCCGCCAATCCGCAAAGAGCCGTGTCCGCAACCAGCGGAGAACGGATTGCCCTCGGGCTATCGCGGCGGTTTGAGCGCGGCTCATGTGGCGGTTCCTCTGAGCGCGAAGCGCCGGTTGTACCAGTTCATGAAGCCGGAGATGGACAAGCTGATGGTTAGAAAGACAACCATGATGACGGCGATGCCTTCGATCGCTTGTCCGGTCTGGTTGATTGTCGTATTGGCGATGGAAACCAGATCGGGATAACCGATGGCTACGGCGAGGGAGCTGTTTTTAGTGCAGTTCAAATACTGGCTGCTGATCGGCGGTACGATGACGCGGAGAGCCTGCGGCAAAATGACGAAACGCATGACCTGGCGCGGATTGAGGCCGAGAGAATAGGCGGCTTCAAACTGCCCACGGTCAACGGACAGGATCCCGGCTCGGACGATTTCGGCGATGAACGCCGCGGTGTAAAGCGTGAGTCCTATAAATAGCGCGGCAAACTCCGGCGATAAGGAGCCGCCGCCGGCGAAATTAAATCCGGTGAGGACCGGGTAATCAAGCTGGACGGGCGGCCATGAGACCAGGAGCGGAAAGGCGAAACCCCGATTACTGAGAAAAACGCCCGGCAGGGGGTTCAAGGCGTCGGCCGGCGAAGGCAAACTCTCGGTAATGACGGCGTACCAAAAAAACAGCTGCACGACCAGGGGCACATTGCGCGCCACTTCGACATAACCGGAAGATAATTTTACAAGCAGCCAATTGACCGACAAGCGCGAAAGGCCGATGGCCACGCCGAAGATCGTGGAGAAGACGACCGACAGCACGGCGACGCGGAAGGTATTTAACAAACCGACCGCGAGCGCTCTAAAATAGGTATCGGCGGCGCCGTAGGAAAGAAAGGTGCTTTCTCCGATCTCGAAACCGGATTCGCGCTGAAGAAATCCAAAGCCGCTGGCGATGCGCCGCGTCTGGATGTTGTCCAAGGCGTTTCCGATAAAATACCAGGCGACGAGGGCGACCGCGCCCACCAACAACGCTTGATAGGAAACGGCGCGAATCCGCGGATCGCGCCATGACCACGCCGGCTTGGGTTCGCCGCTGGACCGTTGCGGTAAGGCGGCCATCAAATCGGGACAATCGCTCCCATGGGCGCCGGGTTCAACGGATTGGAGGGGCGTACATGAGCCCGCCGCGATTCCAGAGGTTGTTGAGGCCGCGTTCGAGGCCCATCGGGATCAGATGGCGTTCGAAGCTTTCGCCATAGTTGCCAACTTGCTTGATGATATTGTAGGCCCAGCGATTGTCCAGGCCGAGCATCTTGCCGAAATCGCCCGTGGCGCCGACAAAACGTTGGACGACCGGGTCGGCATCTTTGGCCCGCTGGTCGATGTTTTTTGAAGTGAGGCCGAGCTCTTCCGCTTCGATGGTGGCAAACAGCGACCATTTGACCACGTCATACCAGTGATCATCGCCGTGGCGCACGGCGGGTCCCAGGGGTTCCTTGGAAATCACGTCCGCCAGAATGACGTGATCGGCCGGATTGGGAGCGCGGGAAGAGCGTGCTGCGATCAGGCCGGACACGTCGGTGGTGTAGACATCGCAGCGTCCGGCGAAGTAGGCGTTGAGCACCTCTTCCAATTTTTCGATCACCACGGGCTTGAATTTCATCTTGTTGCCCCGGAAATAGTCCGCCAGGTTGAGCTCGGTCGTGGTGCCCGGCTGGACGCACACGGAAGCGCCGCCGAGTTGCTTGGCGCTTTTAATGTTGCGTTTCTTTGTGACCATGAAACCCTGGCCGTCGTAAAAATTGATCCCGACGAAATTGAGCCCGAGACTGGTATCGCGCGTCATCGTCCAAGTGGTATTGCGCGAGAGAATGTCGATCTCGCCGGACTGCAGCGCCGTAAACCGCTGCTGGGCGGTGAGGGGCGTATAGCGCACCTTGTTCGCGTCGCCAAAAAGCGCTGCCGCCACGGCGCGGCAAAGATCGACGTCGAGCCCGCGCCATTCGCCCTTGCCGTCGGGCAGTGAAAAGCCGGCCAAGCCGGTATTGACGCCGCACTGAACAAACCCCTTTTTGATCGCCGTATCCGCGGTGGGTCCGGCGTCAGCGCGGGGCGCGCTGAGAAGCGCCAGCAAAAATCCTGCGATCCATAGAGCAGCTCTTGTAGCCATCGTCGTGCCCTTTCATTGTCAAATTCGGCCAGCCTCTCGGCCGGAGCCAGTATTATCAGGTCAATGCGCCGCGACAATTCATCATAGTCCGGGCTAGGCGGCGGTTTCCCACCGATCGACGTCGACTTCCCAGCCCTTGGTTTGCGAGAGATCCAAAGCGTTGCCTTCGGGATCGCGGAAGCGAAACTCCGCGTAAGGACGGGTGGCCGGACGGGAGGTGATTTTCAACAGGCGGCTCAGCTCCGCCATGGTCGCCTGCATCTCGTTGGTTAGAAAGCCGATGTGGTTGATGCCGAATTTGGCTTCGTGGCCTTCGATGCGGTTGTAAAACGGATGAATGGCCAAATTGGTTTTGCCGTCGGCGCAGAAGCGATTGCCGCGGCCTTGTTGGCGGCGCAGGTAACTGGACGCCACTTCGCGTAATCCGAACACCTGGGTGTAAAAAAGCAGCATGGTCTCCGGGTCGAGGGCGTTATAAGCGATATGGCGCACGCGGGGGAACTGTTTTTCTTTGTTCGCGGGGACACCGAAGTTTGTTGTCGAGATCGTCACCGGGCGGCACTCGGGATCGTGGATGCGAATTTCGCCGTGTTGGAGGTCGTTGGGTTCCTGGATGATCATGCCGCGCGGGTTGAATTTCAGGAAACGGCCCTTCACTTTTTCGAGATTATCGACTTGTAGACCGATATGATGCAGTCCGGTCTCCATGTGCATCTCGCCCAGGGCGGGACGCTTTTTGAAGAAGGTCAGATTGTAAAACCCGTCGGTGATGCTGATATCGCCTTCGGACGAACGTCCCAGCTCTTCGGTGCCGAGAAAGCGCTGGTAGAAATCCACGAGGTTTGCCGGATCTTGGGCGAGATAGGCAATGTAACGGAGTATCGCCATGGTTACCTCCTTTGAAAATCGGCGTAGCGGAATGCTGGAGTATTGGAGTGATGGGGGAGACCGGATTCGACATCGCCCAATACTCCAGTATTCCATGATTCCATCATGCTTTCAGTCTCGTATATTTTGCGTGAACCATTCGAGGGGCAGGGAATGGCCGAGCCCTTTGGCTCGGGCGAGTTGATAGGCCGCTCCGCCTACCGCGGCGAACTGCAATCCCTGCGTACCTTGGTTGTTTAAAAAAGTAACTTGCAGGTCGCCGGTGCGACCGGCCCAGCGGCCGGCCATGATATCCGGTACGGTGCCGATGTTGGGATTGTCGATCTCATGGTGCGGCGACGCCGGAATTTTCTGCTTTTCTTCTTGATTCCCCGCGATAAATCCGAACATTCCATCGCTGCCGGTAACGACTTCCGGAGCATTGCGATCCGCCATGAGCGTCGATGTGCCGAGCCGGGCCCGTACGTCGGCGCGCGCGAGCACGTCGGGCCCGGCTTCATTATTGCGCACGTTGTTGACGTGCATGCCGGGCTCCAGCCACTCCGCCTTGATTACGGGAACCAGCGAATCCGTGGTCAGCGAAACGATGTCCGCCCCCTTGAGCGCCTTTTGCGGGGCGTCAACGGCAATTGTCTCGATATCGAGTTTCTCGGTCATTTCGGCGGCGAAAGCCTCGCGGTTTTTTTTCGTCGGACTGAAAACACGCATGACTTCGATGGGGCGCACAAGTTTGATCGCTTCCGCGTATGTCCGTGCCATGCCGCCCGATCCGATCATGGCAAGCACCTTGGAGTTCTCTCGCGCCAGATATTTTGTCCCCAACCCGGCGCAAGCGCCAACGCGCATATGTTGCAGATAACCATCGTTCATCAACGCTAGGGGCTCGGCATTGCGCGTGCTAAGCAGAAAGATCAAGCCGCAGTATCGGCCCCGCTCCATGCAATACTTATCCTCGACCATGAAGCCATCCTGATTTTCCCAGGCGAGCATGTCCGATTTCATGCGAATCGCAAAGACGCCGAGCTTGCGCGAAGCCCCTTCCATCGTGCCCCAGCGGTAATAGTGCGGTTCCTCGGGGACGTAAAAATCGATGCGCGGCCGATAGCCGGCGCGGCGCTCGTTCAGCTCGCGATAGGCGTCCTCCATGGCGTCGATGCAAGTCTTCATATCGAGCACCTGTTGAATTTGCTCATTGGTGAGAAAAATCATGACACGTCACTCCTTGGAACCGCGCACGGCGTTTGTTTATGGGGCGAGGTTGTCTGTTAACGACACTTGTATATCTCTTTCAAGGGCGCGCTGTAAACCCGGCAGCCTGTTGGCAGGATGGCGGTGGCCGATCGCCGCCGTGGGATAGGCCATCGCGTGCCAAATTGTGCATAAATTTCCCTCAGAAATTCCTTTAATTTCTTTGACCCGCGTATGCTTATTTTGTACAATGCGCCCCGGAGGTAATTGAAATTTGATGACGAACCGACAAACCACCCCGAGCACGTCCAGTAAATTTGTTGTGCGTCACGCTGTCGTCCGTTATAGCGGAGTTGCGGGACTTGCGCTTGTGCTTTACGTTGCAGCCCACTTTGTCAGTTTTTCGCAGCGATCGCCGGAACCGGAAGCGGATCCCCCGACGGTGCAAGAGAGCAACCCCGAGTCGCGCGTCGGTGTGAAAATCCGGCGAGGGGATACGCTGGCGGCCGTTTTGAAACGATTCGGCATTGAGCCGCCGTCGGCGCACGCCCTGATCGAAACCGTGCAGCCATTTGTCAATCCGAATAGAATTCGTCCAGGGGACAGTTTTCAGGTGGTCCTTAGCTCTGAAGACCAGAGCGTCCAGGCCATGGAATTTGTCGTCGATGACAATCTGGTACGGGTGAAGGCGACCCAAGAGGGATGGCTGGCCGAGCGCGAGCCGATACCCTCGGTGCGGGAAACTCAGGTCGTCCGCGGAACGATCAAAGGAAGCCTGTATCAAAGCGGCACCGGCGCTGGACTTTCGTCGGCGCAGATCCTGGAGCTTGCGAGAATTTTCGAGTACGACATCGATTTCTTTTCCGATTTCCAGTCGGGAAACGCATTCAGTGTGATGTTCGAACAGCTCCGTTACGCAGACGGGAGGCTCGGAAGAGGGCGCATTCTTGCCGCTGAATTGGAAGCGGGGCGTGATGTTTTCAACGCCTTTTATTTCGCCGGCAAGGACGGCGGCGGCTACTATGACGCCAAAGGCGAAGCGCTGCGGCGGGCTTATTTGCGGGCTCCGTTGAGCTATGTGCGGATTTCATCAGCCTTTAACAGAAATCGGGTCCATCCGATTTTTCGCACGGTACGGCCGCATCTGGCGATCGATTATGCGGCGCCCCAAGGGACCCCGGTGGTCGCGATCGGGCGGGGACGCGTCGAGTTCATCGGTTGGCGAAACGGTTACGGCAACATGGTGGATATACGCCATGCAAACAACGATATCTCGCGCTACGCGCATTTTTCTCGCCTCCCGCCGAAGCTGCGAAGGGGCCAGATGGTGGATCAGGGCGAAGTGGTCGGCTACGTCGGCCAGACGGGCCATGCCACCGGACCGCACCTGCATTTCGAGTTTATTCGCGGCGGCCAAAAGATCAATTTTCTCGACCTCCGTATCGCAAAAACAGAGCAATTGGTCGGAGAGGATTTGCGGCGGTTCCATGAACAGCGCGAGGATCGCCAGGCGATGCTCGATAGAACCGACGATCGCCTCGCCGAGAACACGCAAACCGGCCTTTAGCTTTTCGAAATTACTTCAAAGTCAATATCCGCCCGATGCCGGATAATGAGCGGCGCTGGGCGCCGGGCTCCCGGAACCATCGCGTCCGGGAGGTTCGGGATGGCCCCTCGCTCGCGAGGAGCGATGGCGCTGTTCTGATCGTGGTCTCCGGCACGGGGACCGGTTGAATAGGAGTCCTTTGTGACTGTTCGAATCGCGGAAATCGCCCCCGACGTGTTTCGCATCTGCACCTTCATACCGGAGGTCAATCTCCAGTTCTCTCAGTTCCTGGTTCGGGATGAACAGCCGCTGCTCTATCACACGGGAATGAACGCTATCTTTTCGACGGTGCGCGATGCGATCGCGACTCTGGTGGACCCGTCGCAGATTCGCTGGATCGGTTTTAGTCACTTCGAAGCCGATGAATGCGGGTCTTTGCGCCAATGGCAGACGGTGGCCCCGGCCGCAACCGCTATTTGCAGCGTCGTTGGCAAGCTGGTCAGCGTCGACGACGTGGTCGCCGCGCGCCCAGCGCAGGGCATGGCCGATGGAGAAACGCTAGCAACCGGAAAATATCGCTTTCGTTTGATCCAGACACCCCATGTCCCGCATTGCTGGGAGGCGAGCCACTTATTTGAAGAAACCCATGGGACGCTATTGTGCTCCGACCTCTTCCATCAAAACGGCGACGTCGAGCCGAGCACCGGCTCGGACATCGCCGGGCGCTGCAAAGAAACTCTCGTCGGCTATCAGCGCGGGCCGCTGGCGAACTACATCCCCTATACGAATCAAACCGAGGCGACGCTGAAAAGACTCGCGGCTCTCAAGCCGCGCGCATTGGCGACCATGCACGGTTCGACGTTCGTGGGCGACGGCGAGCGCGCTCTCCTCGACCTGGCCCAGGTCTTTAAAGAAGTGCTTGCGAAACCGTAGCGCCAAGCCAGCGGGTCCGCGCGCTCACAGGCCGTACAGCGCTTTGGCGTTGTGCGAGAGGATCTTTTCTTTCACGCCACCGTCGAGGCCTTCCATCTGCTGAAATTCTTTCAGCGCGGTGACGGCGCTCGAGGGGTCGGTGTGGCCGTAGTCGGTGCCGATGACCAGGCGGTCCTCGCCAGCGCAGCGGACGATGTAGGGCACATCGTCGTTCACCTGACAGGTGACGAAAATATTGTACTCCTCGAACACGTTCTGCGGAAAGCTTCTGCCGCCGGCGCGGTAGCGAATCGCCGCTTCGCGGTAGATCCATGGCACCCACTGAGCCGATGCTTCGATGAAGCCCCAGCGAAGTTTCGGAAATAGCTGCGGCAGCTCGCTCATGATAACGTCGAAGCACGCGGTGACGGTGGGCACGCGAAACTGCGCGAAACGGCCGGCCGGTGCCAGACGATAGAGGTCGGCATTGTCGGGATTGCCGTTGGCGATGTGAACTGCGATGGCCAGTTCGAGATCGCTGGCGGCCTGATAGAGCGGATGGAAATACGGGTCGGAGAGATGGCGGTGTCCCTCCAGCGGGCGCATGCAGACGGCTGCGGCGCCGTTGGCTTTGGCAAACTTTATTTCTTCGACCGCTGCGTCAAGGCTCATGGCCGGCACGACGCAGGAATAATAGAGCCGACCCCGGCTTTGCTTCGTGATGTCGGCGAGCCAGCGGTTCCAACTGCGGCAAAGGGCAACTTCCGCCTCGGGCCTAGTGGTGATGCGCTCGATCCAGAAAGTATTGTGCAGCACTTGCACGTCGATGCCCAACTCGTCCATGTGTTTCAGACGCAAGCCCACGTCGTCAAGCTGGCGGGCGGCCTGAGGCGTTTCAAAATTGCGCCCGGCGCGCTCGGCGAACTCGTGCAGCTCCCGTTCGGAGAGGGTGGGGAAGCGAAAACCCGCGATCTTGTCGTCGATCACCCAGTACTGGCGGGTCGCGTCTTCGGCGGTGGTGAACAGCTTCGGACGATACTTGCGGTCCAAGGGGTCGAGGTAGTCCCAGGTGCGCTCGGTTTCGATCACATGGGCATCGGCATCGATGATCGGCAATGAGTGGGCCATGAACTTTCTCCTTGCGGGAACTAACCGATGAACTGAAGCGAAGTTAATGCGCCCGGCGCGACACTGTCAAGCGCAATCCGCTGTCGCCGCGCCCCGGAGCCGCGGTCGAAGGCAATCAGGGAATTTCACCACGAAGGTCCCAGCGCGGCCGAGCCGCAACCAAACACCGGAATATTTCGCGCAAAGCTCGCAAAGACCGCAAAGGGGGAGAGGATAAGGCTAAGGCTTAGGTCAAGGAACAGATCTTCTAAACCACAACTTTCACCTCAACCTATCCTTGGCGCACTTGGCGCGAGGAATTGACCTGTTTCTGAGAGCTACGGGCGCCGGACAATTTGCGCGGCTCGCGCGCATCCTGCGCCATGGCGAAGTCGCTGAATTCCGCTAAAAATTCGATCCCACCACGAAGAGCACGAAGGTCACGAAGGATTCCGGAATCCATTACCCTCTCAATTTCTTAACTTCGCGGTCTTCGCGTCCTTCGTGGTGAATGACTCTTCAGCAATTTCGCATTGTCCCGCGAAAAATCGCGCAAGCGGAGCAAGCTTCAGCGGGCGAGGGCGCGCGCGGCTCGCTTGCGCGCGGGCGGTTTTTCGATGGCCTCGCCCCAGCGCGAGAGAAAGGTCAGAATAAACTCGCTTTGCTGCGCGGCCTCGACCGCCAGCGGAGCGAGCGCCATCGCCACCGTGAGGGCGACGTGGTAGCCGATAGAGCGCGACGCCAGGGCGCGGCGGTATGCCGGATGGGCCCGGTTGACCCAGACGGTGGATTCCATCAACCGTCCCAGGTTTGGTTCGTCGGGCAGATCTTCGAATCGAAGATCCAAACCGTAATGCGCCGGGCGCCGCTGAGTGCCGCCGGCGGGCAAGACCGTGCTTTGCGCTATGGGCTCGATCGTCCCTGACGGCGGCTCTTCGGACTGCGGCCGTTCGTCTGTTGATTCAGGCGCCGGCACGGACGCCGAAGGCTCGCTCGCGGTTTCATTTTCGGCTTGTTGCGCTATCGACGCAGCGACGAAGGCCATGCCTTCGGACTCGCCGCGGCCGCCGAGAGGCAGCCGCTTCTGCCCGCCGGCGCGGCGCTCGACCAGGCTCGCCAAAAGGGGAAAATCAAGCGCGAGGTCTTCGAGCAAGTGAGCCAGGTCGCGCTGCAGCGGCCGCACTTCCCGCGGCGGTGCTTCTTCGCTAGCCGGCCGAGCGTCTCCCCAGGCGGCAAGCTGTTTCGAAACCGCCTCTTGAATCGCTTTGCGGAAGGCCAAATAGGTCGCGCCGCGCGCACCGGTGCGGATAAAGTCTCCCTTGTTGAGGGTCAGGCAGGCCGCCAGCTCCGGCACCTCGATCAGCCCGCCGGTGCGCTCAGGTGCTGTCGGAGTCATACCCATCCAGTCCCAGCCGCGCCGGATCACCTTGCCGTAGGTGCTGATGGCCAAACCGCGCCGGTCCTCGGACAGAGCATGGTCTTCGCGAAAAAGATAACCGACGGCCGAAGGCTTGCGCCTGCGCGCGAGACGGATTTCGACCGGGGCTTGCATCACTAAAGGCGCGCGGCGGCGCTCCAGGCGCCGGCCGTTCACGATTATCGTTATTCCCTTGGGATACTTCGCGGCGAGAAATTCATCGAAACTTGGATCGAGCAAGGTTTGAAAATGGCGGCGGAGCGCGCCTTCGAGAAATCCCCCGTCGAGCAAAGGTGAGAGCTTATTTCGGACCGTTAACCTGACCGCGGTGCCATGTTCGGCCACCAGTCCCGGCGGGGGCAGCCAGCGCCACGGCGCGCGGTGGCGCGACGCCATGTGCCAGGAGCTGGCAACGTGATTCTTGCCGCGCCGGGTCTCCGTCAGAACTTCGTCGCACACCAGCAGGCCGAGCTTGATGCCGACGCCGGCGAAGCCGATCCCTTCGCCGCGCGTTTTCGTGCTGGCGGCGATATCGTGATAACGCGCCAGTTCCCGGCGCTGCATTCCGGAACCGTTGTCGACCACGATCATCGCACTCAGCGCCGGATCTGCGGCGAAAGAAATAACCGACGCACCGGAATCGAGTGCGTTCGCCATGACCTCGGTGAGAATGGTCTCTTCGAGCGAGCCGGGATAAGCGTCACGAAGGTCTTCTAACAGATGCAGTAAATCGACGCGGGTCTCGCCCATGGTGAGGTGACGGCGCGGCGCAAGATGCGCCGCGACGAAGCATGAGTTTACTTCAAATGCTTGGCAAAAAATGCCGTTGTCCGCTCCCAGGCCAGATTGGCGGCTTCGGCATTGTAATTTTGTCCCGTTTGGTTAAAAAACGCGTGGTTCGCGTTATACCAGTGGGATTCGAAGGGTACCATACCTTCGCGCAACTTTGCTTCCAAACCCTTGGCCGCCTCGGGAGTGAAAAAGCCGTCCTGTTCGGCAAAGTGGAGTTGGAGCGGTGTTTTGATATTGCGAACGTCGCCGGCTTCGTCGGGCGGAAAGCCGTACCAAGACGAGCAGGCGTCGGTTTCCGGCACATACATCGCCGCCAGCACCGTCAGCGCTCCGCCCATGCAGAAGCCGACCATGCCGACTTTCGCGCTGCTCTGCTTGAGAAATCGCGCCGCGCCGCGCACGTTCTCGGTGGCCGCATCGGCGAAGTTGAGATTGGTCATCAGATGATTGGCCTCGGCGGCGTCCACGGTGACTTTGCCTTTGTATAGATCGGGCACAAGGGCGCGGTATCCGAGCGATGCGAGCCGTTCGGCCACCCCTTTGATCTGATCGTTTAGGCCCCACCATTCCTGGATGACAACGACACCGGGCGCTTTGTCGCTACCCGCGGGGCTGGCGAGATAGCCGCTGCAATCGCCGCCGTCGGGCCGCTTAAAAGTCACCATCTGTCCCATGATTTCCTCCGTAGAGCGTGAATTGCGCCCACTTGTTAGCTAACGAACCGCCGCAGTGGAGTCAAGCGGCGCCGCGCGCGATCGCACGCTCACTTTTCGGTTTGCCGGGTCTTGGCTCGGGCTTTCGCCTCGTCGATAATCGGCTGCAGTCGTTTTCTGAGCGCCGGGTTGATTTGAAAGGCGCGCTGGAAATCGCTGTCCGCATCCTTTTCCCGGTTCTGGTAGACCCGGGTGACGCCGCGATAAATGTACGCGTCGACGTTTTTGGGCTGAAGGGCGATGACTTCGCTGAAATCGCGGGCGGCATGATCGAACTTGTTCAGGCGCAGATGGGCGAGGCCGCGATTGAACGGCGCCTCCGGGTCCTTGGGATTGAGGCGCATGGCTTCGCTGTAGTCTTCTATCGCGTCTTGGTATTTTCCCAGTCGAGATTTCGCCAGGCCGCGATTGTAGAAGGCATCGGCGGACTGCGGGTTGAGTTTGAGCGCATGATCGAAATCGTGAACCGCGGCGTCGAATTTTTCCACGTCGGCGTAGAGGATGCCGCGGTTGTAATAGGCTTCGGCGAGCTTGGGGTCGCGCGCGATCGCGGCGTCGTAGTCGCCGAGCGCCGCGTCTCGTTGGCCAAGGGCGAGAAAGCTGTTGGCGCGATTATAATAATTGTGGCCGTCCTTGGGGTCGAGCTTGATTGCCTCGCTGAAATCTTTTGCCGCCTCCTCGTAGCGTCGCGCGTCGAAATGAATATCGCCCCGGTTCGTGTAGCTGCGGGCATCTTCGGGATTGAGCTTGATTGCCGCCGTGTAGTCTTTCAGGGCGGCGTCCAATTGCTTGAGACGGCGGCGCGCGTTGCCGCGGTTAAAGTAGGCTTCGCCGTCCTTCGGGTTCAGCCGAATCGCTTCGTTGTAGTCTTTCACCGCCTGTTGATTCTGGCCGAGGTCGTAGTACGCGTTGCCTCGGTTAAAATAGGCGTCGGCGAGCTGCGGGTGCGCTTTGATCGCCTTATTGTATTCGGCGACGGCTTCTTTGAGTTTGCCGGCTTCGTGCAACTGAAGGGCGGCCTTGAGCGGTTCTTCCACCTGCCCCGCTCGGGCGGGCGAGCCGACAAGAGTCAACAAAGCAGCGAGCAATAGGCGACTATATAATCTTCGGTGCATGTCCTCGACCGGATGGGAAAAGCGTTATTCCTTCAAAAGCGGCGCCAGTTTGTCCTTCAGACTCGGGTCCAGTTCCATTGCCCATTTGAGGTCCCGTTGCGCATCCGCGGGTCTCCCCTGGCGCTGTCTGATGATGCCGCGATTAGCGTAGATTCGGGCGTTTTTGGGGTCGAGCTTGAGAGCCACATCGTAATCCTTGACCGCTTCGTCATACCTGCCGAGCACCGAGTACGCATTGGCCCGATTATTATACGCGTCGGCATTCTTCGGATCGAGCTTGATCGCTTCGGAGTAATCCCCCACGGCCTGTTCGTTCTTACCCAACCGGCGGTAAGCGAGACCTCTCGAGTAATAGATTTCTGCATCCTTCGGATCCAGCTTCTCGGCCTGGTTAAAGTCTTGAATTGCTTTTTCGAACTGGTTCAGAGCGTTATAAGCGAGAGCCCGCTGGCGGTGGGCTCGCGGCGCCTTTGGGTCTTGCTTGATCACTTCGTCGTAGTCTTTAACCGCCAAGGCGAAATCTTTCTGGGCGAAATGGGCGTTGCCTCTGTTGAAATAAGCGTCGGTGGACTTCGGATTGAGCCTCAACGCTTCGTTGTAGTCCTTGATCGCGTTGTCGTTTTGGCCCAGTTTAAAAAACGACAACCCGCGATTGTTGTAGGCCTCGTCGGCAATGGGAAAGGCTTTGATCGCGCGGGTGTAAGCCGCAACGGCTTCTGTGTATTTTCCCGCCTTGTAGAGTTTGCCCCCTTCCTGGAAGGCGTTTTGCGCCTCGCCGGCGGCCAGAAGGGCGGGAATAACCAAAATAACGGCAACAAGACTCCAGAAAGGCAGCTTAAAAAGGGTCATGGCGGTAAAAAAGGTTTAACTTATGGCGCCGCCAATGTCCACTTCGCGCCCGCCGTTCGACTCCACTAGACAAAAATAAAAAAAAGGCATATGGCTAAAAAATATAAACCGTTTAATATTGGAGGGGATGATTATGAGCTCAGCCGCTGCGGTCAAACGAACTGCGGAACAAGTACTGGGGAAGGATAAAATTATCTCGGCGGATTCGCATATCATGGAGCCGCCTGATCTTTGGGAAGCGAATTTGACGCCGAGTCTTAAGGCCAAGTTTCCGAAGTTCCCGGCGCGCAGCACCGCGGGCGAAAAGCCCGGCGGCCATGACCCGAAGGCGCGCATCGATGAAATGGCGGTGGACGGTGTCAGCGCCGAAGTTTTGTATGCGACCCATGGTCTTCGCCTCTATGCTCTGGAAGATGCCGAGCTTCAGGAATCCTGCTTTCAGATCGCCAACGATTGGATGATCGACTATTGCAACGGCTCCCCGGGACGGCTGTTCGGCATCCCGATGATCTCCATGTACAACATTCCGAACGCGATTAAAGAACTCGAGCGCTGCAAAAAAGCCGGCATGATCGGCTGCATGATTTGGCAGGTACCGCCGGAAAACCTGCCGTTTACCAGTGAATACTACTATCCCTTTTGGGAGGCCGCATCTGAATTGGACATGCCGGTCAACGTCCATATCTTGACCGGGTTTAACTATAGCCGCTTCGAGCGCAAGGGGCTGGACACCTATCGCATGACCGTGAACCAGAAGCTCGCCGATGCGGCGAACACGCTCTTCGATTTCGTATTTGGCGGCGCGCTCGCGAAGTTTCCGAAGTTAAAACTTGTTTATGTTGAAAACGAAGTCGGCTGGATTCCCTTTTACTGCCACGAGTGGGACAAATATTTTGTTCGCCACAGCCCGAAAGCGCCGCTGCCCTACATGAAAAAGCTGCCGAGCGAGTACGTCAAAGATCAGGTTTTCGGAACCTTCTTCAGCGACCCCGCCGGCGGCCGGATGATGGATTGGTTCGGCGAAGACAATTTTATGTGGTCGAGCGACTATCCGCACGCGGCGTCGACCTGGCCGCATTCGCGCCAGGTGATCGCCGACGAGCTGGGCCATCTGCCGAAGCCGGTCATCGACAAAGTCGTGCGCACCAACGTCATAGATCTCTATCACCTGAAGGTCGACGGCGTGAACAACTAAGTCACCAACCCATTGAAAGGAGCCAGCATGCAAGCAGCGAGAAAACTAGATCCCCAGGAAAAACCCAAGACGCAGAAGTTTTCGCTCCGTACGCCGTACATGAAACAGGGCCGGATCACGCAGTTGGTCGCGGAAACCGAAAACATGTGGATTCACACCAAGATCAATTACGAAGGCGGCGAGAACGAGATCCATTGTCATCTCGACGAGGACCATTCCTTCATCGTGCTCGAAGGGCAGATGAGCGTCTTCGACGAGAACGGCAAGGAGATCAAGGTGGAGAAGCATCAAGGCGTGATGATTCCCAAGGGCGCCTATTACCGCTATCACAACACGGGTAAAGACAATCTGGTCGTGATTCGGGTGGGAGCCGGCATCAAAGGCAAGTCCCAGGGCGGCGTGGAAATGCGCGTGCGCCCGGACGGCAAGCCGCTGCTCGCCAATTCCCAGGAGAACAAGACCGTGCCGCCGATCGAGGATACGCGCTACTTCGCCGACTCGGCCGGATAAGCGTCGTTGCATCAGCCAGCGAAGCTGTGTTCACACACCGGCCACTGAATATTCAGTGGCCGGTGCTGTTTTGAGGAGCCGACATGTCTCAAGTCGTCCGACCGATGCCTGAAGAAATGCCGATCGAGCTATGGCGCGGCTTCCGGCCGCAAACGACCGCGTGGCGGGGGAGCGTCGCCGGAATATACGTCGCTCCGCAAGCTGCGGGGGAAATGGCCCCCGTTGGCGAGGTGCGGGCTTTTGCCGACCGCGGCCTGGAAGGGGACCGCTTCTTTCGCGAGTCTTGGAGCGCGGTCAAACGTTCGGACAAAGCCGTGAGCCTGATCGAGGGCGAAGTGCTTCAGCTCGCTGCGCAAGAGCTGGGGATGGAATCGATCGCCCATCTGACGCGGCGTAACCTCGTCACCCGCGGCGTGCCCTTGATCGATCTGCTCCGCCGCGAATTCGTCATCGGCGGTGTGCGCATGCGCGGCATCCGGCTGTTCGAGCCCTGCGGCCATCTCGTCAAGGTCACCGGGTTGCCGGGGATTTTCAAAGCGCTGGAGCATCGCAGCGGTCTCAAGGCTGCCATTCTCGCGGACGGCATGATCCGGGTCGGCGACGCGGTGGCGCTCGAAGACGCCGCGACCCTGGCGCTCGGCTAGCGCAAGCGGTAAACATAAGCCACCACAAAGGCGCAGAGCACGCTCAGTTCGAAATTTTTGTTGACAAAGATTCTTTTCCCCGCGTGCTTGGCGGTGAGAAATTCGAAGGATCAACGACGATGGATTTTGGACTGCATTTGCCCGCCTCCTCGCCAACCGTTGACCCCGGCGACCTGGTTCGCTTCGCCCAGCGCGCCGAAGCGCTGGGATTTTATTGCCTGACGGTCGCCGACCATGTGATCGTACCGAGAAATATCTCCGTGCCCTATCCGTACACCGTGGATGGAAAATATCCCGGCGCGGGCTATCACCTTGAAACCTTGATGACCATGGGCTTTCTCGCCGGCGCGACGCAGCGGATTCGCTTCGTCACCAGCGTGATGATCCTGCCGTATCGCAACCCGATCGTGACCGCCAAGATGCTGGCGAGCCTCGACGTGCTCTCCGGCGGCCGGGTGATCGTCGGCGCCGGCGTCGGCTGGATGAAAGAGGAGTTCGAAACCATCCGAACCGAACCGTTCGAAGAGCGTGGCAAAGTGACCGACGAGTACCTCGCGGCGTTCCGCGAGCTGTGGACCAGCGAGAATCCGAGTTTCAGCGGCAAATATTGCAGCTTCTCCGAGATTGTCTTTTTACCGAAGCCGGTGCAGAAACCGTCGATCCCGATCTGGATCGGCGGCCACAGCAAACAGGCGATCCGACGCGCCGCCCGCCTCGGCGACGGCTGGCACCCCATCGGCGGTGTGCCGACGATTCCCCTCGAGCCTGAAGACATCGAAAACGACCTGTCGCTGCTGCGGGAACATGCCGAAAAGTCCGGCCGTGATCCGAAAAGGATCCGGATCGCGCTCAAAGGCTCTCTCTTCGACCGCGAAAAGCAGATCGCCCCCGGCAAACGCCGCCGCTTCGTTGGTAACGCTGAAGAAGTCGCCGCCGACATTCGCGAGTACCGCGCCGCCGGCGTTGATACCATGATCTTCGACGTGCGCCGCCCCGGCATCACGGAAACCTTGGAGCGGATGGAGTGGATGGCGCAGGAAGTGTTTACACGCGTGTAGCCTGGAGGATGAACTGTTTTGCACCCGTTCGGGTCAAGCCATCCGCCGCATTCCTTCAATCGGCAAAGTCATTGGAATCCGAGATTTTTGATTTCGCGGCTTCCTCCTTAATTCCTTGAAAACCAACTCGCTGCTGATACTCGCCTGCATCGGCGCCAGCTTTTGGGCGTGGCAACAGGACCCGGCCATTGCCCAAAACCATCTTATTTTTAGTCTGAACAACCTCGAAAACGGCCGAGTCTGGACGCTCGTCACGGCGCTGTTTGTGCACGGCAATAGGTTGCACCTGTTCGGCAACATGCTTTTTCTTTTCGTGTTTGGGCGCACGTTGGAAAAAACCGTTGGTCCGCGGAGACTCCTGGCGATATTTTTCATCGCCGGTTTCACAAGCTTCATCGTCGCCCCGGCCTTCTTGCCGCCCGGTACGGGAATGCTGGGCGCTTCGGCGGCAATCTTCGCTTTGGCGGCGTGCGTGATGCTGGTCAGACCGCTGCGGTTCTCCTGGCTATTTCTCGCTCCGCAGGGGTTGATCGCGATCATTTACTTTCTCTACAATGTGGTCGTAGCCTACGAAACAAGTCGGATTCCCGCCTACGACCCGCAAGTCGCTTACGTGGCGCACGTCATTGGCTTTCTCATCGGACTCCCATTCGGCATCGCCCTGAGCGATCAGTGGAAACGGAATCTGCTGATCACACTGCTGCTATTGGCAGTCTATGTGGCCATCATCAGCGGCTGGGTTCTGGGACTCTTTCGATGGCTGGAATCGGGGATGCGGTAGGGACAGGCCGCTTTTTCCCGAAGTCCGCGAGCCAAACCGCCCGTCGCGGATCCGGGGCAGGATCTCTATCCTTCCCCGCAGGGGCCCCCTCTTTCATTCTCCCCCGCGAGCGGGGGAGAAAAGAAGAGGGGGTCGGGTCGAGGATAATGGAAAGGGACCTTCGCGACCTTCTCGGTGAAATTTGCCTATCGCCTTTGGTTGCGCCTTCGCCGTGCCGAGTTTTCGCGCGCCTGGATTGACATGTCACGCGGGCTTGGAGGCCTTGCGCTCTTCTTTGACGAAGGTCAAAAGCACCATGCCGGCGATATAGGTGGCGGCGGCGATGTAGAACGCTGGAGGGAAGCCGTAGTTTTGCATGACGTAGCCGATGATCATCGTCCAGATCGGGCCGGAGATAAATCCGACGAAATAATAGATCGAAAAGGCTGCGTCGGTTTGCTCCGGCGTGGCGAAGTCGCCGATCATGGTTTGAGTGAGCGCGCCGCGCGCCTGAACAAACGCGCCGTAGAGAATCAGATTGATATAGAAAAGAATCGTTAATGAGCCATGCTGTACCAACCAGACAGTCGTCACCGCGGACAACAGCAGCGTGATTTGCGTAATGCCGCGCCGCGCGCCGATGCGGTCGGAGAACCAGGCGATGGCCAGAGGGCCGACGAGTCCAGCCCCTTGCATGAGCGTCAATAGAAAGCCGCCGCTCGAGGCGCTGACGCCGTACTGGGCGATGAAAAACGGCACCAGATAGGTCATGTTGATACCGGTGCCGCGTCCCGCCGCGCCGACCATGAGCACCAGCGATGTGAATAGAATATTGCGATTCTTGAGGCACTCAACGTACGCGTTCAATCCCGCCTGGGCTTTTTTCTTGGTGCCGCCCGATTCGATCGACCCGCCGGCGTCGCGCACCCAGAAGAGCGAAAGACCCATGATCAAGCTGAGCACGCCGAAGAGGACAAAGGCCGCCCGCCAGTCCATATACAATAGAGCGAGAGAGGCCGCCGCCGGGCCGATGAAAGAGCCGAAGTTGCCCGCCGAGTGATGAAAAGTGAGAGCCCAGCCGCGGGACTTCGGGTAGTAGCGCGACAGAATGCTCGAACCGACCGGGTGTTGCGGGCTCGATCCCGCATCGATGGCGACCCGGGCGGCGACGAGTTGCGGGTAGCTGCCGACAAAGTATTGCGCCATCGCGGTGGTTCCGACGACGACGTTGCCGACGGCGAGCATGGTGGTCCGTTTGAAAAAATTGGCGAGAAATCCGTAAATCACTTGAAGCCCCTGGCCGACGAAACTCGAAAGCGCGGAAATGAATCCGAGAGCGACCAGGCCGAAGCCGAGTTCGGTCATCATCACCGGAAAGATGACCGCAGTGATACTGTACTGAAGATGATTAAGCACGTGACAACCGCTGATGAGGCCAAGCGCCATGCGTTTTTGCTGCAGCGTGGCTTCGAGCGTCGGCGTTTCGGAGGAAAGGGCGGTCGCAACGGTGGCGGAAGTGGTTTGGTCGCTCATGGCGGTTTAATCCCTCGAATTGTTGGAGTGACGGGGCACTGGAATGTTGTGTATCGGGTGGGGGCGTGCGCTGTCAAATGCTAACGTTCACCGGAGGATCTGTAGGGGCAGACCGATGTGTCTGCCCACCGGACGGGCGGACACACAGGTCCGCCCCTACGTATGCACCGACGCATTCTCCGCGGGCGTCCGACTTGCCATGAAGAAACTTGCCACTACGCCTAGAAGCATCAGCGAGAATCCGGTCACGAAGGCGTACCAGATGGCGTCGCCAAGGGTCGCGATCAACGTTGGCAATACCTCCGGCGGGATTTGCGTACGCGTCGCCGGTTCAAGGAGATTTTGCGGATGAGCCAGCTTGTCGAGCAAGTCGGCCGAGAGGCCGGCGTCGGCAAGGCGGCCGAGCCCGCGTTGCATTTGGCTCAGCAGGATCGTGCCCATCAGGCTTACCGCGAAAGCGCCGCCGAAGGTGCGAAACAGCATCAAGGTCGAAGTGGCCACGCCGATGCGCTGCTGCGACACGGAATTTTGCACCGCCACCAGGGTGGTGAGATTCGCCATGCCCATGCCGGTGCCGATGAGCGTTGCGGCGACCGCCACCCAGAGCACGCCGAGTTCGGACTCCATAAATACAAAGAGGCCGTACCCCGACGCCAACAATACCATCCCGATCGTGGCGACGGGGCGGTAGCCTGCGAAATTCATCGCTTGGCCGGCGATCAGACTCCCGACGGTCCAGGCCACGCTCAAGAACAATAGCACCATGCCGGCGCGCGATGCCGTGAGACCGGTCACGCCTTGCAGATAGAGCGGCAGATAACTGATGGCGCCGAACACGCCCATGGATGCCAGCGCTGCGACCGCTGCGGAAGATTTAAAGAGCCTTAGCCGAAATAAAGCTAGGGGCACGATGGGCTCGGCGGCCCGGCGCTCGATAAAATAAAAAACAATCAGCAAGAGGAGGGCGAGGGATATCAAGACAGCGAATTCAACGTTGAGCGGCTCTCCCGTATGACTACTCTGGGAAAGGGCGTAAAAAAGCAATATCAACGCCGACAGAAGGGTCGCGGTGCCGGCGATATCGAGTTTGTGTACACGGCGCTCATGGCCGGTCACTTTGAGACCGGCGACGATCAGGGCGACGGCAAAGCCGGCGATCGGCAGGTTGACAAAGAACGCCCAGCGCCAATTCCAGTATTCGGCGATCACGCCGCCGGCGGGCGGTCCCAAGATCGACGCGACTCCCCAGATGCCGCTGATGATGCCCTGCACTTTGGCGCGCGCCTCGGGCGGGTAGAGAATGCCGACGACGATGAACGACAGCGCGTAGATGGCGCCGCCGCCGAGGCCTTGAACGGCGCGGAATATAATCAGCGCTTCCATGCTCTGCGCCGCGCCGCACAGCATCGAGCCGAGGACGAAGATGGCGATGCCGATGAGCATCAAGCGGCGCCGGCTGTAAAGGTCGGAGAGTTTGCCGAAAAGCGGCGTGGCCAGGGCCGAGGTCAGCATGTAGATTGAAAAAACCCAGCTATAGAGCTCCAGCCCGCCAAGCTTGGCGACGATGGTCGGCATGGCGGTGCTGACGATGGTGGCGTCGATGGCGAAAAGAAAAATGACCAGCATCACGCCGGCCACGGCGAGATTGCGCTTCGAGGAAGCGGGCGGCGATTCTTGAAATAGATTCACGGCGGTCGGCTTGGTCGGGCGGTCGCTGATGCAGTTTCCTTCATGAGTTGAACTAGTTTGCGATCGGAGTCAAGCCGCGATGAAAGATCGGCCGGCGCGTTGACGCGGTCCCGCATCGGCGATAAAAGAAACCGATCCCGTCTGTGGAGGAAAACGGGTCAGGGAAGCTTGGAGTGATGGAGTGTCGGGGTCTCGGAGGTGCGCTATGTTGGAGCTTGCCAAGATACCTTTTCCCGAGGTGAAGCGGTTGGCGGAGTCCGGCCGCGCCCTGGTGATTTTGCCCGTCGGCGTGGTCGAGGAGCATGGCGCGCATCTGCCGCTCGGCATGGATTTCCTTGCCGCCGAGGCTTACGCGGGGTCCGCCGCGCCGCATCTGGAAGAAAAGGGCTATGAGGTCGTCGTCGCACCGACGATCAACTACGGCGTGGCGCGCGCGGCGATCAGTTTTCCGGGAACGCTGTCGCTGGAGCCCGAGACCTTGCGTTCGATGGTGGTGGAAATCGGGCGGTCGCTGGCGCGCCATGGAATGAAGCGGCTGGTTGTTCTCAACGGCCACCGTGATCTGCATCATATGAAAGCGCTCGACCAAGCACGGAAAATTCTCGTCGACGAAAAAACCTCTCAAGTTCTTTGCGTCGGTTTTGCCAGCGACCAGGCGATCACCGAGGCCTGCCACCGCGAAGGCGTCAAGCATCTTTATCGCAGCCCAAGACCGGACCGCGAGGGCCACGGCGGCGAATCGGAAACCTCCGTGGCGCTCTACAGTTTTCCCGAACTGGTAAAGCGCCAAGTTTTAACCACCCTCGATGCCAATTTCGACTACGATGTCGAGGCCTTCCGCAATGAAACCAAGGACTACGCAAGCATCAGCGGCGGTCGGGGCTACTTTGGCTGGCCGCAGGCGGCGACGGCGGAGACCGGGGAAAAGCTGGTTTCGATCCGCGGCCGCAACATTGCGAACGTAATTTTAAAGGAATTTGGAAATCCGAATTAGGACGGCGGCCGATGGCGGGTCTGAAAAGTCCGTTGCCATCGCATTATGATGAGGAGTAAAAGAAGGCACCTTTTCGAGAGGAGAAATCTACCATGGCATTCAAAATAAACCATCTTCATCTCAAGACTCCGGATCCGAAAAAGACCGTGGATTTTTATCTCGAATACGCCGGAGCCAAGGTCGTTTCGGAGCGCACTTCGCCGAGCGGGAAAAAAACATTTCGACTGAACCTGCACGGCGTGGAGCTCAACGTAACCGACTTTTTGGAAGAGCAGAAGCTCGAGCAGTTCTACGGCCTCGAGCATGTCGCCATCGACACCGACAACTTCGACGGCGAGGTGAATAAAATTAAGTCAGCCGGCATCAAAATTCTCGAAGAGCGGGTATTGCCCGACGGGCGCAGGGTGTGCTTCTTCGAGGGGCCGCAGGGAGTGCGCTTGGAGTTTTTGGAAATGCGCAGATAACGGCTGGAGTACTGGAGCGGCGTTAGACCGAAGTCTTGGAGTACTGGAGTGAGGGAGTCGTGGGGCTCGTCCGAATCCGCCACCCCTTTGCTCCACGACTCCAGTTTCATCTTTCCCGCAGCACTTTCTCCAGCGGACCGTTTTCTCGGAACGGTTCGGGCCAACCGAGGTATTCCTTGAATTCGGGGCGCATTCGGATCAAGTCTTGAATGACGTTCTCGATGCCCTTGTCGGGCACGACGGGCGCAGTCTTGAACACGCGGGCGTAGGCCTCGACGGTCTTCCTCACGATCTTGGCGTCTTTTTCCCGCATCCATTTGGCGAAGGATTTTTCGGCAAAGCGTTGGTCCTCCTTGATCCGGCGAATCCCCGCCACATACGCGCGCAGGAAATCATGTGTGGTCTTGGGTTCGGTTCGGATATACGCCCGGCTGCTGGTGACGCAAGATGACGGGTAGACGAGGTCGGTGTGGCTCAGGTCGACGAGCACGGGCCAACCGCGATCCAAGAAAGGTATGGCGTAGCGCGTGGTCAAGGCGGCGGCGGCGATGGAGCCGCGATCGAGGGCGATGACCATTTCCGGTCCGGCGCCGAGCTGCAAAATCGTCATATCCCGGTCGGGGTTGAGGCCGACATGCTTGAGCGCGGCGCGGAGATAAAAATGCGTCGTTGAGCCATAGCGAGTGACGGCGCTCGCGAGCCCTTTTAGGTCCTGGGGGGATTTTATTTCCGGCCGCGTGATCAGATAAACCGGATCGGCGTCGACGGGACACGCGAGCAGGATCACGTCGCCGCCCGAAGCGCGCGCGGCGATGACGGATTCCGCGCCCGCGCCGGAGAACGGCAGATCGCCCGTAATGATCGCCAGGGTGATCAAAGACCCGCCGCGGATCTGGACGGGCTCGACGAAGAGACCGTTCCTTTCAAAATAACCGGCGTCCTTGGCGACCCAGACGGGCAGGTGGGCGGGGGAAGCAGTGGTGCCGTAGGGTATGCGGCGAAGCTCCTGAGCGCGTGCGGGATAAACTAATAGGACTAATAGGACCGATAGGACCCATGGGACAAATACGCTGCGCGAAAAGACAATTAGCTTTTGCGGCATGTTGACGAACTTTGGATTTTTATTTGCCAAAATACTTCGCTTCGGCCGCTTCTTGATCGAACGGCACAAACTGGTTGACTCCAGGGCCGCGGATGTCGGGCTTTTCACCGTTGTCGAACAGTCCCACCGCGTCGGCTCCCGCGCGACCGCCGATAAGTCCAGGGGCGTGAGCTTCAGCGACGACGGCGTCCTTGTCCGAGCGGTTGTATGCCCAGTGCACGGTGTTGGCGGGGATGCGATGAAAGTCCCCTTTCTTGCAGAGATAGCCTTTGTCCCTCACGAAGAACCAGATTTCGCCTTCCATGACGTAGTTGATCTGTTCCGACTCATGCTGGTGCGGTTTGGTGTGGTAGCCGGGCCGGCGCGTGGCGATCATCAAGCTGCATTCGTTACCGTAGCCTTTGCGCACGACCATGGAGCCGGTTCCATGGTCGCCGCTTTGTTCCCGGTTATATTCCTGCATTTCTTCGCTCTTGACATGTAGGGGCATAACCTTTCCTCCTCCGATGACAGGGATGAATAGCGGCTCTAATTGGTATGACAGTTACTCCCCCTCGGTCAAGATACTTCTGCCGCCGCCAAGCGCGGGCTGGACCATTGCGGCGCGGACCCTGGCCGATGTGCGGAAATTGCCGTTGACAGGTCCCGGCGGGAGAAGTAAAGGGAAGCTTAAGGTTCATATGAAACTTGCGTTGTTCGGACTGGTGCTCCTTCAGCTTGGTGCGGCGAATCCGGCGTTCGCGCAGAAACTGATACTGGCCCATGTGGCGATAAACCCGAGCCATGGCATGCTCCATCTGGCCAAGGATTCGGGGATCCTGGCCAAGTACGGCTTTACCGCGGATGTCGTCTTGATCCCCGGCACACCGCGCACGATTCAAGCCTTGATCGCCGGCGATCTTGATTATGTCGCGGCCGGCGCGCCCGCTTCGCTCAGGGCGCGGGCTCAAGGGGCGGATGTGACGATCCTCTCGACTCTGGCCAATTCCTCGGCGCAGCGCGTATTCGTCAGACCGGATTCCAAACTCGGTAGTTTTATGGATCTCAAAGGCAAGATCATTGGCGTGACTCAATACGGCTCCGGAGGCGACACGTTCCTGCGCGGCGCGCTGCGCAAGCGCGGCATCAAAGAATCCGAGGTGACGATCCTGCAAATGGGCGGTACACCCGGCGTCGCCCAGGGTCTGGAATCCGGGCGTATCGAGGTAGGCGTGCTCGGCGATTCCGGGTTGCTGTTGGTGTTCCGCGGCCGGGCCAAGGCGCTCAAAGGCGCCAGCGCGCGCGAGATGGGCTTTCGCGGCGTCGATGCACCGCTCACGACCACGGATCGCAAGATCAAATCCGACCGTGCCGCCGTGGTGCGTTTCATGCAGGCCTATCTCGAAACCGTACACTTTTTTTTGACCAATAAAGCGGGCACGGCACGCATCTTGGCCAGGTACATGCGCGGCGTGAGCGAGGAACATATTACACTATGCTGCGACGATCTGCGCGCCACCATCCGGCAGGTCCCCTATCCGGACGAAGAAGCGTTGCGCACGGAGTTAGAGATGATGAATGTCCCCGGCGGTCAAATTCCGCCGGGTTATATCAACAACAGCATTCTCGACGAGATCAAAAAAAGCGGGTTTATCGATAAACTATACAAAAACTAGCAGGGAGGATCGGCATGGCAAAAATAAGGCATATCGCGATCAAGGTGGAGGATCAGGAGAAGACGGCGGAGTTTTACAAAAAGACTTTCGGCATGACCGAGGCATGGCGCGGCCCGGTGCGCGACGACGGCAACCGGGCGATCTATCTCACCGACGGCTATATCAACATGGCTGTCCTGCCGGCGCGGGGTGGGCAGGAGGGCATCGATCACTTCGGCTTCCAGGTGGAGAATATGGAGGAAACTCTGAAATCCGCGCAAGTTGCCGGTGCCAAGAGCGAAGCCGACAAAAAGCCGCGCGACGGCCGCTTCGCCGAAATGGGTGTGCACGATCCCACAGGGCAGCTGGTCGATGTGAGCGTGCATGGGTGGAAGTCGTGAGTAGAAAATCGAAGGCGGAAATGAAACTTTGAAAAGTCGGAATGATCCGACATCAGGGGGTTATCCGAGGTAGGGGCGACCGGCTGGTCGCCCCTACGCGTTTGTAGGCGTGACCCGCCGTCGGCGATCATTTGACGGGGGAAATCTTATCGGATATTTTCACCGGATTGTCGAAGGAATCGAGGAGAAATTAACGTATGCCTTATTTCGATTTGCATCAGCACTTGAAAAATCTCGAGGAGCACG
>CAZILB010000027.1:27968-29280 GCA_964539925.1 uncultured Syntrophobacter sp. | reverse complement strand
ACCCTGGGGGCCAGGGGCGTGACAACACGCGCTTTTTTGAGTAGAGTCCCCGAAGACGGCCGGCCCCAGCTCCTCTCCATTCGGACCTTGGGGGGGCCCGTTCGCCAACTGGAGGGCACTTTTTTGGAAACCGCGGCGCGTGAATTTCAGATTATGGTGAAGACCATCGGGGCGATCTGCAACCTCGATTGTCACTACTGTTACTATCTCGACAAAGAGAACCTTTATCCCAAGGGCACCAATTTTCGCCTCGACGACGAAACTCTGGAGCGCTATATCGAGCAGCATATCAAAGCGACGCCGGGGGAGATCGTCAGCTTTTCCTGGCATGGCGGCGAGCCGACTCTGCTCGGAGTCGAGTTTTTCCGCAAAGCGGTAGCGTTTCAAAAAAAACACTTGCCGGACAACAAGAAGATCATCAATGGCATCCAGACCAACGGCACCACCATCGACGGCGAATGGTGCGAGTTTCTCGCCGGGGAGAGTTTTTACATCGGTTTGAGCCTCGACGGCCCGAAGGAACTGCACGATCACTACCGAGTGACCAAGGGGCAAAAGCCCACTCACAAGCAGGTCGTTCAGGCGTTCCACATGCTGCGGCGCGCCAAGGTGCACGTCGATCTTCTTTGCGTCGTGCACGACGCCAACGTCAAATTCCCAACCCAGGTTTATCGCTACCTGAAAGAAATCGGCGGCCAGTATTTGCAGTTTTTGCCGCTGGTCGAAAAGACCGGCGATCCGGATAATCCGGTGCACAAGCGCTCCGTTCCGGACGCGGCCTACGGCAGGTTTTTGAACACGATTTTCGACGAGTGGGTGCGCCAAGACATCGGCAAAATCTTTATCCAGCTCTTCGACGAATCGGTGCGGCCGTTCCTCGGCATGGAGCACGCGCTGTGCATCTACCGCGAGACCTGCGGCGATGTGCCGGTCGTCGAGCACAACGGCGATTTCTATTCCTGCGACCACTACGTCTTGCCGGAATACAAGATCGGCAACATCCACGAGCGGCCGTTGGCGGAGATGGTAGAAGATCCCAAACAGCGGGAGTTCGGCCAGGCCAAGTGGACGAGCCTGCCCAAATACTGCCGCGAGTGCGAAGTCTTGAGCATGTGCAACGGCGGCTGCCCCAAGGACCGCATCATCCGTACACCGCAGGGCGAGCCGGGACTGAATTACCTCTGCGCCGGCTTAAAGAGTTTTTTCACCCACAGCAAGCCGTATTTCAAGAAGTTCGCCGAGCTGGTGGAAGCCGGCGAGCCGGCCGAGAAGCTGATGGAGATCGTCCGCGCCGCGGAAGCCAGGAGCACGG
>CAZILB010000027.1:22530-27868 GCA_964539925.1 uncultured Syntrophobacter sp. | reverse complement strand
TCCATTGCCACATCGATTTCGAATTTTCCGCCAGGGAGCGCAAGCGCGAGCCGGAATTTCTTTGGCTGCCCAAGGCCGAGGCGCTGGGCATGCGCGGCGTGGTGTTGAAGTCGCACTGGTGGCCGACGGTCAACGTGGTGCCCTACATTCTCGCATCTGTACCGACCCAAGTGGCTCTATGGTCGAGCGTGGCGCTCAACAGCACCGCCGGCGGGCCCAATCCTTGTATCGTCGATGCCTGCGCCGAGCTAAGCGGCAAAATGGTTTTTCTGCCGACCTGGAGCGCGCGCAACGACGTCGAGCGCAAAGGGTTCAGCAGCCGCCTCAAGTCCTATTACCCAAGCCACGCCAAACTGGAGAACCCGAACTATTATTTCCTGGACGATAAGGGGAAGCTAATTCCTCGCGGCGTTGAAATCATCGAAGCCTGCAAAGCCCGCGATCTCACGCTCGGCATGGGCCACGTATCGTGGCAGGAATCCATGGCGTTCATCGAAGCGGCTCGGGACATGGGCTACAGCCACCGGATCGTCGTCAATCACGTGCAGAGCCACATCATCGCCATGCCCGTGGACGCGATGAAGCGCGCCGCAGAAATGGGCGCTTTCTTGGAAGCCTGCTGGAACGCGCTCGCGCCGGGCCGGATGGACTCGCCGGACCTGGTCAGGCAATTTCGCGAAGTTGGATTAAGACAGATCATCGCCAGTACGGACTACTTCCGCCCCTACAGCCCCAATCCTGCCGAGCTTTTCCGCATGTATCTCGGCATGCTGCACGAAGGCGGTCTGAGCAAGGGCGAAATCAACCAGGTGGCATCGGTTAATCCGGCGCGACTGATGGGAATGGCGTAACGAAAATTTTGGAGAAAGATTCCTCGCGGAGTTTATCCCGAGTCCTATCGAGGGACTCGGAATGACAACGCTCCAGGATGCATCCGAATGTATGAGAATGTCATCCTGAGCGATAGCGAAGGATCTCTCGCCTTTCTCAGGCAAAAATGCCACCGGTGCTTGCCGAAGTGATCATTACCCGAAGTTGGATCGATTGACCTGTTTCGAATCCTTCCTCACGGGCAAATGGCATGCACGCGGCATTCAAAGTTTCTCTTCATGGGGAAGAATGTCGGTGACCAGATCCCGGATCAGCGGGCGTTTGGGAAGCGGTTCGATCGTCATTGGGCCGGGCGTCAGTTTCGCGATGCAGGTGTACTGCACCTCGCCGTCCACCAGCGCCATGCAGGTTTTGCATGCGTTGGCGTTGATGCAACTGTAGCGGATCGCCAGTGAGCTGTCCGCATGGGTGCGCACCCAGCGCAGCGCGTCGAGCACCGACATCCCGGCTTCGAAGGGCACTTCGAATTCGTCGAAGCGCCCGTGCTCGCGCTCGACGCCGCGCCAGACGCGGAGCCGCGCGGTGTTGATCTCCGGCTCAGCCAACGCTTGGTTCATCCTTCCTTATCCGCACCGGCGGCGCCCAGCTCGTCACGAACTCTCCATCCCGCCACCGAAGCAGTTGGTTTTTGAGCAACGCCTCGTCGCTTCTTGGGAAATCCTCGCGCTGGTGCGCGCCCCGGCTCTCGGTGCGCGCCAGCGCGGCACGTACCACGGCTTCAGCGGTCGTCAGCATCGCGCGCAACTCGAACCAGTCCTGCAAATCGAGATTGAAGCGATCGTGGCTGCCGACTTTCAGCCGGTGTAATTCGACGGCGTGCATTTCCTGAATGCACGCCAGCGCTGTAGCCAACTTCTCGCCGGTTCGAAACGGGCCGGCCTTCTCCCACATCAGTTTTTGCAGCTCTGCCTGCAGCGCGGCTGGAGCGACGAGGCCGCGTGCGGGCTCACGATTCCACGATTTCAATCGCGCGACTGCACGGCGCGCCGATGCATCATCCCAGGAGACTGCCGCCCTCTTCGTCCTCTCCGCCGCGCTGGTTCCGGCGCGCTTGCCAAAAACAAACGCCTCAGTAATGGCGTTGCCGGACAAACGGTTGGCACCGTTGGCACCACCGACCGCTTCGCCCGCGGCGTAGAGTCCTTCGATGCGTGTTTGCATTTCCGCGTCGACCCGAATGCCGCCCATGTGATAATGCGCCATCGGTCCGACCTCCACCGGCGTCTTGGTCAGATCGATGCCGTTGGCGAGCAGGCGGTCGATCACGGGACCGAAGGCGCCGCGCAAATCGATATCGGAAATGTGCCGAAAGTCGAGATAAGCACCACCGTGCGGTGTCCCGCGCCCCCCTTCGACTTCTTTGAGAATTGCGTACGCGGCAATGTCGCGAGTGGCATTGTAGCTGCCAAAATCCGTGCTGCCGTAGCGGTCGATAAACTCTTCGAACTTTCCATTGAGCAGTTTGCCGCCGAGTTTGTAGCGAAAAGGGTCCCACATGATCGGGTCCATGCCGACCAAGCGCGGCGCCAGATGGCCGATCGGAAAAAACTGCACGAACTCCATGTCGATCAACTCGGCGCCGGCCCAGAGCGCCAGAGCGTAAGCTTCGCCGCCCATGTTGGCAGAGGCGCTGTTGCGCTCGTAGAGTTTGGTCAAGCCGCCGGCGGCAAGGACTACGGCCTTGGCTTGGATAGTCCGCAGCCGGCCATCGACGAGATCGAACGCAACCGCGCCGATCGCGCGCCCGTCATCAACCAGAATCTCGACAACGGCAAGATTGCTGATCCGGCGGATTGTCTGGATCTCGCTCACTTTGCGCCTGAGCGTGGCCGCGACGGCCGGACCGGTGTTGAGAAAATCGACGTAGCAGCAGCGCTTGACGCTGTGGCCCGGCGCCATCTCCTGTTTGATATGGCCGTTCTCCCGCGCCCAGCGCGCGCCCCACCGCTCCATTTCGAGAATACGCTTCGGTCCTTGTTGGCAAAGCAGCCGCGACAACTCCTGGTGGCACAAACCGCGCCCGGCTTTCAGCGTGTCGTTCAGGTGCAATTCAACGGAGTCGGGCTCCTGCGCGCCGAGAGCTGCCGCCACAGTCATCTGTGCCATGATCGTCGCGCCGCCCCGGCCGACCTGGCCTTTGTCGAGAACAATCACCGAAGCGCCGCACTCAGCGGCGGCAATCGCCGCGTACATCCCGGCGCCGCCGGCGCCGACGACGAGCACATCGGTGGAAAGTTGCGGCATGAGGCGTCGATTTCCTTTACAAGGAGAGTACAGCGCGACGGCTATCCTTGCCCGCCATCGCTATTTTTTTGCAGTTCTATCAAGGCGCGCTCGGCAGCTTCCTGTTCGGACTGTTTTTTACTTTTGCCTTGGCCTTTGCCAAGAATCTTCCCGCCGACGGCGATTTCGGTCACAAAACATTTGTCGTGGTCGGGGCCAAGCTCCGCCACGATGCGATAAACGGGCGGCTCATGAAACAGCATTTGGCTGATTTCTTGCAACCGGGTTTTGAAGTCCTGCTGCCCCAGATTTCTCTCGGCCACGTCGGCGACAAAATAACGTTCGACGATGCGGCGCGCCGCCTCATAGCCGCCGTCTTGATACACAGCGCCGAGCAGAGCTTCAAAGGCGCCGGCGAGAATCGAAGGTTTGCCGCGGCCGTCGCTGCGCTCTTCGCCCTTCCCGAGACGGAGCAGGGGGCCGAGCTTAAGCGCCGCGGCCTTTTCCGCGAGCACCGCGGAGTTGACCAGCCCCGCGCGCATGCGCGAAAGATCTCCTTCGCTCTTTTCCGGGTTATGGCGCATCAATAGATCGCTCACCGCAAGACCGAGCACCGCGTCGCCGAGAAACTCCAGCACCTCGTTATGGCCCGCGCTTTTGCGGCGTTCGTAGGACACATGGGTCAGGGCCCGCACCAGGAGCTCCGGCTCCTTGAAACCGTACCCCAATTCTTTTTGCAGACCTCTGAGCGAAGACTCGGTTTTCAATCCGGTCCTATTGGGCTTGGGCCGTGAGCGCCGCGGCCTGCATACCTGCGGGAGCGTCGTCTTGGGACCCCCGGCCGGTCAACCAACCGTTGCGCAGGCTATCGATGCGTACCCGGATTTCTCGATTCGCGAGGGTGCGGCCGGCAGCCACGGCAACGGGCAGGTAGTTGCGGCTAAAGCCTCGTTGGAAACCGGTGGTCCGATCGAGTTTCTCTTCTACCAGCACATCCACATAAGCGCCTACGAAGCGCGAATAGAAATCGCTTTTCTTGCGCGCCCCCAGCTCGCGCATGCGCCGACCGCGGGCTTTTTTCACCGCGCCCGGAATCTTATCGGGCAGCGACGCCGCCAGGGTGCGGCGCCGGGAGGAATAAGGAAAGACATGAAAGTAGGTAAGCGGCAGCGCGGCGAAAAATTTCATTGACTTTTCGAACTGCGCATCGGTTTCGCCGGGAAAACCGACGATGATATCGCTGCCCAGCGCGGCCTCGGACAAGCGCTCGCGTACCTTGAAGAGCAGTTCGCGGTAATAACCGGTGTCGTAATTGCGCCGCATTTGCTTGAGGATTTCATCGTCGCCCGCCTGCGCGCAAATATGAAGGTGCGGGCAAATACTTTCTGCGGCGGCCATCAAATCGAGCAGGCGGTCCGGAACCTCGCGGGGATCGAGAGAGCTCAATCTCACCCGGGGAATCAACCGGCGCTCGACGATCATTTCCAGCAATTTCGTAAGGTCAATTTTCGGCGCGAGATCCTGCCCGTAACCGCCCAGATGAATACCGGTGAGAACGATCTCCTTGTAGCCGGAGTCGGCCAATTGGCGGACCTGCTCCATGACTTCGCGCGGCGCCACGCTGCGGCTGAGGCCCCGCGCCATCGGAATAATGCAATAGGTGCAAGTGTAATTACAGCCTTCCTGGATTTTTAGAAAAGCCCGCGTATGGTCCGGCAGCTCCCGGGTGCCGAGCACCGGCACGCCGCGCTCGCGTTGGACGTCGCTCACCGCGACTTGAGTCGAAGCGCACGCCGGCGATTCGACGAATCGCAACAGATCACCCAGACGGTTGAGCCCAACCACATAATCGACGCCGGAAACTTTGGCGAGTTCGTCGGGGCTCACCTGCGCGTAGCATCCCGTCACCAGCACGCGCGCCAAAGGATTCGCGCGCCTGGCCCGCCGCACCAGCTGGCGCGCTTCCCAATCGGCGCGGTCGGTCACCGTACAGGTATTGATAATGTAGCAGTCCGCTTGCTCTTCGAAGGGAACGATGGAGTGCTTCTCTTCCAGCCGGCTTTGAATCACCGCGGAATCGTACTGGTTGATCTTGCAACCGAGGGTGGTGATGGCGATACGCATGTCTTCGCTTCGCTCAGAATTTCAAATTTCAGAGTCCATATTACAAAATGACTTCCGAAGTTTTGAATCTGAAGTTTGGAATTTGTAATTTGCCATGGCG
>CAZILB010000027.1:2671-22430 GCA_964539925.1 uncultured Syntrophobacter sp. | reverse complement strand
AAATGACTTCCGAAGTTTTGAATCTGAAGTTTGGAATTTGTAATTTGCCATGGCGCTTCGCCCCTAGCGGAGCGAGTGCGTGATCCATCCTCCACCCAACAACTGCTCGCCGCGATAGAAGACCGCCGCCTGCCCGGGCGTCACCGCGGGGAAGGCTTCGTTGAACCGGACCTCGCAGGCACCCTCCCCGCTCGGAAGGATCACGCAGGGAATCGCCGGCGCGCGGTAGCGTACCTGCACCTCGGCTTCGATCTCCTGAGCGCTTGGACGCTCCAGCCAATTCACCTGCCGGGCCGTCAAGCCCAGGCAATTCAATTCAGCTTTCTTGCCCACGACGACCCGCTTGGAGGCGTCGTCGATCTCGACGACGTAGAGCGGCTCGTCGGCACAAATGCCCAGGCCTCTGCGCTGGCCGATGGTCACGCCATGAATGCCGCCATGCTGCCCGAGCACCTTACCTGAGCGATCGACCACTTCGCCGCCGCAGACTTCATTTTCCTGTGCGTAGGATGCGACCAAGGCTTTGTAGTCGCCGAAACAGATATCCTGGCTCTCCGGCCGTTCGGCCGCAGGCAGCCCCAGCCGGCGCGCATATTCGCGCACCTCGGTCTTGTGCATCCCCCCGAGGGGAAACAACGCGTGCGCCAGTTGGTTCTGCGACAGCGAGAACAAAACATACGACTGATCCTTGGAGCGATCGACGCCGCGCAGGAGCGACAAGCGGGGGGTCTTTTCGTCAGTCGCCACGCGGGCGTAATGGCCGGTGGCGACGAAACGTGCGCCCTGCTCTCCGGCCCATCGCAGTAAATTGCCGAGCTTGAAATCGCGATTGCAGGCGACGCAAGGGTTGGGCGTGCGCCCGTGCAGATAATCGCGCGCAAACGGCTTGACCACGGTTTCGACAAATTGAGAACGAAGATCGACCAGCGCGTGGGCAATACCGAGCACCTCAGCCACTTCTTTGGCGCCGCGATGATCCGAACATACCCTCGGTCCCGCCTCCCCTTCCCACATGCGCAGCGAAACCCCCTGGACGTCGTACCCTTGCTCGACGAGCAAAGCCGCCGCTACCGAGCTATCAACGCCGCCGCTCATGGCAACAACGATCTTTTCTCTGCGCGCCTTTATCATATTTTCTTAAACCGGCTTGAACGTTTTGAACGATTTGAACAGCTTGAACGTGTTCATGACGTTCAGCTTCCCGCATTCTTGAGCAGTTCTTTAACTTTATTGAGCACCTCGCTGTCCTCCGCGGTTTTTTCTTCCAGCCCGCCCTGGCGCGCGCTCAGCTCATCGACTTTGCGCTCGAGCTTCTCCACGTAGTCGGCGAGGCCGCTAAAGGCCTTGGCGATGACATCGGGCAGATCGGCGGAGTTGAGATCGATGATCGCTTTGCCGGCCTGCGTGTGTAACGCTTCCGTCTTCACCACCCGGCCGGGAATCCCCACGACGGTCGAGTGCGGCGGCACCGAGGATACGAGCACGGAGCCGGCGCCCACCCGGCTATGGCGGCCGACCGTCACCGGCCCGAGCACCGCCGCGCCGCTGAAGATCGTCACCGAATCCTCGATCGTCGGGTGGCGCTTGATGCGCGCCGTCGAGGTGCCGCCCAGGGTGACACCCTGGTAGATCGTGACATCGTCGCCGATCTCGGTGGTTTCGCCGATCACCACGCCCATGCCGTGATCGATAAAAAAACGCCGGCCGATGCGCGCCCCGGGGTGAATCTCGATTCCGGTGAGGAAACGCGCGACATGGCTCACAAAGCGCGCTGTCGTCGTGCGGCCGCGTCGCCAAAGCCCATGCGCCAGGCGGTGCATCCGAACCGCGTGAAAGCCGGGATAGGCCAGCACCACCTCCCACGCGGACCGCACCGCCGGATCGCGTTGAAAGACAACCTGAATATCTTCCTTAATGTTGTCCCACATCACGAATAGGCAACAGGCAACAGGCAACAGGCAACAGAATCAGGATGATTTTCCCTTACTATTGCCTAGTACCGATTGCCTCGTGCCGCTTGCCTCCCATTAATTCGCCCGCTGCCTCGCGTCCTTGTAGAGCTTGTAGTCAATGCTGTCGACCAGCGCTTGCCAGCTCGCTTCAATGACGTTGTGCGAAACGCCGACCGTGCCCCAGCGATCCTTGCCGTCGCCCGATTCGATCAATACCCGCACCACCGCGGCCGTCCCTTCTCCCGACGACAGAACCCGGACCTTGTAATCGAGCAGTTCGACCTGTTTGAGGGCCGGGTAAAACTTGGTCAACGCGCGGCGCAGCGCCTGGTCAAGAGCGTTCACCGGTCCATTGCCCATGGCCGCGGCATGCTCCAGCTCGCCGTTGACTTCCACCTGGATCGTCGCCTCCGAAATCGGCGGCTCGCCCTCTCTCCGTTTTTCGTCGATGACGCGGAACCCGATCAGATTGAAGTTCTTTTTTTTCTTGCCGAGAGCCTCCTGAATCAATAGCTCGAAGGACGCCTCCGCGGCCTGAAACTCATAGCCTTGCCCTTCCAGTTCCTTGGTGCGCTTCAAAATCTCTTTGACGGCGTCGTCGTGGCCCGTCATGTCGATGCCGAATTCTTTACCCTTGTAGACGACATTACTTCGCCCCGACAGATCGGAGACGAGAACCCGTTGGCGGTTGCCCACCAGTTCGGGGTCGATGTGCTCGTAGGTTTCGCGGTTTTTTAACACGCCGGAGACGTGAAGCCCGCCCTTGTGGGCGAACGCGCTATCGCCCACGTAGGGCTGGTGCTTGTTCGGATGAATGTTGGCCAGCTCGTAAAAAAGCAAAGAAATTTCCCGCAGCTTTTTAAGCTGCGCCGGGGTGACGCACTTCTTGCCCATTTTGAGTTGCAGGTTGGCGATTACCGAGATCAAGTTCATGTTGCCGCAGCGTTCGCCGAAGCCATTGATCGTGCCTTGAACCTGTGTCGCGCCCATCTCGACAGCGGCAAGAGTGTTGGCCACCGCCAGCTCGCCGTCGTTGTGACAATGAATGCCCAGCGGTGTTTTTATCGCCTGGTTCACGTGATTGAGCGCATCGCGAATATCGCCGGGCAAACGCCCGCCGTTGGTCTCACAGAGCACGATCCAATCCGCGCCGCCCTCCTGGGCCGCCCTCAAGCACGCCAGCGCGTAGTCCGGGTTGGCGCGAAAGCCGTCGAAGAAGTGTTCGGCGTCGAAGATCACCTCATCGACGCGCTTTTTCATAAATGCGATGGAGTCGGCGATGATATCGAGATTGGCCTGCTGGCTGATCCGGAGATCGTCGCGCACATGCAGGTCCCAGGTCTTGCCCACCAGAGTCACCACCGGCGTCTCGGACTGCAGGAGAACCTTGAGATTGAAATCCTGGGACGGCTTGGCGCCGACTTTTCTTGTCGTGCCGAAGGAAGCGATTTTGGCGTTCTTGAGCTTCAGCTTCTCCACCCGCTTGAAGAAATCGGCGTCGCGCTCGTTGGACCCTGGATATCCGCCTTCGATATAATCGACTCCGAGATCGTCGAGTTTTTGTGCGATACGAAGTTTGTCTTCCAGCGTAAACGAAATGTCTTCGGCCTGGCAGCCGTCCCTGAGCGTCGTGTCATAGAGCAAAACGTCCTTCATACCGTCCCCTGCTTTCCAATAAACGCCTCATGCAGCGCACGCACGGCCTGATCCGCCTGCCCGGCCTCGATGACCACGGAAATTTTGATTTCCGATGTCGATATCATCTGAATATTGATCCCGTTTTCGGCCAGCGCCTGAAATGTTTTCGCTGCGACTCCGGCATGGGTGCGCATGCCGACCCCGACCACCGACACCTTGGCGATGTCGGTATCGACTTTGACGCCTTTGGCGCGGATGGCGGGCAGAGTCTGTTCCACGATCGCCAGCGCTTTCTTATGATCGACTCTGGGCACGGTAAAAGTCAAATCCGTGGTGCCGTCCTCGCTGGCATTCTGGATAATCATGTCGACGACGATATGCGCATCCGCGATGGGGCCAAAAATCTGAGCGGCCAGGCCGGGCCGATCGGGCACCCGGACCAGCGTAATTTTTACCTCGTTCTTGTCGCAGGCGACCCCCGAGACCAGCACATCGCTCATACTTTCTTCCTCCTTGACCAGCCAGGTGCCCGGCGCGTCTGAAAACGTCGATCGGACATGCACCGGAACGGAATATTTTTTGGCGAACTCCACCGAGCGGATTTCCAGGACTTTGGCGCCCGTGCTTGCCAGTTCGATCATTTCTTCATAGGAAATACGTGCAAGCTTGCGAGCATTGGCGCATATGCCGGGATCCGTGGTGAACACGCCCTCCACGTCGGTATAGATCTCGCACGCGTCGGCATTGAGAAACGCCGCGAGCGCCACCGCGCTGGTATCCGAACCGCCGCGCCCGAGCGTGGTGATGTTATCGTTTTCATCCACACCCTGAAAGCCTGCGACCACCACGACCTCGCCGGAATCGAGGGCCGTCCTGATCTTGGTCGAATCGATGCTCAGGATGCGCGCTCGGCCGTAAGCATTGTCGGTCGCGATCCTGACCTGGTGGCCCAGGTAGGAGCGCGCCTCCACGCCGATTTCTTTCAACGCCAGGCTCATGAGAGCTACCGAGACCTGCTCGCCGCTCGCTAAAAGCACATCCCTTTCGCGCTCGTCCGGTAGCTCCGCAATCTGCTGCGCCAGCGCGAGTAATCGGTTGGTCTCTCCGGCCATCGCTGAGACGACCACGGCCAATTTGTGTCCGGCCCGTTTCGATGCCGCAATTTTTTCCGCGACATGTCTGATTCGATCGATAGTTGCGACGGAGGTTCCGCCGAATTTTTGCACCAACAACGACACTTCTTAAACTGTCCCTTCCCCCGAACTCTTATCCTTGAACTTTTGAACCCTTGAACTCTTGAACGATGTTTGGCGCACAGCTTCAATCAATCGATCATAGCGTTCGCCATGTGCTTGCAGCGATATTTCCCGTTGATTCGCCCCGGCATGCGCGATTTTGACTTCCAGAAATTCGCCAACTTCCTGCGCCGGCAGATGCTCGAACCACTCGATGAGACTTATCCCGTCGGAATATAGATACTCCCGCAGATTGAGCCCCTCGATCTCCGCTCGATGGCCAACCCGATAAAGGTCGATGTGGTAAACCGGCAACCGGCCCTGATACTCGTTGATCAACGTGAAGGTCGGACTGCGAACCCAGGCGTCCGCACCTACGCCAGCGCCCCGGGCCACGCCCCGTACGAAGCAGGTTTTACCAGCGCCTAATTCGCCGATCAAACCAACAATTTCGCCCCCTTGCGCCAGTTTTCCCAACCGGTGCCCCAAATAAGTGGTTTGTCGCGCGGAACTGGAGACAACTTTCCATGAACCCATGAGTGTCCGGGCTTTACTATTACAAGTAGTATACTTTTCAGGAGATTTCGAGCCTACGAGACGGGCGCGCCGAGAGCGCGCAGGCCGGACGGCAGGCCGTCGATAATGTCCGATGCAAGCAAGCCGATCTGGCCCGTCGCCTCGGCAACAGCGTCGCCGACGAAACCGTGCAGATAAACACCGAGCTTCATCGCGTCTTCGGCGGACAATCCTTGGGCCAAGAGCGCCGTCAGAATGCCGGCCAGGGCATCGCCCATGCCGCCGCTGGCCATGCCGGCATTGCCGGTCGGGTTGATAAATACCCTGCCTTCGGGCGTCGCCATCAGCGTGCGCGCGCCCTTAAGAACCAGATAGCAACGGTTTTCCGCGGCGAACCGCCGCGCAATTCCGACTCGGTCGCTGTTCACTTCGATGTTGCTCTTGCCGGCAAGCCGGGCCATCTCGCCGGGGTGCGGGGTAAGAATGGGGGCCGTGGCCGCGTGACGCAAGCGCTTGATCTCCGGAGCAAGATTATTCAAGCCGTCGGCATCGATGACCCAAGGAATATCCAAGTTGCGGAGAAGCCAGCAGAGCGCATTCTGGGTGGCGGTGCCAACGCCGATACCCGGCCCAAAAAGCAAAGCATTCTTGCGCGCGAGCAGCCGGCGCCAATCCCCGTCGGTCAATATTTCCATTTCCCCGTCGCGGCTCTCCGGCAAAAGCTCGGTCATCACCTCGACCAGCGCGCCGGCCAGAATGCTGTTGAGCGAGTGCGGCGCGGCGAGAGTCACCAGCCCCGCTCCGGCCCGCATGGCGGCGCGCGCGGCCAACAGCGCCGCGCCGGTTTTTCCCCTCGACCCGGCGACGATTAACCCATGGCCGTAGGTTCCCTTGTGCGTGTCCGGCTCGCGCCGCGGCACCAGCCAGCGAATCGCCTCGGCATCCAGAAGCTCGGTCCCAGGGCCGACCGCGGCCACCGCTTCCGGTGCGATACCAATGTCGGCCACGACCACATCGCCCGCGTAAGTCAAACCGGGATAGATCATTTCACCGAGCTTGGGAAAGGCCAACGCCACTGTCATCTCGGCTTGAATCGAAACTCCGAGGGGCGTGCCTCGCTCGCTATCGAGACCCGACGGGATGTCGACGGCAACGATCGGTAGGCCCGACGCGTTGAGCAGCGTGATCGCATCGGCATAGAAACCGCGCACCTCGCTTTTAATTCCCGTGCCCAGAATGGCGTCGACCACCAAAGCGTTCTTACTGAGCCGCTGGGCGAGCAAGTTCAACTCCCCGGCGCCAATCTCGGTCGCCCTGCCCTTGAGCTTCAAGAAACCGCGCAGGTTGTGCGCCGCGTCCGCAGCCAGCTCGTCCCGGCGCGCCAACAGGACAACTTCGCAAGGAATTCTTTTTTTCTTGAGCTGCCGCGCGACGACGAAACCATCGCCGCCGTTGTTGCCCTTGCCGCAGACGATGAGCACGCCTTTTTTTGCGAGCCGTCCGAAACCGGCCAAAATCGCCTGGGCGATGCCTTCGCCGGCACGCTCCATGAGCGCCAAGCTCGGCACGCCGTAATGATGGATCGTCAGGCGATCCATCTCGCGCATCTCTTCGGCGGTCACGACGAGCATGGTTCAATTCATTCAAGGCGTTCAAATAGTTCAACCACTCGCGCTGATGTTCCGTTCAACCGCTTCGCTCTGTTCAAACGGTTTGAACGACTTGAACGTTTTGAACGGCTTGAACTTTTAAACTCTTGCTTTCGCCAGCAGTTCCTTCATTTCCCGCACCGCCTGGCCGATCCCGACCATGATCGCGCGGGCAACGATGCTGTGGCCGATGTTGAGCTCGACCATCTCGGGGATCTTGGCGATGGAAAGGACATTGTCGTAATTGAGCCCGTGGCCGCCGTGTACTTCCAGACCCATTTTGTTCGCCCGGGTGGCCGCCTCCACGACGGCTTCAAGTTCTTTCTCCCGCGCGGCGCCGCTGGCATTACAATAAGCACCCGTATGAATCTCGATCGCGTGAGCGCCGATTGCTTTTGCGGCGTCGATCTGGGCCTCTTTTGGATCAACGAAAAGGCTCACGTAAATACCGCGTGCGTGCAGCCTTTGGACGGCTTCTTTGACTTTGCCTTTGTGCGCCACCACGTCGAGACCGCCTTCGGTGGTCAACTCCTCGCGCCGTTCGGGGACAAAGCAGGCGTCCTGCGGCCGCAAGCCTGCTGCCAGGGCAACCATCTCCGGCGTCACGGCCATCTCCAGATTGACTTTGGTCTTGGCGCGCTCCAAAAGCAGCTTCAAGTCGCGCTCCTGGATATGGCGGCGGTCCTCACGCAGGTGGACCGTAATGCCGTCGGCGCCCGCCGCTTCGGCCATGAGCGCCGCCTCCACGGGATCGGGAACATCGCTTCCCCGCGCCTGGCGCACCGTCGCCACATGATCGACGTTTACACCCAAGCGAATCATGAATTAGGCGCCGACCTCCGCGCGGATTTCGTCGGCGATGTCCTTTGCCATGGCACCGATCTGGTTTTGGTCCTCGCCCTCCAACATGATCCGAGCGAGCAATTCGGTGCCCGAATAGCGCACCAGCACTCGGCCCCGGCCGGCCAAAGCGCGTTCCACTTGGGCGATTTTTTTGGCAACCTTCGGCATTTGCACAAAATCCTTCCGCTCTTTGACGCCGACGTTAAGCAGCACCTGGGGCAACCGAGTCATCACGCCCTTTAATTGGCTCAGTCGTTTACGCTTTTCCACCATTAAAGCGAGCATCTGCAAACAGGTAATCGCGCCGTCGCCGGTCGTATTGTGATCGAGGAACAAGATATGGCCTGATTGTTCGCCTCCCAAATTATAGTTGCCGGCGAGCATCTTCTCGACTACGTAGCGGTCGCCCACCGGCGCGCGCACCACTTCCAACCCGGCGTCTCTGAGCGCCAAATCCAAACCCAAATTGCTCATGACCGTCGCCACCACGCCGCCACCGCGCAGGGCACCCCTCGCTTGCAGATCGAGGGCCGAGATAGCCAGCACTTCATCGCCGTCGAGAGTCTCACCGGTCTCGTCGATAAACACCGCCCGGTCGGCGTCGCCGTCCAGCGCCACGGCGACATCGGCGCCCTCATGCAACAGCAAATCCCTGGCGGTTTCCGGATGGAGCGCGCCGCAGCGACGGTTGATATTCTCGCCGTCCGGCTGCACGCCGATCGGCAACACTTCCGCGCCCAGTTCCGACAGCACCTCGGGGACAACCCTGTACGCCGCGCCGTGACCGCAATCGACGACGATTTTCAATCCCTGCAGAGTCAGGTGGCGCGGAAAACTGTTCTTGAGAAACACGTTGTATCGCCCCACCGCGTCGGAAATCCGAAAGGCCTTGCCGATCTCCGCCGCGGTCGGTCGTGACCCCTCGGTCTCGCCGCCGAAAATCATCTCTTCCATGCGCGCTTCCACCGCGTCGGGCAGTTTGAAACCGTCCCAGGAAAAAAACTTGATGCCGTTGTCTTGATAGGGATTGTGCGAAGCCGAGATCACCACCCCGGCGTCGGCCCGCATACTGCGGGTTAAAAAAGCCACCCCCGGCGTCGGCAGCGGCCCCACGAGGAGAACGTCAACGCCCATCGATACAATCCCGGATGCCAATGCGGTCTCCAACATATAGCCCGACAGCCTCGTGTCTTTACCGATGAGGATCTTGTAGCGGTGTTTCTCCTCGGCGCGGTTTCTGCGCGCAAGATTGGGCGAAAGTCGTCCGGGATGCTCGCTCGGTTTCGTCTCATGCAGCACCTTTGCCATGGCGCGGCCCAGCTTGAGCGCCATTTCCGACGTCATCGGCTCTTGATTGGCGACTCCGCGCACGCCGTCGGTGCCAAAGAGGTGGCGCTGGGGTTCTTTAGTTAGGACTTGCGGCTGGCTCATCGCCTAGACTCCTTATGACTCGACCGAATCATGCTCCCGGTTTGATAATCCGCACGTTGAAACGCAGCGGTTTCTGCTCCACGACCGCGACGTTCTCGGGTAAGTCCACCTTCAACGGCACGCTATGCTCGCCGGCGGATAATCCCTGAAGCTCCAGATGGACGTCTTCCGACGCCAATTGTAACTTATCCATGGTACTTTTGGGACCGGAAAGGCGCAAATGGACTGTCTGCGGCGTGACGGTGTAAACGCCCTTGAAGTCCCGGGCATGAACTTCGATCCGGTCGAAGTCCCGCACCACATGCGCCTCTTCGATGGTGATCGATATTTCGACCTGGTCCGGCGCCAGCGACAGCGGCTTGCCGTCGTTGGACAGCCTGACCCGGCGCTTGATCACACCCCGGCTCCTCTCGATATCCACGGGTACGGTTTCGATGGCCGTCATACGGCGCACGTCTTCAGCCGGTCCATGCACCGAAACACTTTCCGGATATGCGGCCGTCGATGAAACTCGATAGCCCTCCGCCGGCGCGCCGGAGACGCGCACAGCGACGGGCAACGTGCGGGTAGCCACGGGCTCAAGCTTGAGATGAATCACCGGCGGCGTAATCCGGGCCACCGACACCCCGCGCGGGATATTGAAGTGCTCGGCGGTCAATGGATAGCTGAGCGAACCCGACTTTGCGTCATAAAGATCCAGGGAGAGCCTCATCCGGTCGGCATCGAGCGTCGACACCAGCGTGCGCGGCCCCATCAGACGCAACACCACGTAATCCACACGGTTTTCCATAACCATCAGATCCGACGGGATGCTCCGAAACTCCACCGGCACCTCGATGGCCCGCTCGGTATCGCGATGCCCCGCCAGCCACAATCCCAGTGCTATGGTCAAAGCCACGGCCTTGAGACCCAAATTGCTGCCGGCCAACGCGACGATTCTTTCCCACAAGCGCTTCATGCTCTCACCAGATCTTGCAGCGCAGCTCCCAGCCGCACGCCGTCGACGTTCTCGGTCACGTTGCCGCCGACGACGAGCGCGATCGTACCTTCCTGCTCCGAGATCACGATTGCCACGGCATCGGTCTCCTCGGTCACGCCGAGCGCGGCGCGGTGGCGCGTACCCCAGCTCTTGCGGAGATTGGGATTGGTACTGAGCGGCAAGAGACAGCGCACCGCCGTGACCCGGCCTTGATAGATCACCAGGGCGCCGTCGTGGATCGGCGAGTGCGGCGAGAATACGCTCTCAATCAACTCTCGGCTGACACGGGCATCGAGCCGCGTGCCGATCTCCATATATTCGTTGAGCCCCACCTCGCGCTGAAACACGATCAGCGCGCCGACATGGCGCGCCGCCAGAGCCGTGGCGGCCTGGACCACTTCGTCGACGACGTTTTCGTGAGGCTGAAACATGCGTTCGGCCGCCACGAAAAGCGGCGCGGTGCCTACCTGCGTCAAAGCCCGGCGAATGTCGCTCTGAAAGATCACGATGATCACCAGGATGATCGAGCCGAGAAAGTTGTCGAGAATCCAGTTAAGCGTGAACAGACCCAAGGCGCGCGACGCCACGTAAGCGACGAGGATGACGGCGAGTCCGATAATCATCTGCATCGCGCGGCTGCCGCGCACGATCTGCAACGACCGGTAGACTAAAAAAGTGATGATGCCGATGTCGACGAAATCTTGCCAGCGGATCTGGCGGATCAATTCCAACATCCGGTCAGCCTCGTCACCGGCCGGGTCCGAAGCGGATCGCATCCGCGACACGCACCGCCCGGCAAGTCTCCGCCACGTCGTGCACCCGGACCATGTTGGCGCCCGAAAAAACCGCGGCCACCGCGGCCGCCAGGCTCCCTTCCAGGCGCTCAGCGGCGTCCAGGTCGAGAATTTTGCCAATGAAGGCTTTGCGCGAAGCCCCCACGAGAAGGGGCTGCCCGAGGGCTGCGAGCGCAGGTAACCCGCGCAGCAACAGGAGGTTATGTTCGAGGGTCTTGCCGAAGCCGACACCGGGATCGAGGATAATCTGCCCGGCCTCGATTCCAACGTCCATCGCTTCGTAAAACTGGGCCGCGAGGAAATCTCGCACCTCGCGGACAACATCGCCGTAACGCGGTTCAGCCTGCATGGTTTGCGGTGTCCCCTGCATATGCATCAGGATGACGGGCACCTTTTCTGCCGCGATCAGCGAACCCATTTGGGGATCAAATCGCAGCGCGCTGATATCGTTGACGATGTCCGCGCCGGCTTCCAGCGCCCGCCGCGCCACGGCGGACTTATAGGTGTCGATGGAAATCGGCGTCTGAACTTCGCGCCGCAGGCCGGCGATCACGGGCAGGACTCGCGCGAGTTCCTCCTCCACGCTCACCGGCCTGGAGCCCGGGCGGGTCGACTCGCCGCCGACGTCCAAAACATCCGCGCCGGCCTGAACCATGGCTAAACCGTCGGCGATCGCACGGCTCGCTTCCATGCGGTTCCCGCCGTCGTAAAAGGAATCCGGCGTCACGTTCAGTATGCCCATGACCGCCGTACGGCGGGATAAATCGAGCTTGCCGTGGCGCGTCTCGACGCCGCGGCCCTCCGGCGACAGCCACGGCGCCAACGGCTTTTGCGCCGAAATCAAAGGCTGAATCTCCCGCTCGCTCACTCCGACTCCGCCAGCCAATTCGTTTGGCACTCTTCGCGTCAACAGTCCGCCACGAAACCGCCCGCCTCCCTTCACAGAACCGCTGGCTCAGGAAAAGGAGAAATTTGAACTTTGGGAAGGTGGAGAGGGGCGTACAGTAGCCCCGGCAAGTTTAGCTCAGGCAACAGCCGCGGCGGCCGACGGCGATAGCGGGGCCCCACCGTTCCCGCCAAACTCTCGCACAATCGCGTCGATCTCCGAACCGTCCAGAACTTCTCGCTCGAGCAGCTTTTCGGCAACCCGATGAAGAATCGCAATGTTCGTCTTCAGGAGGTCCTTAGCCTTGAGGTAGCTCTCCTGGATGATCCTTCTGACTTCGGTGTCGATCTCAATGGCGGTGCTTTCCGAGTAGTCGACTTTCTGCGTGAAGTCTCTGCCGAGGAAAATCTCTTCCTCTTTTTTGCCGAAAGTCATAGGACCGAGCCTTTCGCTCATGCCCCACTCGCACACCATGCGCCGGGCCAGCTCGGTAGCCTTTTCGATATCATTGCCGGCGCCGGTGGTCATATGGTTGAGCACCAGTTCTTCGGCCACCCGCCCGCCGAACAAGATCGCCAGATTGTTAAGCAAGTATTCCTTATTGTAGGTGTGTTTCTCATCGATGGGCAGCTGCTGGGTAAGGCCCAGCGCCATGCCGCGCGGAATGATCGTCACCTTGTGGATCGGGTCGGCGCCGGGCAACAGCTTGGCCACCAGCGCATGGCCGGCCTCATGGTATGCGGTATTGCGCTTCTCCTCGTCGCTGATGATCATACTGCGCCGCTCGGCGCCCATCATGACTTTATCTTTGGCGACTTCGAAGTCGCGCATATCGACTTTGTCCTTGTTGCTGCGCGCCGCCAGCAGAGCCGCTTCATTGACCAGGTTTTCCAGATCGGCGCCGGCAAATCCCGGGGTGGCCCGCGCCAACACCGCGATATCCACATCCGGCGCCACCGGCACTTTGCGCATGTGCACGTGCAGGATTCCCTCGCGGCCCTTCACATCGGGCCGAGGCACGACCACGCGCCGGTCGAAGCGACCGGGCCTGAGCAACGCCGGGTCCAGCACATCGGGCCGGTTGGTGGCGGCGATGAGAATAACCCCCTCGTTCGCCTCAAACCCATCCATTTCAACTAACAGCTGGTTGAGGGTCTGCTCCCGTTCATCGTGACCGCCGCCCAATCCCGCCCCGCGGTGCCTCCCGACGGCGTCGATTTCGTCTATGAAGATGATACACGGCGCGTTTTTCTTGCCCTGAACGAAAAGGTCGCGCACCCGCGAGGCGCCGACCCCGACAAACATTTCGACGAAGTCGGAGCCGCTGATGCTGAAGAAAGGCACGCCCGCCTCGCCGGCAATGGCGCGTGCCAAAAGCGTCTTGCCGGTACCCGGAGGTCCGACAAGCAAGCAACCCTTGGGAATGCGGCCGCCGAGCTTGGTGAACTTCTTCGGGTCTTTCAAGAAGGCGATAATTTCTTGAAGGTCGTCCTTGGCCTCCTCGGCGCCGGCGACGTCGGAAAAAGTGATTCTATGCTGATTCTCGGTCAATAGCTTTGCGCGGCTCTTGCCGAACGACATCGCCTTGCCCCCGCCCACCTGCATCTGGCGCATGAAAAATATCCACACGCCGATCAAGAGCAACATGGGGAACCAATTGAGCAGCAAAACCATGTACCACGGCGACTCGTCTTCCGGTTTCGCCGCGATCTTCACTTTTCGATCGCGCAGCGATTTCACCAGTTCCGGATCGTTCGGCGCAAAGGTGCGAAAGCGCTCGCCGTTCTTGTATTTGCCCTGAATGCTGTGGCCTTGAATGAGCACTTCCTGGACGTCGCCCCGATCGACGGCGCCCATGAACTCGCTGAACACGATCTCCGGGTCGCGGCCGTGTTGTTTGCTAAAAACGCTGAAGATCACCAGGAAAACGAGCGCCAGAACTAACCAAAGGGCGATATGTTTTGATGACTGACTCAATCGTCCCTCCAAATCTTAGCGGAGTCTAACACACGCACACGGTCCGATCAATATGACTTTTGCCCTCTAAGCCCCGATGGAGACTACTCTAATTCGCACGAGGGAGCGGCTATTTTCGGTTAACCGGGCAACCTCGCTGCGGCCGTATCCGGGGACCCAGAGGATTTCTTGTCCCATCGCCAAAATCGGCAATTTGATCCGCAGCGATTGCGGCACCTTGCGATCGATAAACAGATCTTTGACCTTTTTTCGTCCGCTCATGCCCAGAGGCCTAAAACGATCGCCCGGCCGAAAGTTTCGCACCTGCAATTTACCCGTCAACCCTTGGAGATCGAAGACCGCTTCGGTCGACCGGGCAGGCCATTCGCCGCCGAGGCCCTCGATACGCTCCGCAGAAACTTCTACACCAGCTTCAGGAATTCGCAAGACTCTGCCGATGACAAGTTCGTAACTGTAACAAAGCCGCTCCCGCCGTCGAGATTTCTTCGCCAATTTAAGAGTGTCATATTCGCGCACCACTTCCCATCCACCGGGGATTGAAACCCGCCCCTGCGGAGCTTTGGCCTCCGCGACATGCAACAACTCCTCGACGTGAACAAAGTGCAACCCGCGCAACTGTCCGCGGACCTCCTCGATCCAGAGGCGCAAGACGCGCCGCTGCAGCGCCTGGGGCTCGCGCAGCAGCATCCGTCGATCGAGACCGTCAACGCCGCCCATCGCGCGATAACGGTCTCGGGCAAGCTGATCCAGGAACTGATTTTCCTCCCGCATCAACGCCGCTTGACGGCTGAGCCGCTCGGCGACGTTTTCACCGGTGCGGCGGCGAATCTCCGGCAACAGTTCCAAGCGCAGCCAATTTCGCAGCCAGGCCGGATCCTGATTGGTCCGGTCCACTTTGAAGGAGAGCCTTTTTTCCTGGAGATATTCGAGGATATCGGCCTTCGAAACCTCGATCAGCGGCCGAATTACGGTCAATTTCTCTGATCTGTCCCATTGGCCTGCATCGACATGGCTGAGAGGCGCCATGCCGCCCAGGCCTTTCATGCCCGCGCCGCGGAATAGCCACATCAGGACGGTCTCCGCCTGGTCGTCCTGCGTATGCGCGGTCGCGACTTTGTCCAGTTTGCGCGCGCGCACGACATCGGCGAAAAAGCGGTAACGCTCCGCCCGCGCCAAGGCTTCGAGATTGCCTTTTCCCGCCTCGGTTTTCATCGCCGGAAGATCGATTTCTTTAAGATGGAACGGCAGGTCCAACTTTCGCGCCAGCGCGGCCGCAAAGCGCGCGTCCTCTTTCGCCTCCGCGCCGCGAATCCCATGCTGCAAATGCGCCACTTCCAAACGCAGCCCGAGTTCCTCGCGCAAATCGTAGAGCAAATGCAACAAGGCCACCGAATCCGGCCCCGCGGATACGGCGACAAGCACACTGTCTCCACAGGACAAAAGACCGTGCCGCTGATTTGCCGCTTTTGCCTTTTCCTCGATAAGCATGGGCACGGATGGAGTTTCCAGAGTTCTGCGGTGCAAATCAAGTAGTTCTACGCGGTAAAGCGCAACGAGCGCATGGTTATTTTCATGCGGCAAAGAGCAATACAAGGCAGTAGTCAACATTGCTTGTATTACAGCTAAGGATCTTGTAATATCCTGACATGCGTACCAAAGTCTCAAAGCGCGGACAGATCTCGGTGCCCTCCGAGGTCCGCAAAAAACTTCACATCGGTCCGGACACGACTCTCGAATGGATCGTGGAAGGCGCCACGGCCAGAGTGATACCCGTTCCTGCGGATCCTATTCGGGCGTTTCGTGGCTCCGGCAAAAAGGGACTGGTAAAACAGCTTTTAAAAGATCGGCGCGGCGACCGACAGCGAGAAGATGCCCCCAAGAACTAGCTTCGTTCTCGACACCTCTGCCCTCCTCGCCTTGCGGGGCGACGAACCCGGTGCAGATAGAGTCGAGGCGCTTCTTTCGCAGGGGAAAAAGAATCAATGCCGGCTCCTGGTCTCTTTTATGAGCCGGATGGAGGTTCTCTATATCGTTTGGCGCGAAGAAGGAGAAGAGGCGGCTCGTCACGCGCTGCGATTAATGGATTCCTTCGCCGTTGAATGGATAGCATGCGACGCCAACATTTTGGAGATCGCGGCCCGCATCAAAGCCCACGGCAAACTCTCGGTCGCCGACAGCTGGATCGGCGCCACCGCGATCGCCTACAGCGCGACTTTAGTCCACAAAGATCCAGAATTCGAACCCTTCAAGGAAATTCCGCAGGAAATCCTGAAATAGTCAATCTGCATTCACTTCCAATCCCCCACCAATAAACGCGGCCTTCCGCTTCGCTTGACGCTCCTGAATGCAATCTATGACGCCACTGTCAGCCGCGGTTGCACCAAACGCGACTTTGGCGGAGGCACTAGTTTTTTCACTCGCACATGCACGACTGCTTGATCCTTTTGCCGGTGGCGCCGAGCCAGAGCAAGGTTCTTTCGGCAGAGAGTTGGATCATCGTCTGGAAGAATCACCACCAAAGCGTTGTTCGGAATTTTATCGAGACGAAAAAGGGGCTAAGTCCAAATTCGCTGGGGTATGGCGAGATCGATTCTGCGATTGGCAGGCGCAAGAGTTCGTCGCAGCCGGCGAGTTGCGCGGCTGGTTGTCCAATGCTTGCATTGATAGCAAAGCCGGAAAGTGAGGTATGCTTTGCGAATTTCTCACGTGAGGCCGCTGTGGTTTAACGGCGCTGACTTCCTGACTTTACTCGATTCTGTGCTAAATCCCTATTCAGGCTACTTGGGATGCGGTAGAGGATACGACAAAGCAAACATCTTCGGTTCCAGAATCGCCATGGGAATCCCGATCGATTCGAGTGTTCTGATCGCTCGGGCGCGGAACCGACTCAATATAGAGGCCTTATTGGCGGAGTATGCCGAAGAAGACTTCGCTATTTCGACGAAGTTAGCGAGGTCTTCCTTTGCCGCTCTTTACAAGCTTAAGACCCGGTCCTTTTCTGCTCTTCAGTTCGCACAAGAGGCACTCCCAATCGATCAGCGTCAAATAGTCGTCCGGCACACTGGACTCGCAGTCATAACTGCGAAAGAATTTACCAAAGCTGCCAAATTGCTTCTCGTAGCTCTTGATCCTTTTCTGAATCTCCTTGAGCGAGAGCGAAGAATAGTCCACCTCCCGGTCACCATCAGTTCCCTTGATGGCTAGTATCCGGCTCATCGGGTAATCTCCTTTATCTGTGGCAGGATTAGATCAATAATCCGTTTTAGTTCCTCTTCACCGGCAGCGAAATCCTTGAACGGAGTGGCGATCTTCAAGTGCATATGAGGCGAAGCGGCCTTTCTCCCACGTCTTATTTCGTGACTGTCGTAGCGAACCTCATCGTACCAACCATTGGTTTTCCGATAGAAATGGATCTTATACTCAAGCACCCTTCCAGACGCCTTTTCCCTGACCGCCACGTTTAGACACTTCCAATCCTGGTTGTTGGGAGCTGCCGGCATCGCCGAATTATCTCAAAACCAGCGGCCGCCGGCAATCCACCGGCGATCCAACCGCCAGAAAAAAACACTCGGCCTCGTTGGCTCAGAGATTCAACCTGCCAGCGTACCCCGTCATTTCGACATAGCCGCGGCCGGCAATCGGTTTGTTTCCAATCGTTCCCCTGATGGAAACCGCGCCCTCCCAATAGGTCACGCGCGTGCTCCGGTTTGTAATCAGTTCTTGTTCGGGAAACGCCGGGATGATTTCCAACTCGCCTTCGTGGCCGGGAATCGTGACTCGCCATTTCATGGGATAGGTTGCTTCGCTCTTGGGACTTTTCCAACGATCTAAAACCTCGACACGATAATCGCTGAGCTTAAGATGCTTGGTTGTTCCGTCCGCGTTCACCAGCGTCCCGCTGGAATAAGGATCCACCGACCCGTCCTTGCGGCGCATCAGATAAAGCATGACCTCCGTGCGGTTGTCGAGCTGAATGCTGAACCAGTCCCAGCCGACCTGGTCGTCGCCGAGTTGATTGCTGCCGAACTCATGATCCATCCAGCTCAGGCCGCGGACTTTCTCTTTCCGGCCATCAATCACCAATTCGCCTTCGGTCACCATGCGAGTCAGGGAATAATAATACGACGCCCGCCCCTCGCCTTCACCTTTTTGACTATGCCCCCGGTCGCCGTGCAGCACCGGCGGTTTGAGCGATTTGAGAGACAGTTTCAAAGTCGTGCCGCGATCGCTGGCGAAAATTCGATGATTTTTCTCGTCCCCTTCAACTTTCCAATCCTCGTTCCACACCAGAAAACGATCGGTGGCGGCGCCGGCCTTACCGCCGTATCCGCGATTGGTACGTTCGCGATAAGTAAATTTTTTCTCGCTGATATTCGACAGCGCGAAATGAGCCAGATAAAGGTCGGTGAACAGCGGCGCTTCGGTCAAACCCTGTTGGCGGTCGCGCACCCCGAAGCGAAAAAAAGTCACCTGATAACCGTAGGTTTTTCCGCTTTCGGTCTCGAGATGGCCGGTGTAATACCACCACTCCGTTTTATACTCGGGATGGGAATAGTGGTCGGCTGGGAAGGACATCGCGCGCCCCGGAAGAGCGAGTTTATAGGTGAAGCCCGTCAGCACGAGAAAGCAGCATAGCAGTGCCGCAGTGAAAATTAGGCGCCGTTCACCCTCGCCCCCGGATCGAGTCCGGGGCAGGCTCTTCCCTCTCCCGTCGAGGGTTAAAAACGACAGGGAACGAAATCTCAACACCAATCGAAAAGTTCCCTTTCTCTGTGAGGTTTGCAGTGCCATTTTGACTAATGCTATAGGGAGCCTATGGAAAAGCAATATGCGCGCGAGACGCTCCTCATCACCGTCGACCAACTGCGCCAGCGGCTCGGCTCGACCGATCTTTGCCTCGTCGATGTCCGGCCCGCAGAAGATTTCGCCAGGGGCCATATTCCCGGCGCTGCTCACTTTGACCTTTTCGGCCTGAGCTTGATCGACACTCGCGAAGCGCCGCTCAAGGCCTTCATGTACATGATCCATCACGTGCTCGAACTGCGCGGCGTGAGCGACACCAAGGAAGTGATTTTTTACGAAAACAACTCGGGCATGCGCGCGGCGCGCGGCGTCTGGTTCCTGGAATACTACGGCCATCCGAACGTAAAGATGCTCGACGGCGGCTTCCAGGTATGGAAAACCGCGGGCGCGCCGACCACGACCGACGCGGCTCAGCCAAAAGGCGCAACACTCAACACCAAAGAGCGCCGCGAGGTCCTGGCCACGGCGGACGACGTGGTTCAAGCCCTGCAGCAAGAATCGGTTGCGATTTTGGACACGCGCAGCGACGGCGAGTATTGCGGCACCCAGGTGCGCGCGGCGCGCGGCGGCGCGATTCCCGGGGCCATCCATATCGAGTGGACGGAAAACATCGCCGCCGACGGAAGATTCAAATCCAACGCCGAGCTCAAGGCCATGTACGACAAAGCCGGCATCACGCCGGACAAAGAAGCAATAACCTACTGCCAGGGCGGCTACCGCGCCGCCCATAGCTACGTTGCGCTCCGCCTGCTCGGCTTTCCCAAGGTCCGCAATTACATCGGCTCGTGGAAGGAATGGGGCGACCGGACCGATCTGCCGATTGAAATTCCGCAGAAAGAAAAATGACGGTCGCGCATGACATGAGCCTCCTGCGTGAAGTACAGGCGGAACTCGGAATGAAGTGATTTAATTTGCTGCGCTCCCCTCATTTCTCCTCCGTGCGCGGGGGAGAACAAAAAGAGGGGGCTCGGTCAAGTTGGCGTAAAAATAGACGGAGGACAATTCATGCGCACACTCGATCTTCTGGCCAGCGATTCCTCTCATCTGCCGTTTCTC
>CAZILB010000027.1:0-2571 GCA_964539925.1 uncultured Syntrophobacter sp. | reverse complement strand
ATTCATGCGCACACTCGATCTTCTGGCCAGCGATTCCTCTCATCTGCCGTTTCTCTACGTTTTCAAAGAATCCAAAGTCATGGAGAAATACGGCTATGAGATCGATCTGCACATCGTCGGCGGCGCCAAAGCGCCGACCATGGCCCATCGCGCCAAGCTTGCGTTGGCGGGGGAAATCGATTTCTTGAGCGGGCTCCATCATGAAACTTACCGCGAGCGCGCCAGGGGCGAAAAGCGGCTCACCTATCTGGCGCAGGCGCAGAACAACTGGGACGACCGGCTGGTGGCGGCCCCTGAAATCAAAAGCATCGATGATTTAAAGGGAAAGAAAATCGTCTGCCATTCGAAGGCGCCTTGCGTCTCCGGCAACCTGCGCGCCGTGCTGGAAAGCTGCGGCCTCAAGCCGCAAGAGATCCGGATCGACGTGATCAGCGACAGCTCCGGCAAGTTTCTCGAATTTGTCGATGAAATCAGCTCCGGCAAGGCCGCAGCGGCGCTGGTGGACATGCCCTTCGACCTCTACGGCGTCAACAAGGGCCTGCATGTCGTCGATCTGCCGGATCGGCCGGTCATTCACAACACCACGCTGCTTGCGACCAGCGACTATATCAAAGCCAACGAAGAAACCGTCTATGCCTTTATCAAGGGGTTCATCGAGGCGCTGCACTTTTTCAAAACCCAACCCGATAAAGTCGTGCCGATCTTGAAAAGAAATCTAGCCGGCCGCTACGGGCTGGAAGACGGCGAGTACTACGTCCACTTGCAGCGCGAGTGGGCCAAACTGCTCAACAAAAAGCCCTATCCGCTGCCAAGTGCGATCCAGAACGTTTACGATCTCGATGTCGGCAAAGATCCGAAGATGCGCCATATCGGTCCAATGGAACCCTGGGACCTGCACTATTTGAGAACCATCGACGACAGCGGCTTTATCGATCAGCTCTATGCGGCGTGAAGGAAAAGTCAGCCCGGACTATGCATCGTAAACGAAACCGGTGGGGCAAATCCTCCGGACTTACCCCACCATCGACACGGTGTTGCCTCTTTTCCTCGCAGCGTGAATAATCTCCTAGCCAAACACATTTGAGATTAACCCTGATCATGAACTTCCGAATCGGACAAAAATGATTCGCGCGGAACTGGGACCGGTAGATCACCTTCGGTCGCTGAATATCTGCGGCTCGCCGATCTCCCAGAAATACAACATATGGGTGTTGCCGCTTTTATCGCGGTAGGACTCGGCGATCTTGGCCTGCCAGTCGCCCATGTCGAAGGTGTAGGAAACCACGCGCGCGCCGGGCTTGAGTTGCCGCAGCAACTGCGGACGCACGCCAAGGTTTCCGTCGTAGGAAAGATAAATCGTAACCACCGAGGCATCCGACAAATCCGCCGTCAGAAAATCCTGCTCGCGAAACTCCACCAGATGATCGACGCCCTCCCGCTTTGCGTTCTCGCGGGCGAGCTTGACCAGGCCGGCGTCGATCTCGAAACCGACGGCCTTTGCGCCGAATTTCTTGGCTGCAGCGATCACCACGCGGCCGTCGCCCGATCCCAAATCATAGAGCAGATCGTCGCTTTGAACGGCCGCCAGGACCAGCATGCGTTCGACAATCTCCGGCGGCGTAGGGTCGAACGGCGCGACCTGCCCCGGGCCTCGTCCCGGGGCCTGGACCGCGGAGTCGTAGGTTGTGCGCGGCTCGCGGTAAAGAATGCCGGGAGCGTATGGCGCGTACGCCGTCGCGGCGGCAAAACCCGGCACGTCGATAATCAAGACTCCCGGATGCCTGGGATAGTATCGATAGGGATAATAATAGCGGATGGGCACGAACGGCGCCCGCGTGAATGCGACGTGGCGGCGGGGCGCCGGAAGAAAAACGCCTTTTCGCGATGGCGCATGATGACGGAACGATGGCGCCGGCCTCGCATGAAGCGCCGATGGGACGTTGGTCGTCCCCCGGATCCGATCGCGAGTGGTATCGCCTTGCGGTGCGACATGATGACGAAACGATGGTGCCGGCCTCGCATGAAGCGCCGATCGGGCATCGGTCGTCCCCTGGATTCGACTACGAGTGACCTCGCCTTGCGGCCGCGCCTGTCCCCAGGGTCCGAAGCCCCGGCCGCTCGTATCCCTGCCACCAGACCCCTGACCGAACCCAATGCCGGCGGACGCCGCGAGAATCATCGGGATAAAAAACAGCACAAACGGTTTCATACGCGATTACCGCCGATGACAAAGATCATAGAAAGCTCGCAGACGACAAGTCAACACCCCGGTTATCGGTCGCCGCAGGCCGGCTGCTGCACACTCAGTTGCCGCGGCTGATCAGCGCGGCGTCGTCGGCGCGGATGAACCCCGGCGGGTTACCCTGCTTGGAATGAATCTCCAGCCAATCGCCCACCGAACGAACCGCGGTCACCTGCGTTCCCTTGCTGATGCGGCTTATGATGCGGGAATAATTGGCCGGCGCTTCAAACACCGTCGTCGGACGAATGGTTTCGTAAAGCCTCGTTTCAGGAGCCCGGTGCGGGGGCACAGGCGGCGGGGAGGCCTCGGCGCTGCGCGCTCCCGCTCGC
>CAZILB010000026.1:6936-29420 GCA_964539925.1 uncultured Syntrophobacter sp. | reverse complement strand
GGAGAAGGAAGGTGCCCGGTGGTGCCGCTGGTCTTCAAAACCAGTCTGGGGGCCGTAAGGTCCCCGGAGGGTTCGACTCCCTCCCTTCTCCGCCAAGTGCAAATTCTCATGGCGCCGAAGGGCCCGAAATCAAGAGGCGTCGTCCGTGGCTATAGGGTTAAATTTCGATGAATTGGGAGCACCTTTGCGGTCCCGGACAGGCGAAATCGCTGCCGGCTTGGGTCGCTGTTTTACTGCCAGGTGACAATATCGGTAATCACGATCTCTTCCGATGAAACCAGGGAGCGGGTGCCATCGTCCCAGTGAACGTTGACCAGCTGGCCTCCCTCGCCTTCGAGTTCATAGACGATGGTCCCTTCGGTGGAGGCCCCAATGTTGCCGCCGATATCGATAATCTCCTGCGCCGCGCGACAACGAATTCCCTTAAGACTGACGTCGATCATCTTTTCGCTCCGTCGAGTTAACCCAGCCGAAACACAGCGTCCTTTCCTTGAGGAGTGGCACTCTAACCATGATTGAAAGGTCAAATCAATGCCCCCTATGGAAAAATTGCCGGCCCTCAACGCGCTTCTGTTTTACCTTGGTCTACGCCGCCGGCACGGCCGGGTGATACGTTCCTGGCTGCATAAATCCGAACCATCGGTAGCCGGAATGAACGCACAGTTCTTGATGAGGTGGAGGCGACATCCGTTCGCCGTCACCGAGGTGGAAGACTGACCACCGGTTTCTCGCGAATGCCTAAGCGACCAACCAGACTTGTAAATCCATGACGTTGGTCAACGTCGGACCGGTGCGCAAAAGATCTCCCGTGGCATCAAGAAAATGGTAGGAATCGTTGCGCCGCAAAAATTCATCGGCATCGAGGCCTTTGCCCTTGCCGCGCGCGATCGTCGAGCCGTCGACAATCCCGCCGGCCGCGTCGGTGGGCCCATCCGTACCGTCGGTGCCGGCGCTGAGCGCGACGATCCCCTCTAGGCCATCGATCTCCCTGGCGGCGGCAACCGCATACTCTTGATTGCGCCCGCCCAATCCGCCGGCGCGAACCGTAACCGTTGTTTCGCCGCCGGCAAGCACGCAGGTTGGTTTGCGCCCAGGATCGAGCCGCTTTTGCATTCCCTTGAGGAACTGCGCATGGGCCGCCGCCACCTCGCGGCTCTCACCTTCGACGGCATCGGACAGAATGGAAGTATGGTAGCCCAGCGCTTCGGCCTGTCGCTCGGCCGCCGCCATCGCCGTCCGATTACTGCCAACAATGAAATTACGAACATTTCTAAAGACCGGATCGTCAGGCTTGGGCGTCTCGGCGATCTCTCCCTTCGCCCCCCGTGTGAGCCGATCCATAACCGCGGATGGAATTTTTTCCTGAAGCCCATAGCGCTGCATAATGCGTAGACAATCGGAATAGGTGCTGCGGTCGGGCACCGTCGGACCCGACGCGATGTCTTCCAGCGAATCACCGACGACATCTGAAATAACCAGCGACACCACCGTCGCCGGCGCCGCCGATCGTGCCAGCCGTCCCCCTTTGATCCTGGAGATATGCTTGCGCACGGCGTTTACTTCACCGATGCTCGCGCCGCTGGCAAGCAACGCCTGCGTGGTTCGCTGTTTATCCGCTAAATTAAGCCCGTCGGCGGGCGCCGGCAGCAGCGCGGAGCCGCCGCCGGAGATAAGAAAAACGATCAGATCCCCGGCCCCGGCGGCTTCGAAAAGCGCCATGATCTGGCGCGCGCCGCCGAGACCGGCTTCATCCGGCACGGGATGGCCGGCTTCGATCACCCGGATCCGTGTCAACGGCAGCGCATGGCCGTATTTCACAACGGCGACGCCGTCGGATATTTTATCGCCCAGCAGCTCCTCCAGCGCAACGCCCATCCGCGCCGCCGCCTTGCCCGCGCCGACGACGTAAACGTGATGAAATTCGCCAAGGTCATAGATAACGTCGGCGACATGGAGACGATCGCCCGAGACACGAACGAATCTTTTGATCGCTGCCAGAGGTTCGGCGCCTTGAACTCCCGCCACGAAGATCTCGCGGGCATGGCCGCGCAACTGGCTCACGGGTATCATGGCGTTAACTCTAACAGCCGAAAAGACGCGACTTCAACCGGTCACAGCAAATCCTTGCGGTGCAATACCAAGCGCCGCCGGAACCGACGATGGGCCGCTTAGTGCCGATGGAGGGTGAAAGAGAGAAAGGCTAGAACATCCGGAAACCGCCGAAGCCATACTCGCCGATCCACTTGTTGCTCGCCGGATCGTAGATGTCTATGAGCATGTTCTTCTCGGGGTGGCCCGCCAGAAAGCGGGAAAAGATCTCTATGAAATTTTCCTTTTCCTCGGCACTGGCATTCATGAAACCTTCGCCGACGTAAAGGCGATGCGGTCTTTTGCTGCCATCGAGCCTGACCCAGAAGCGCGAGCCGTTGGTGCCGGCCTGATCGAGCCACTTGCGGTACTCTAAGACCCGAGCCTCGATTTCCTTAAAGTTGAAAGTCTGGCTTCGAGCGATGGCGGGAAAAAACAATGCGGATGCCAGGACTAAGACGAGTGCCTTTCCTGACATCCGCATTGAGCTAACTCCCACCGTTTAGCCTAGTCGACTCTAATCTCGACCCGGCGATTCTTCGATCGACCTTCCCGGGTTCGATTATCAGCGATCGGCTTGGTCTCGCCGAACCCCTGCCCGGAGACTCGCGCGCTGGAGACACCTTTCTTCACCAGGTAATCCCTTACCGAAGCGACACGCCGCTCGGACAAGCCTTGGTTATAGGCCTCGGTGCCGATGCTATCGGTATGTCCAGCCAGTGCCACATTCTTGTCTTTATTCTCGTTCATGAAGGCGACCAGACGGTCAAGGATTGCCGCTGCTTCCGGCTTGATGGCAGTCCTGTCAAAATCGAACAAGACGTCGTCGAGAATAATCGTCCGCTCCACCTTTGGCGCCGGCTTCGGCTTCGGTTTCACCTCCGGTTTCGGTTTCGGTGGCGGCGGCGGAGGTGGCGGCGGTGGTGGCGGCGGCGCCGGTTTCACTTTCGGTGGTGGCGGCGGAGGTGGCGGAGGTGGCGGCGGCGGTGGTTTAGGTTTCGGATCTTCCGTCAACAAATAAGCAAGCCCGCCGCAGATCAGAGCGCCCGCCACGGCGCCGATCCCGGCCCCGGCTGCTTCGTTTCTGTGTTTTCCCCGAATACCCTGATGCGCTGCGGCCGCGCCTCCCGCGGCGCCCGCCGCGCCGCAAGTGACAGCGCCGACCAGAGCGGCTTGGTTCTTCGTCATCACCCCTGTACAACCCGTCAGAAAGAACCCCAGCGCGCTCAGCGCCAGATACTTGTTGGTCTTCATCTTTTTTTGCCTCCCCAAGATTAGTACCAAAATTTTCGCCCAAACTAGTATATAGCCCTGCCGGTGTCAAGCCAATTTTCGCGGTTTCCCAAAACCTTATGTTCGTTTTTTGGCGGTCGATGGGGAATCAATGCTATTTGTGCCGTCTATACCCATCGACACCCCAATTTATAGTGCCCGGTAACTGCCGCGGCCTCGGTCGGAAGAATTGTATGCTTGCTCAAATACTCCATCCGGTTCGGACTGGGAGGTTTCGATGGCAACCTGCGCCTTTTTTTAGTCGCCGATTACCGTTAGTATCCCGATGGGGATCAACTTCCCGGGAGGCGACAAAAGTGCAAATCAAGATAGTGGTCGCGATCGTCGGACTGTTGTTGAGCGCCGCCTGTCAAGCCGTAAGCCCGACAGGACGCTCGCAACTCATGTTCGTGTCTCCGTCTCAGGAGCTTCAGCTCGGCGAGCAAGCGTATCGCGAAATTTTGGAAAAGAATCGGCCATCCACGAGAAGCGATTGGCAAGCCCAGGTCCGCCGCGTTGGACAGCGCCTTGCCGCGGTCGCCGACCAGCCCGACTACAAGTGGGAGTTCAATGTCCTCCAAGGAAAAGACGTGAATGCTTTTGCTCTGCCCGGCGGTAAAGTCGCCTTCTGGGAAGGAATCATGCCGATCGCGCGGGACGACGAAGGCGTCGCTGTCATTATGGGACATGAAATCGCCCACGCGATTGCCCGCCACGGCGCCGAGCGCATGAGCCAACAGATGGGCGCCCAGACTATCGGCCAGATCCTTGCGCTCGGCATTGGCAGCGTCAGCCCCGGCCTGCATGATGGTTTTCTCACGGCATATGGCTTGGGGGCGACGGTCGGATTCCTGATGCCGTGGGGCCGAGCCCAGGAATCCGAAGCGGATCGAATCGGCTTGATTCTGATGGCCAAGGCGGGATATGACCCGGCGGCGGCCCTCAGCTTGTGGGAGCGCATGTCCAAGGTTGCCGGCGACAAGCCGCCTGAGTTTCTTTCGACTCATCCGAGCGACCGGACCCGCATGGCCCAGATCAAAGCCTGGCTGCCCGAGGCCAGGTCGCACTATCGTCCCAGATAGTCGTCGGGGTTCCCGCGAAAACCTGCGGCAATGAATGTTTAGGCATTTTCCTTTGCGCAAGGATTAAATTCTCCCACCGCGAGCGTAGCGATCTTAACAGTGAGGTGCCGTTATTTCAGCTCCGACGTACAGTGTGCGCACTTGATGGCCGCCAGAGGAACCGCAGACAAACAATAAGGGCAATCTTTGGTCGTAGGCGCAGGAGCCGGAGCCGGGCGGTGCAGCCGGTTGATCTGCTTGATGAGGATAAAGATCGCAAAGGCCACGATTGCAAAATTGATAATCTGATTTAGAAAAATGCCGTAGTTAAGCGTCGCCGCGCCCGCTGCTTTCGCCGCCACCACGCTCGGATAGTCCCCGCCCGATAAGTTGACAAACAAATTGGCAAAATCGACGTTGCCCAAGGCCAAGCCGATAGGCGGCATGATAACGTCCTCGACTAAGGACGCGACAATCCTGCCGAAGGCGCCGCCGATGATCACGCCGACGGCGAGGTCGACAACATTGCCCCGCATGACAAATTGTTTGAACTCATTAAACATAATCTTGTCCTCCAATCGGTAGGTTCGCCATCGCCTCGACCCACGCTTTCGCCAACGGTGTGCGACCGGAGCTTACACGCCGAACGACGTACGAGTCAAATTAGCCGCCGCCGAACAGCCATGGTCCGCTGCGGATCGGCGAACGTCCCCGCAAACCCGCCGCCATTATAATCGGTCGAGAGTTGCCGCGGACTGCGTCACCGTGTATCTTTTTGTCATGACCGCCACGGCGCGCAAGGCTTTTAAGTGGACGGTTTTTTTGGTCGTTTCCGTAGCACTCATCGCACTTTCGTTCGTCTACACGCTCAACTCGCCGCAGTTTCGCAACTGGCTGCAGACCGAACTGACGCAAAGAAGCGGTTATGATATTCGCTTCTCCGATCTCGGACTGGAATTTCCCTGGAACATCGTCGCCGAAGCACTGGAAGTTTCCCAACCGGGCCAATTTCAACTCACGGCAAGCCGGGTTGCCGTGACGATCACTCCCGCCGACTTGATCGCCAAGACCGTCCATCGCATCGACGTGGAAAAGCCGTTGCTTGAGCTTGACGTGCAGGCTTTGACGAAAGCGGCGCCCGGCAAATCGGCGGTATTTGCCGTCAGACGCCTGAACGTGCGCGACGGCACGCTCGCCATCAAAAACGGCGACGAAATGATTTTGGAGCTGCCGGACCTCCACTTGAGCGCCGATAATTTGAATCTCGACGAGTTGTCGGGCATCAGTTTGCGCGCGGGCGTGCCCGCGCTGGACGGCGAAGCCGAGCTTCACCTGAAAGGCCGCCTGCGCGAGTTGGAGTCGGACTTGGTCGTGCGCCCTCGGACGAGCCGCGGTTTGCTTGTTTTACCCGGCGCAAAAGCGAGTGGCCCGGAAATCTTGCGGCTTACAGCCCAATTCAAGATGCCGGAGAACCAACCCGCATCGCTGGCACTCGAGAGCAAATTCCAACAGTTGTCGGCGCGCGGAGTCCGCATCACCGGCTCCTTAAGCGGCCGCGCCGAAATCGACACCAAGTTTGCCGCCGCCAGTTTTACCGGACGCGCGGATTTGGCGGACTTTCCGACCAGTTTCACCACCGCGGCTCGGTCACTCCCTGCGGGTACGGCGAGCGCCGACTTCGCGGGAGCGTTTACCTTCGCTGGCAAGATTTTGACTTTGAAGTCTTTGCAGTTGTCATCGCAACTCGGTCGAGGAAGCGGAGCGGGCGAATTCACTTTCGGGACACAGCCGGAAATCTCAAACGCCAAGCTCGCGCTGGCCGATATTCCTCTGGGCAGTTTAACAGCGCTGCTGCCGGCTCCAGCGAGTCAATGGGCCTACAAAGGGATCGGACAACTGGAGGTGACGCTGCGCGGGTCTTGGCATGCCCCCGTTATCAAAGGCGTCGCGCGCGCCGGCGACGTTGAGGTGCGCGCGGCGAATTTCACGGTGCATAGAGTTTCTCTGGCCGCGCCCTTTGAGTGGGCGGAATCGGCGCTGCGCATCAGAGAAGCTAAAGTCGAGGCGACCCGGCTGGCGTTCACGGAAAAAACAAGCTGGCAGGCCGCCACCGAGCGCATCGTTGCGGTCGCGAGCGTGGAATACAAAACTGCAGGGCCGCTCAAGGTCAGCGGGCGCCTCGACCTCCGCGGTGGCAACTTCTCCTCGCCCGACAGTTCAAGAGTCGGTGAAAATTTTGTCCTTCGCGGTCCCGTGGAGGTCAGCTACGATGCCCGGCAGAAAACCGCCGGCGCGGCCGGCAAACTCAGCGCCGAGTCGGGCGAGATCCTATGGGGAAAATTTTACGGCGACTTGAAGACACAAAAACCTTCCCTTGATTTCGCCGCCGACTACACTTTCCCCGCCGACTCGCTCCAACTCCACCGCGCCGAATTGGCTACAGCAAGCATCGGCACCCTGGCCGTCGACGGTGCCATCGAACGGGTTACGCAAACGCCGCAACTGCGGTTTTCGGCGCGGAGCGCGAATTTTTCCCCCGATGGTTTTTACAAGTTTTTTCTCTTGGAGACTTTCAATACTCAATATCCGCTGCTCGACCGCCTAGCCGTCGGCGGGCGCATGGCATTTCAAACCGAACTCCATGGTCCCATTGACCGGCTCGCTGTCGAGGGCGAGTTGTCGCTCCAGGGCGGCGAGTTGCGCGCCAAGTCGAAGGACTGGCAAATCGGACCCATCGCGCTCCGGCTGCCAGTCGAGATAATTTTCGGCGAGCCGAAACAGCCGCCTGGACGATCCCCCCCTTTCGGCGCGCTCGTCGTCGAACGGATGCGCTTCGGCCAACATTCCATGGCGCCGATCAAGACGGCGATTTCCTTGACAAACAATCAGCTCCACTTTCCCCAGCCCCTGGTCGTTAAATTTTTCGGCGGAGAGATTGCTCTGAGCAATCTTGCCTGGCCCGACCTGATCAACTATCCAAGGCGGGTTTCCTTCTCGGCGGAAATGAAACGTTTGCAGCTCGACGAGATCACTCGGGCGCTCGATTGGCCGCGTTTCAGCGGCACATTGACCGGTTCGATTCCCGGAGTTCACTCGACGGAAAACACCCTGCGCACGGAAGGCGAGATCGACGCTCAAGTTTTCGGCGGGCGGGTGCGCGTCGGCCAGCTCGAAATCGAGAATCCCTTCTCGTCGCTCGCCTCGATCAAACTTGACGCCGGCATCGAAAGCATCGAACTCGAGCAACTTTCCAAAACCTTTGCCTTTGGACGCATCTCGGGCATCTTGGAAGGAACCATTGACGATCTCGTCATCACCCAGGGACAACCCGCAGAAATGCGCGTAGATCTCCGTTCCGTGGAAAGAAGCGGCGTCGAGCAGCGCATCAGCGTCGAAGCGCTCAACAACATCACCGTCGTCAGCTCGGGCCAGGAGGCCGGCGCGCTCTATGGCGGACTCGCGGGCTTTTTTGACAGCTTTCGTTACAGTAAACTGGGCTTCAAGGCGACGCTGAGAAACGACCGGCTCACCTTGCGCGGCGTCGAAAGCGACGGCGATAAAGAATACCTGGTGGTCGGCAGTTGGCTGCCGCCGACGGTGAATATCATCAGCCACACCCAAACGATCGCTTTTTCAGAGCTTTTGCGCCGCCTGGAACGGATCAAATCGGAAAAACCCGATGTCAAATAAAAATGGAGGAAACATGTTGAAACGCACCATCTTCTTGCTCGTCTTTTTCGTCAGCGCCTGCGTGACGGTGAATATCTACTTTCCCGCCGCCGCCGTCGAGCGCGCCGCCGATCAGATCGTCAAGGAGACTTGGGGCCAGCCCGGCGAACCGGCCAAGCTCGCCCCGTCACCCAAGAGTCAAAATCCATGGGCACCGATTCAATGGGCGTCGTTCAGCTTGATCCGAGAGGCGCAGGCGCAGGAGCCCGATATCAACATCTCCAACCCGGCCATTCGCGCGCTCAAGGACTCCATCAGAAAGCGCAGCGGCGCCTTTAGACCCTATATGGACCGGGGCAACGTCGGCATCGGCCAGGACGGGCTGCTGGTCGTGCGCAACACCGACGGGCTCGACCTCAAAGCGCGCGCCGAGGTGAAACAGTTGGTCGACGCCGAAAATCGCGACCGCGAAGCGCTCTACGTCGAAATCGCCAGGGCCAACGGTATCCCCGTGGACCAAGTGCCCAAAATCAGGAGCATCTTCGCCAAGAGCTGGATCGATCAGGCCCAGACGGGCTGGTGGATTCAAGACAGCCAGGGGAATTGGCGCAGAAAGTAACCTCCCTACGTCCACGGCTGGCATCAGCCCGCGTTGTTTCACCACAGGGGCGCGGAGTGCGCAGAGTTCGGAAATTTTTTAGTAAACCCTTTCTTTACTCGGCATACTCGGCGCCTCCGCGGTAAAGTCTCTTGACGATGTCGAACACAATTATCGCGGAAAGAGAGTCCTTCTCGGTCGATCAGTACCGCTTTTGCCAGATGAGATCGATACCACTCGAGCCGGTGCTGGTGGTGGAGGTGCCGAGTTTCCATTCCGGGGCGAGCTGATATTCCACCGACACTTCTCGCCCGTGCTCGCCCGATAACTGCTGCGACACCGAGAGGTAAGTCCTGTCGCCGACGTAGCTGCCGAAACCGATTCCACCGCCGGCGAAACTCACCTGCCGAATATCCACGCCCAAACGGTCCAGGCCCAAGGCTTCGGAAACCGAATTGGCGATCCGGCCGGCGAGGTACCCGCCGGTGATATTGATCGCGCTTTCTTGCAGCGAGCCCTTCTCCTTCTGGTTCAGCGCATCGATAGGCTTGCCGAAAACCAGCAAGGAGAGAATATCGGCCTGCTCGAGCCGCGGTTGGCTCGCCAGGGTGAGCGACGGTTTTTCCGCGGTTCCGCCGATGATCGCCTCCACCAGATACTGCGGCAAGCGGTACTGCGCCACGATGTCCAAAGTAGGGTCGATTTTAGTGCCGCCGATAAACTCGATCCGTCCCCGCGCCAGTTGAAAGCGTCGGCCCTGAAAGGACACCCAGCCTCTGACGACGTCGATGCGGCCCTTCAAATCGATATCGCGGCCGGGCGCTTTCGTCGCGTGGATATTACCCGAAAGCTCGGAAACGATATCGGGGTGCCTGATCCACAGGTTGCCGGGCGCCCGCACCATGAGATCCAGTGCGGCATTCTTGAGGACATCGTTGTCGAGGACGCCGGCCGGTACGGGTTTTTGGGGTATGGGCGCGCGCCCGCCGTCGTTATTTCTTACGATCACGATTGTTTCATCGCGCTTGAGCGGCACCTTGCTTTGTTCCAAAAAGACAAGATCGGGGCGCAGGGAGCCCTCGCTGACGGTAATCTGTCCCTTGATGCGCAGCGCGCTCAAGCTTCCCTGAACATCGAGGTCGCCGTCGATCTTGACCTGATGGCGCAGGGTTTCGACGGCCGGCCAGCGCCGCGCCGTAAGCGCGAGCTTGATCGCACCGTTATGTAAGTCTTTGAGCGCCAGCGTGCCGCTGCCGCTGATCGTTCCGTCTTTCGCCCTGGCGGTAAGCTCGCGCAGCGTAATCGTGCGCGAATCCAAGCTGCCGGACGCGGCGACCTGCTGGATGTCGACACCGAGGGCAACCGCTTTAATCCTGCCGTCGTGCAGGTTGAAAGTGCCGCGAAGGTCCGGCTGCTTGATGGAGCCGCGCGCAAGCACGTCGAGAGTCAACTCGCCGGCGATATTTTCGATGTTCTTTCCGCCGAAGGCATTGAGAAAGCCCAGGCTCAAGCCCGCGCTTTGCACTCTCAGTTCCATACCGTCGGCGAGGTCGGCGCGCCAGCCGTCGTGCCAGTTCAGAACCAGCGGCAGCGTGCCGCTGCCGTTTAAGAAATGAGTCGCATCCTGTTGCACCGCCAGTTTCAAGCTGGCCCTGCCGTCTTTGTAGTCAATGGCGGCCACGGCTCCAGCGTAGACCTGTCCGGCGATGGTCGAATCACTCAGCCGCGCCGATGCGGCGATCTCGGGCGCGGCAGCCGTCCCTGTGATCCGCGCCTGGACTGCGAGCAGCCCGGTTATTTTCGGTTGCTGGGGCAAGAACGACGAAATCGCCGCCAGCGGGAATCTCTGAACTTCCAGCGTCAAGTCTTGCGCGCCCGCGAAGGCGAAGCGGCCGTCCAGCGAAGCCACCCTGTCGCCGCTTCTCATCGAGAGTTGTTCGATAAAAAACACTTCGCCTCGTTGGGTCACCGTCGCCGGCCGAACCAGGTTCCACGCGCCGTCCGGCGCCGCAACCGATAGCCGGCTCACGCGTAACGTCGTGGCGTCGGACGCAAAGTCGACCATGCCGCTCAATGCGTGGCGGCGCTCGCTTAAATCGAGGGCGTTCACGTCGAGCTGTATCGACTCGGCCGGCTCGCGCGACAGCTTCGCGGTCGCGTCGAGGCTTCGCAAGGCAATTCCCGCTTCGACATCGGCCAGGCGAGCGGTCAAAGTGCCGCTGGGAAAAGGCCGATCCTGGGCGCGCTGAAGAGCGAAAGCGACGTTGCCGTCCTTGACCGCGATTCCGTCCAAGTGCAGGGCTGCCAGGCGAGCGCTCCCCTGAGTCTGCATGTCCGCCAGATTCCCCTGCACCTTGCCGCTTAGATCGACGGCGCCGGAGCCCTTGCGGTTCGCCAGAGACAGCCAGGGGGATAAATCGCCGACGCGAAGCTGGTAATCGAGGGTTCCCTTCGCTTCGGCTTCCAGGCTGAATTCCCCGTTGACGGTAAGCGCTGAATCGGCGGTGTTCAGCGTCGCCCGCGCGATGCGAAGCTTCTTGTCGCTCAGCGTCGCGTTTAACGTTCCTTGTTTGATTTCCACCGGCCCCAACGACGACGGCAAAATCTGCATGTCAACGCTAGTGTTCAGGTCGGCAAGGCTGAATCCCGCCCCCTTGACCGTGCCTTGGAAATTGATTTTGCCTTGAAGGGCTTGACCGTCGGGAACGGTCTTCTGCACGTCGAGATTCTTGACCGACAACGCGATCTCGTAACTGGGACGCTTCTCCTTCAGCGCTATTTTCCCGGACCAATCGGCGCCGCCCATCTGACTTTTCACTCGGCCGTCGAGAGCGGCCACGCCGTCTTGCAGCCGCCCTGCCATCGAGACCGCTCCCAGAGCCCAGTCCTGCACGGCGGCGCCGCGGACTTCGAGCTGCCCTTTGGCAGTCGTGCGCGCGAGCTCAAAGCCCGTCCCGCTCGCTTGTATGCTGCCGCTGGCGACGCCGGCGACCGCCTTGTGATCGAGCCACTGCGGCAAGTCGAAACCTCTAAACGCGACCTCCGCCGCGTAGCGCGGCTGGTCGGCGGTTACGTCGGCGGTGAACTTGCCGGCCATGCTGGCGCCCGCCGCCGCCAGTTTTACGTCGCCGCTCAGGTCGCTGAGGGTCCCGTCCACGGCCAGAGTGCCGGCGAGATCGCGCTTGATCGGCCATTCGGGAACAAAAGCAGCCATGTCCGACGGCGCGAGTTTCTCCAACGCCGCCTGGGCCTTGATGTGGATGGCCTCTCCATGAGTCGTTTCGCCGTTCAGTCTCACCCGGGAATTTGCAGTTACGGCCCAAAAATCCTTGATTTTAAGCACGCCCGGTTCGGCGGCGGCCTGGTATTCGAGCGCGCCTTTCACATTGATATCGGGCTGCCCTCGGGCAAGGAGCGAAGCTGCAACTTCGCGCACTTCGACATGCGGGCCCGCCGGGGGCAAATCGATGCGGCCGTCAAGACGGAAATGGGTCACGCGATAAACCTTATCCTCGGCGCCGGCCAAGCGAAGGCTGAAATCGCCGTCGGTCACGCGCAGCGATCGCACGAAGACGGCGAATTCTGAATCTTCGGCCGCAGGCGGCTCCCTGAGCGCCACGGCCTCGACAATATTCCAGCGGCCTTCATCGTCTTGATTGAGGTTTGCGCGCGGCCGTTCGACGTCGATCCGTCCGATCTTCAGCGGTCCCAAGACCAGCGAAAGCAGAGAATAGGAAACGCTCAAGCGCGGAACTTGCAGGACCTCGTCCCCCTCGAAGCGAAGCGTCACGTTGTGCAGCGTGAGCTTGCGCCAGATCGATCCTTCCACCCGCTCCACGCTGATCGTGCCGCGGATCGCGCGGTTGATCGCGTCCACGGATTGCTGGCGAACTCTTTCGTCGAAGTCCTGCGTGCGCGTGTAAAGCGCCGCGCCGATAACGACAAGCAGCAGCAGTGACCCGAATCCCACAACGGACCATTTCAATATGCGCCGATACTTCGACATGGATTAAATTCTTACCTGAGAAATTCTGGACAAGACGACTCCTGGAATATTCATCGCGCCAAGCACGCTGAGCTCGGACGAATAGTTCGACGTTGACAGAAAGTTCGACGATTGAGGTCAAAACGAGTTCAAGGTCCTAGAACTTCAAACGGTCGAACATCGAACGATTCCATCCTTCCCCTTCGCGTCCTTTGCGCTCCTCGCGCGGGACACGCTCCCCTCCGATCTTCCCTTCGTCCGAACTTGGCGCACTTTGCGCCCCTTCGGCGCGGCTCAGGGCAGGCTTTGCGCGAGTCGTTGTCTCGATACCCTGCCCCAACATTGAAGCAAATTTTTCGAGCATGACCAACTAGAAGAACGCTCCGATGCTGAAATGAATTTGCCAGGGTTTGTCGCCGGGCGGTTTTTTAAAGGGGAAGCCCACATCCAAGCGCAACGGTCCGATCGGTGTCGCGTAGCTCAGGCCGAAGCCGCTGGAGAATCTTAAATTATCGGCCGGCAGATCGAAGGAGCGCTTGGACACCTGGCCAAAGTCGAGGAAAACCGCGCCGCCCAGCTCTTTCCAGATTGGACGCCTGAGTTCCAGCGAGCCTTCGAGCAAACTGAGCCCGCCCAGGGGATCGTTGCTGGCGCTCAAGGGACCGAGCCGGCGCCGGCCGTAGCCGCGCACGCTCTTTTCTCCGCCGGCGTAAAACCTTTCGAACAGCGGGTAATTTTTGTCTGAGCCTATGGCATCGGCAAAGCCGAGCTTCAACCGACCCGCTAGGACCGCCTGCCAGCCGATCTCGACATACTTTTTCGCTTCCGCGGTGATTTTATAGAAATTGAATTTGCCGCCCCAGGGCCCCCCGGCATGATCGACAACCAGCGAAACGACCTCGCCCCTTTTTGGGTAGAACGGATCGTCCGAGGTGTTCCACAGCAGCCCGACGCTCGGTCCGGAGAGAATCCCTTTTCGGCGGATCCCGCCCACCTCCTGAACCGTGGCCCCCGCAATATCGTAGAGATGGTTATATTCGACGCGATAGCCGACGAAACCAGTCAACACTGGTAAAAAACGATGATTCAAACGAGGTGAGACACGGGTCACGTTTCGGTTATAAGTCTCTTCTTTCTCCAGCTCGTGGCTGAAGCTCGCCTGCCCCTGGGTGCGCGGCGAGAAAAGATGCGGCTGAACGAAGTTCACCGCGCCGCTCAGCGCGATGGATGAATATTTGGCGCCGACCGACAAGCGGCGGCCGCCGCCGAGCCAGTTCAAATGGCGCCATTCGAGTTGGGCGCGAAATTCATCCTCGGTGCCGTAGCCGAGCCCGATCCTGACCTCGCGGTGGGATTTTTCCGCAACTTGGATTTCCATCGGCACAACCGCCGGCATCCCCGCCGTTTCTGCCGGAGCGATCCGCACCGAGCTGAAGAGATCCAGAGCGACGATATTGTCGCGAGTTTCGACGATCCTATCGAGGGAGTAGGTTTCGCCGGCCTTATACGTCACCTCCCGCGACACCAGCTCCGGAGCCACCGTTTCCGTGCCTTGCACCGTCGTTTGGCCGAAGGCCGCCACCGGTCCCGGCTCGATGGAGTAACGGATGCGCGCGGTGCGCTCGGCCAGATCGACTTCGGCCCGGCGCTCAGATTTGACGTGGGCATGGCCCCGGCGCAGATACGCAGCGCGCAAAACCTGTTCCGCCTGCTGATATTCGGCCTCGCCAAAGGGCTCGCCTCGTTTGACCGGCAACTCCTCGGGCAACGGCGGCGGCTTCGGATCTTGCGGGTCCGCGGCAACTTCCACGTCGATGGCGGCGATCGAAACCGGCGGCAGACCTTCGCGAATCTCCACCCGCACCGCCACCAGGCCGCGCTCGTCATCGACGTCGAGATCGTAGGCGACGCTGGTATCGTAATAACCCCGCGCCTCGTAGTATCGCTGCAGACGCTCGATATCGGTACCGAACGTGATTGGATCGAACGCCGGACGCTCTTCCCAAAAGCGATACCAGGGCCGCTCCCTTGTAACGATCACCTCTTTCAGTTCACCGTCCGAAAATGCTCGGTTGCCGGAGATTTCGATCCGCTCCACCCGCCATTGACGGGTGGGATCCAGGGCATCGATCGGAACCGCGTCGGAACTTCGGGCGAGGGCAAAAAGTCCAATCAGCGTTGCGATGACCAGCGCAGAGAGTCGTTTCACCCGTTATTTCTAACACCTGGAACGGCCATACGTAATATCGCGTCGGTGAAATTGCGGAAGGATTCTGTAAACGGGGAATATGTCGGCCCGCGGGACAGCGCGAAAATCGTGCATGGATCTGAACTCTATGGCTTTTCGGAGATCCCTGTGCCGTTGTTCCAGATAAAGATCGGCGTGCCGTGCATGCGCGCGGTCTTACGCGCGACTTTGGCGGCGCGGCGCGCAAATAATTCTACGACCCCTCGCCCAGTTCCTGTGATCTTCTGGTCGCGCTCACGACGGCGTCCATGACCGTGCCGTGAAAACCTTTTTGTTCCATGGCATAGAGACCGGCGATGGTGGTGCCGCCGGGGGATGTGACTTCGTCTTTCAGTTCGCCGAGGTGTTTGTTGCTTTCCAGCGCCAACTTGGCGGCGCCGTAGACGGTTTGCATCGCCAGTTTGAGCGCGACATCGCGCGCCAGACCGACCTGGACGCCGCCGTCGGCGAGGGCTTCCATGAAAAGAAAAACATAGGCCGGGCCGCTGCCGCTGAGACCGGTCACCGCGTCGAGATACTTTTCCTCCACCGCCATGCCAACTCCGAAGCTGTTGAGGATCGCGCCGACTTTTTCCAGGTCCGCGCTCGTGGCATTTTTCCCGCCCGCATAGCCGGCCGCGCCGGCGCCGACGACACAGGGGATGTTGGGCATCACGCGCACGACACGAGCGCCGCGCTCAAGCTCGGCCTCAATGCGCGCCAGCGGCACACCCGCCGCGACCGAAACCAGCAATTTTGTTTTGCCAAGTTTCTTGGCAATCTCTCTGGCCACCGGATCCACGATCTGCGGTTTGACGGCAATAATGACAATGTCGGCAAAGTCGCAAAGCTCGCAGTTGTCGGCTGTCGTTTTGACGCCAAGCTCAGCACCGACGGCTTGGCGCAAAGCGGCGCTGACATCGCTGGCCATGACGCTCGCTTTATTCGCAAGTCCGGCGCGGATGACGCCGCGCGCAATCGCCGAGCCGATTTTTCCCGCCCCGATGACACCGATCTTTTCCTGCAACACCGAAGACCTCCTTGGCCGACTGGCAGCCGGCCGCCAGCATAAATCGTCAGGAGCCTAACTTCAAAGCCTTATCGGGCCCGCTTAAAACGAAGGCCCCCGGTTTGTAATCCGGAGGCCTTCTGCTCTGTCGCAAATCGACGCGCTAGAATCTTTTACCGATGTCCTGGAGCGCCTTGAACGCTTCCACGTCGTCGGGCGCAAGGGCAAGGATCTCGCGGTATTTTTGCTCGGCTTCTTTGATTCTCCCGAGCTGACCGTAGGCCTGGCCAAGGGAAAACCGGAGATCGTTTCGCCGGCGGCGCAATCGCAAAGCGTCTTCGTAGGATCCGGCGGCTCTGTCCCACATCTCAAGGCGGTAGTAGATGGCCGCCAGCTCCGCGTGGACCGTGGCCGATTCTTCACCTTTGGTCTTGGACGTTTCCAACAGACCGCGCGCCTCTTGAAGCTGTCTTTTCATTTCGCCTTCGTCGGTCAGCTTTATCGCTTTGGCGGCGATAAGCCGGCCCCACGCGAGCAGAACCGCCGGGTGCTCCGGTTGCAAGATGCGCGCTTGGACGAACCATTTTTCCGCTTCCACGACGTCCCCCGAGTGGAGCGCGATGTTACCCAATCCCAAATAGGGCAAAACTTCCTTGTGGCCCATGGAGATAATTTTACTGTAAACGGCTTTAGCTTCCGGCAGGTAGAATTCATCGCTCATCGCCAGCACTTCCGGCGCTGAATCCGGCGCCAGTTGCAACGCGTTGAACGCGGCCTTGGCACCCTCGACGCTCTTGTCTTGCTCGAGCAGGATCTTCATATGCAGCAGGTGAAACTTGGGATTCTTGGGATCCAGACGAATCGCTTCTTCGATTTCACGCTGCGCCCGGCCTCGAGCCACGCTGGCGAGATAGGACTGGGCCATATAGTAATGATGCAACGGCGGCGCCACGAGGAGCGGCTTGTCCTTCAGCCACGGCGGGGTATCCAGCAGAAAAGGCGTCATGAGCCTGCGATTGAGTTCGGTAGTCGCCCGGCGCAGGTTTTTCGGCGCAGAGAACTCCAGCTCGGCGCCGTCGTCGGTGTTGATAGCGGCTCCCTCGGAGAAATTAACGAAGCCCTCCCGATCCATGCGGTAGAATCCCTGGGCCGCATACACATCGGACAACCCCAGGTATTCGAAGTCCGAGCGCAACGTCGGATTCTTGTCGAAGACCGCCTTTACCGCCGCGTAGTCGAACTTATGTTCCTGCTTGCTGCCGACGAGCAAAAAATCGCTTTCTTTCATGCTCCACAGCGAGACGTGCGGAAACGCCTCGGCAAAGGTGCGGAACACCATGCGGAAATCGTCCGGCGACATGGAGTAGTTGTGAAACCATTGGGCGAATATGCCGTCGTCTTTAATCTTCGACTTGACGACCTGATAAAATTCGCGGGTGTAAAGATTGGCGATGCCGGCAATCCACGGGTTGGACGGCTCGGCCGTGATCACGTCGTAGAACTTCGGCGTCGCCAGGATAAAATTTCGCCCGTCGGTGGGAATGATCCGCACCCGCTTGTCGTCGAGCACTCCGGCGCTGCGCGAGTTGCGGGCGTTGCGATAAAGCCGGTCGATGACGCCGCGGTAATCGAGATCCTCGGACTTTCTCATCAATTCGCCGCGGGTTTCGGCATCCATCACGCCCTTGAAATAAAGCCGGTTCTGCGCGGCGTCATACCAGATCGGCCCGTCCGCATCGCTGGACGGAAAGTTGATTCCCGCCGGAAGGCTCTCGGCCGGCACCCAGGTTCGCTCGAAAAACCGGGTGGCGTCGATCATCGCCGGTTCGATCTCGATGACTTCGATTTCCTTTAACGTATCAAAGGTCGCCAGCGCCTTGGCCGACATGCCACTGCCCAGCCCGATGGTCAACGCGACCTCCGCTTTGGGATGCAGCAGCATGGCCAGATAGCTGGTCATGAGCTGGCTCAATGCATCGCCGTAGGAGCCGTCGATCTTGCCGTTCGACTTGAAGTAGATGTAATCGCCGCCGGGAATCCGATGCACGCTCACCGTGGAGGTGAGGCCCTCGCGATAATAAAGAATTTCGTCGCGCTTCATCTCCTCAATACGCAAGGAGTCCGTGGGCAGCGACTCATAGCGGTCGGCATAGATCGTCACGCCGCTGGTCAGTATATGCGGATCCCAGCGGCGCACCTTGAGCGGCGCCATCACCGCCAGAATCAGCACCGCCAAGCCGAGGGCGTAGCGCGGCGCCGCCGCCAGCCGGGTGTCGCTGCCGATGACCCAGGCGCCGATGGCCAGGTTCATGACCACCGCGAAAATGATCGTATTCTGGATGCCGAGGTTGGGAATCAGAATGAATCCGCCGGCAAACGCGCCGAACACCGCGCCCACCGTGTTGGCGGCATAGGAGCTGCCGACGCCGCTGCCGACGCGGTACAGGCTCTGGGTGAACAGACGCGCGACCAGCGGAAAAGTCATGCCCAGGAGGATTGTCGGAACGAACATCACCAGCGCCGATAGCAATACCTGCAAAGAGAGAAACATGGTGAACCTGTCGCCAAAGCCGTGGAGTAGCCGGAGAAAAATCAGCGGCAGATTCTCGAACAACGGGATGGTGGCGAGCGCCGACAAGCCGACCCAGAGCTGAATCAAGCCGAAGGTGCTCAGGCGCGCCTCGCGGTCGCCCATAAAGCGGGCATACAAAAACCCGCCAAAAGCGAGGCCGATAAGGAACGTCACGAGCATGGTCGAAAACGAGTAGATCGAACTGCCGATCACCAGGGTGAGCGCGCGTGTCCAGGCGTTTTCGTAAACCAGCGCGGCAAAGCCCGAGAGCGCGAACGCGATCAAAATCACCCGGCGCAATGCCGAGGAGTTGGAAGCATCCGCCGGCGGAGCGGCGGCGGCTTCAGCGGCCGGCTCCGGCGGAATTTCCGCCGGACTCTTTTCGCGCAGGCGGTCGACGACCACAATCAGCAGGGCGACGACCACATTGATCCCCGCGGCGATGAAGACCGTCGAGCGCATGCCGAAGGTGGGAATCAAGTAGAATCCGGCCCCGGCGCAACCGATCACCGCGCCGAACGTGTTGATGGCGTAAAGGTCGCCGACTCGCCGGCCGAAGTGAGCGAAGCTGCGCACGTAAAACCGGCTCAGCACGGGCAGCGTCGCGCCCATGAGGAGTGTGGGAACAACCAAAAGGACGAAACAAAGGAAGAACAGAATCAGATTGAATATAAAAGGATAGCTTTCGTTGAGACCAAAGATCGGCCCGTAAGCCTTTTGTGCCATAATGAAGAGCACGGGGACCAGAAAGCCGTACACCCCGACCCCCGCTTCCAATATGCCGTAAAGGAGAAAATCGTTCTTCCCCCGGTCGGCGATCCGCCCGAAGACGTAGCTGCCGATGGCGAGGCCCGCCATGAACGCCGACAGCACCGTGGCAATAGCGTAGGTGGTGTTGCCGAATATCTGCGTGAGCATTCGGGTCCACACCACTTGATAGATCAGACCCGCCGCGCCGGAGAAAAAGAAACAGAAAAGCCCGACGCCGAGCAGCCAGTCCTGTTTGGAGCGTTGCACGCTATCCGCCATTTAAGTCTCCCCCAGAAAAACGGAAGAATAATCCCAGCACTGATAGCAAGCCGTTGTATCCCTGTAAAGGGTCGCGCGCCGATAGGAAAGCTTGGGTTGGACCGACGTTCGAGGATCGGACCGGTTCGCGCCGGGCGCGCGCCGGTGCCTTCGTTGACTTACAAAAAAATTTCGTATAGGCATAAGGACCGTCCCGACATCCTGATTCTGAGAATTACCCCCCATATCCGTTGTCCGATTGGGTTAAGAAATTGGCGAGTCGTTCCCAAGATCAGGGCTTTCTTTTTTCGCGCGTTCATGAGTTTTGAGGCTGAGAAATCGACGTCGACTAATCGGAGGGAAACAATGGCAAATGCAAAGAGAGACGGCGCGGCACCGGAACAAATAAGAGACCTGCGCGGTGCCATCGAATGGCTAAAAAAGGAAGGCGACATCCTGATCACGGATAAGGAGGTCGACCCCGACCTGGAGATCACCGGCATCCAGAAACAACTGGACGGCGGCTGCCCGATCCTGTTCAACAACGTCAAGGACAAGCCCCATCATCGCGCCATCACCAACCTGTTCGGCGACATGAACGTCATCAACAAGATGTTCGGCTGGAAAGATCATACGGACCGCACCAAGAAGTTAGCCTACGCCGTCACTCATCCCATTGCGCCGATTGTGGTTGATCAAAAAGACGCTCCGGTGCAAGAGGAGGTTTACGAGAAGCCCGCTGAAGCGAACGAATACGTGATTCCCATCCGCCATACCAACATCGAACCTGAGTTGACTGTGGGTTCCGGCAACCGGCTGATCTCCGGCGAATATTTCAACGGCGGCACGGATCTCGGCTACAACCGCATGAATTTCCGCTGGGGCAACGTCGGCACGTTTCAGATTTCTCCCGGCTCGCATATGTGGCAGGTGGTGAGCAAGTACTATAAAGACAACAAAATGGTGCCGATCACCATGAACTTCGGCCTGCCGCCGGCGGGCACGCTGTTGGCCGGGGCGGGCTTTGACTACGTCATCCTGCCGCAGGGCTGCGACGAAGTCGGCATGGCCGGCGCCGTGCAGGGGGCGCCGATGCGTCTGGTTAAGGCGCGCACCGTGGAGGCCATGGCCCTGGCCGATGCCGAAGTTGTTTTGGAAGGTTACGTCAATCCGCGCGACCGCCGCTTTGAGACCGCCGAATCGGAAAAGGCCGGCGTTCAAGGCCGCTTCCATTTCCACCCCGAGTGGGCGGGCTATATGGGCAAAGCTTATAAAGCCCCGACGTTCCATGTCACCGCCGTGACCACCCGCAAACGCGAGAGCAAGCCGATCATATTTCCGCTCGGCGTCCACACCCTCGACGATCACAACATCGACACCACCGTGCGCGAAGCCGCGATGTTCGAGTTATGCGAAAGAATGCAGCCCGGCTTGATCATGGACGTGAATATTCCCTATTGCATGACCGACTGGGGCGGCGCGATCATCCAGGTGAGAAAACGCAACCGCATCGAAGAAGGCTGGCAGAGAAATTTTATGGCAGCCATTCTTGCCACGTCGCAAGGTTCGCGACTGGTGATAGCGGTCAGCGAAGACACCGACCCTTATGATATGGACGACATCATTTGGAATCTCACCACGCGGGTGAATCCAAAAACCGACATCATCAACCCGCTGCCCGGCGGCCGCGGCCAGACCTTCATGCCCGCCGAGCGCATGACCGCGGGCGAGCGCGAATGGACCGCGTCGAATACCAACTTTGAGGGCGGCATGGGCATCGACGCGACCGTGCCCTTCGGTTACGAGAGCGATTTCATGCGGCCGGTTTATCCGGTCGATCGCATCGATCTCAAGAAATGGTTCACCGATAAAGACATCCAGAACGCCAAGAGCCGCATGCAGGGCTGGGTGCTCTCTTTGGCGCGCACCGGAAGATAAAATAGCTCCGCGTTTCACTCCAAAAGGCAGGGACAAGATCCCTGCCTTTTATTTTGCGCCGCTGGAAGTGGCCGGTGTGGCACCGTCGAAGCCGCACAAAAACCTTGTACTTCGGCTTACCGTAATTCCGCAAAAACTCCCGAATTGTCATACTGGAAGCCGGCCTTTCCCGCTCGGCTCGTTGACATGGGCGGCCGTGTTTGATAATCATACACGTGCCCGAAGCGATCCGCCCGCCGTCCGTTTCAGCATTTTTAGCCGACGAGGAACCAAGTATGGAGAAACGTCCTAAAAAAACGCTCGCTCGTACTTTAAGCTGCGGCCAAGCGTGCGCCAAATTGTTCCTGATTGCCGTTCTCTTCATTCCCGCATTACATGCCGTGCCCCGGTTTGCTCCGGGGTCGAACGAGTTTCTTGCCCCGAAGGTCGTCAACGCGGATCGCGGACAAGGAAATGCATCGAAGAAATTGGTCAAGATTTATGCCATCGTTCGCTCCCATCGCCCCGAAATTACCGAAGCCGAGACATGGCGATTGGCGCAGGTGATCTCGGAAGAAAGCTCGAAGCGCCGCGTCGACCCGCTGCTGGTGCTGGCTCTGATCCGGGTGGAAAGCGGCTTTAGGTTCAATGCGGTATCGCCGATGGGCGCCCGCGGCATCATGCAGATCATGCCCGACACCGGGAGATTCCTCGCGGAATCTCTCGCCGGCGAATATGGATTTCATCCCGCCGCATTCACCCCGGAAGCGCTTGACGATCCGGTGTTGAACCTGCGGCTGGGCATTTATTATCTCCATGATCTCAAAAAGCAGTTTGCGCAGTTGAACCACGCCTTGACGGCCTACAATTTCGGACCGTCTCATACGCAAAGCCGCCTCGAAAACAATCTCGAACTCTCCGAAAGATACGCCGCGCTCGTGCTGTCCGCCTACCAACGATACCAAAAGGACGATCCGCCGCGGTTTTAATTCGCGCCGAAGCTAGCCACACCTATCCCGGATTATTCACGCTACGAGGAAAAGCGGCCACACAGTGTCGCTCGCGGGGCGAGTCCGGA
>CAZILB010000026.1:0-6836 GCA_964539925.1 uncultured Syntrophobacter sp. | reverse complement strand
ACAGTTGGACAACTCGCGGCGCTTGCGTTCTTTGGCCTCAGACACTAGATTCCATCACAAGACCATGAGGGAACTGCGGGAACTTCGGCTTACCCAAGAAGCCTGGAACGAGATCTGCCGGCATTCCCAGGAAACTTTCCCGGAGGAATGTTGCGGTGTCGTACTCACCAATAGCGCAACCGACCAGGTGCGCCGCCTGGAAAACATTCAGAATAAGTTGCACGCCCTCGACCCGGCGACCTATCCGCGCACCGCGGTGATCGCCTACGCCATGGATCCAAGGGAATTGGAAGCGGTCATCGACCATGCCGATAAAGCCGGAGCCAAACTCAAGGCTTTTTACCATTCCCACCCGGAACACGAGGCCTACTTCTCAGCCGAGGACAAGGCCTTCGCCACACCCTTCGGCGAACCGACTTTTCCCAACGCCGCGCAACTCGTCGTGTCGGTGTACAATCGCGCGGTCAAAGCGGTGAAGGCTTTTGTCTGGTCCGATGAAGAAAAAGACTTCATCGAGATCCCCCTCCGACGAATTTAGCATGATGTCGGAGCCGCGCCGGAAAGTCGCCCATTCGCAGGGGCTCGCGATTCACTATCAGGAATGGGGCGAACCGGCGGGGGTGCCGATCGTTTTGGTGCACGGGTTTCTTGACCAGGCCGATAGCTGGACTTTTTTCGTCGCCGAATTGCAGCGGAGACTGGCGCCGCCGCTCTGGATCATCGCTCCCGACTGCCGCGGTCACGGCGACAGCGACTGGGTCGGCGCCGGCGGCTATTATCACTTCCCCGATTATGTGCTCGACCTGGACTGCGTCATCCGCGCCTCGGGCGCGCCGCGGGTCTATCTCATCGGCCATTCGATGGGCGGCACCATTTCTTTTCTCTACGCCGGAGCTTTCCCCGAGCGCATCGGCAAACTCGCGCTGATCGAAGGCATCGGTCCCATCGGCATGAATTTTTCGGACGCGCCCTTGCGAATGGAAAGGTGGATCAACGAAGTTCACGAGCGCGGGCGGCGGCACTTTCGCGCGTACGCGAGCATCGACGCCGGCGCCGGCCAGTTGCAGCAGACGAACCCTCGCTTGACGCGCGAGCGGGCCCTGGTGTTGGCGCGCACCGCCATGAAACTAAACGAAAAAGGTAAATGGGTCTGGAAATTCGATCCGCTGCATCGTACCGTTGCGCCCCAGCCTTTTTACACGGCTCAGGCCCTCGAATTTTTACGCCGCATCGAATGTCCGGTGCTCGTGGTGGACGGCCGGGAAAGCCGCCAGGCCCGGCGCACGGACAAGGAGCAGAGATACGCCGCCATTGCCGACCATCGCCGGGTCGTCATCGAGCAGGCCGGACACATGGTGCATCAGGACAATCCGGCGAAGCTGGCGGAGGCCGTCGCCGCCTTCATGGCCTCCTGAAATGTACGGCGGCGGCAACCGCCGCCCAAACGCTGATAACAACGATCGCCGCGGACTTGAATCTCCCGGCGACCACTCAGGGAGCTTGACTAATGCGGGGGAGATTTGTGATGATTAGATCGTCGTGGAAAACGAGGGTTGTCCGAATGCAACGAAAGTTCTTTTGTGCGTAAAAGCAAGCCCGAAGACAATAGCGACGCGGCAAAGGAAAAAAATCGCCGCTCGCTCGCCGAATTCGATCCCCCGGAGCGAAGTCGTACGCATCCGTTAAAATCGGCCACGCCCAACATCGAACTCACTTTGAAGCATTTCAATCGCCGCAATGAAAGGAGCCAGGGCAAGCGCCTCTACCTTGGGGTCGGCGACGAAGTCAACCATCTACGCTACGAAGAATGGGGCATCGGCGTGGTCATGGAAGTGATGACCTCATCGGTCCCCGGCGGCACCTGCCTTGCCCGCGTTCGTTTTCAGGACGGGCAGCTGCGCTGCTTCAACAACGACCTCGACAACGAAGCCTGCTGTTACTATTTCGGCGTGCGCCGCTACTGGAACCCAACCCATGGCGTCGACGCCATCCGCTCGAAATTTTTCTTGAGAGGCTAGCTTTATGAAGAAAACCGTCGCCGCGATCGCGCTTGTGTTGGCTGCCACGCTTGCGTTTGCCGCCCCTTCGCTGCTTCGCGCCGAGGACGGCATCGAGAAGGCCGGCGTCGCCGTCGGCGTCACTGCCGGCAACATATGGTTTGTGCCGATCAAGGCCATGGTCGTCGGCTGGGGGGCGCTGGCCGGCGGTCTCTCCTATGTCGTCACCGGCGGCAACGCCGAACTTAGCCGGCAAATCTGGCGGGACACCCGAGAAGGCCCCTATCTCATCACACCGGAAATCGCCCGCATGGCGATCGGCGAACGTCCCGAACTCCTCGAACAAAAATAACAACGGCCCGCGGCCTCGCCCATTCAGGAGAGACCGCAGGCCGCCTTGAGTTGCGTCTCGTCGGCGCGCTTAAGACAGATTCGCCTTGAAAAAATTAACCGTTCGAGCCCAGGCGTCCTTGGCCGCATCCGGGTTGTAACGGTCCGCGTTGGTGTTGTTATTAAACGCGTGCTTCGCGCCCGGGTATACCTTGACATCGAAACTTTTGCCGGATTTCGCCATGGCGGCTTTCAATGGCTCGACGCCGGGCATGATGTTGGGGTCGTCTTCGGCGTAGTTCCCCATGACGGCACAGGGAATGTTCGCCACCGAATCGAGCGGATTCGGGTTGCGGCCGTAGTAGACCACCGCGGCATTGAGGTCCTTGCACTTGGTCGCGAAGTTGAGCGACTGGCCGCCGCCCCAGCAGTAGCCGACCACGCCGACTTTGCCATTGACAAAGTTTTGCTTTTTTATATAGGCCACGGCCGCGGTCAAATCCTCGGCCACCATGTTGCCGTCCACTTTCTGGATTTCTTTGGTGGCTTCGTCGCTGCCGTTCCACTTATCGCTGCCGCCTATCCGGCTCATGCAATCCACCGCGATCGCCGCAAAGCCGTCTTTCGCGAAGCGCCGCGCGACATCTTTGATATGCCCAACGAGCCCCCGATTTTCGTGAATCACCACCACCGTCCCCAAATTTTTTCCGTCCCTGGGACGGGAGACATAGGCGTTGACGGTTCCTCCCGGGCTGGGAAACTGCACCATTTCCGACGTCAAGCCGGAATCATTGGGATCGACAATGTTTTCAATGGTCTGAGCCATCTTTAAAACCTCCTTCGACGATTGTTTTTGACCGTACCACCTATAGCGAAAATCCAAATTTACGTCCAGAGCCTTTCGGCAGAATCGCGCGCACAAGACGCTCGCACAAAACACAAACGGCGCCTTCGGCGCCGTTTGTCGGTCTCCAGCACGAAACAGAGGGTCTTAGCTCGACGCCGCGCTCGAGGCGGGCGCCGATTTACTACCGGCACTTGCCGAGTTCTCGCTCTTCTTGGCTTCGCTCTTGGACTCGGTTTTGGGTTCCGTCGAGGATTTGGCGCCGTTATCGCTCTTGGCCTCGCCGTTGGCGCCCTTGCGTGCGTAATCGGTGATGTACCAGCCGGTGCCCTTGAGCTGAAAGGAGGTATTGGAAATAAGCTTTTTGACCTTTTTGCCTTTACAGGTGGGACACTTTGCCAGCGGCCTATCCGTGATCCGCTGGGTCACTTCAAACGGGCCGCACTTTGGGCAATTGTACTCGTATATGGGCATGAAAATCCTCTGGATAGAAAGTCTGGCGGGAACTTAATCACTCCCGCCGGGGTTGTCAACCGCACCCCGACCCCGGCGCCAGCAAGGCAATGCGCAAAGCCGAGCCTACACCCGGGCGTTTCGGTCGCTGCCGTCGGCCTTGATATGCGGTCCGCCGAAAGCCTCGGAGCGGTTGCCAAAGAGCACCATCGGCTCGTTGCCGGTGTTGGTAATCTGGTAGTAGTCCTTCGCTTTTAGAAACAGTACCTCATGTTTACGAATCGGCCGTTCTTCGCCTTTCAGACCTTTGACGACGCCGCTTCCGGCCAGCACTAAAAATGTCTCGGGGTTGGTATGATAGTGCATATCCGTGCCGTCGCCGGGAACGAAATAAAGCATCCACGAGCGAAAGTTGTCGGTGCCGAACAAATCGATTTTTCGCTTCGCCGTTTTCATCAAATCATCCAGATTGGCTACATCCATGGATCGACCTCCTGAGGTGAATGGACCGATAGTATCCCAGCTCCACCCTATTCGGCAAGCGCGGTTCGCAAGCGCCTTGACAGCCATCCTGACGTGCACTATGGGGAGACAAGGATCGTATTCGAAATCAACCGGAGGTTGAACGGATGCTGACAATGACCGAGCGGCAAGCCGATGAGTTTGTCGCCGAACTCGCCGCCAAGTGCGACAAGCGCTGGAAGGACACCGTCGCCAAGACTCGCTTCATGGACGAATTGCGCGAGGGCAAACTCAAGAAGGAAACCATCCAGCTCTTCTACAAAAACTGGGGTTCCTTTGTTCCGGTGATCAACTCGGTTTACACCTCGGCTTTTTACAAGCACCTGTGGTTTTTCGTGAAGAACGTCGATCTCATGGAAGTCTACACGCAAAAGGTTCTCGATGAATTCGGTCACCCTTGTCCGCCGGGGCATATTCAAATTCTCATGAGCACCGGCCAAGCCCTCGGATTAAGCAAAGAAGAGGTCTTACTCTCGCCGATGCTGCCGGAGTGCCGCGCCCTGCCGGACTTTCATCGCACGCTGATCAACGACGGCCAGATTCAAGAGTATTGGTTTTCAGTGTTGTGGGAAAAACCCTTTGGCGACTCCTGTTTGGATTTTTTCAGGGCGCTGACGATGCACTATGGTCTTTCCACCGCGGACGCGAGTTATTTTTCCAAGCATCACGAGGCCGATACCATGGACCACTTGGACCGCAAGGCGCATGGCGAAGTGACGAAAACCGTCCTGGTTCGCCTGCTCCAAGAAGGCATCAACGAGCGGCCCGGCTACTCGGCCGAGTACTGCGCGGTCACGCCGGCGAACTTGAATAAGATGTTCATGGACGGCTGCTATGCGGCCACGCACTAGCGGCAAAAGTTGCAATGTGGTTCAAAATTTGCGCGCTGCACAAATGATATGGAACCTGAAGACACTCGGACTCGGACATTTCTCCCGCCAAGGCGCAAAGGGCGGCAGTCTGTCCTTTCGACCAACGGGAGAAATCTTTCTTAGATCCTTCACATTTGTTGGGGATGACGGGCCTGGCCCGTCACCTTTGCGGCCTTCGCGTCTCTTTGCGGGAGATATTCCGAAATTCAGCTGCGGCTCAGCCGCGTGAGTAGACCGTGGCATTTACCGACTTAAGAGCCTTCATCGACGGCGCCGCGCATATCGGCGAGCTTAAAATCATCGATGGCGCCCACTGGCACCTCGAAATCGGCTGCCTGACCGAGCTGATGGCCGAGCAAGAAGGGCCGCTTTTGCTCTTCGATAACATTGCCGATTTCCCCAAGGGCTTTCGGATCGCCGCCAACGTGCTCGCCAGCCCGCGCCGGTTCGCCCTCGCTCTCGGCCTGCCGACGGACGCGCCCAAGTTGGAAATCCTCAAGACCTGGCGTCACAAGATTCGCGACCTCCAACCCTTCGCACCGAAAGAGATCGCTTCCGGGCCGATCACGGAAAATGTCCTTGACGGCGAGCGCGTCGATCTGGGGATATTTCCAACGCCGAAATGGCACGAACATGACGGCGGTCGCTACATCGGCACCGGCGACATGGTGGTGACAAAAGATCCCGACAGCGATTGGGTCAACGTCGGCACCTACCGCTCCTGCGTCATTGATAAAGATCGCGTCACCCTCTGGATCATCGAGCACAAACACGGCAAACAGATCGCGCGCAAATATTGGCAGACGGGACGTGCCTGCCCCGTCGCCATCGTGCTCGGCTGCGAGCCGGTCACCTGGTTGGCGGCGCCCTCGGCAGCCAAAGCGGGCGTCAGCGAATATGAGTATGCCGGCGCGCTGCGCGGCGCGCCGCTGGAAGTGATCCACGCGCCGTTCACCGGCCTGCCGGTACCGGCGACTTCTGAAATTGTCGTCGAGGGCGAAATGCCCCCGCCAGAGGAAGAGTCCCACGCCGAAGGACCGTTTGGCGAGTGGCCGGGATACTACACCCACAGCGGCAACGAGTCGGTCGTGCGCGTCAAGAGGATTCTCTATCGCAACGATCCCATTCTGCTCGGCAACCCGCCGCTTCTACCGATCACCGAGCGCTACGGTATCCCGCTCTACGCCGCGCGCATCTGGGACCACCTCGAACAGTCCGGGATCCCGGATGTCCAGGGCGTCTGGTGCCACTGCCATACGTTGATGGTCGTGGTTTCGCTCAAGCAGCGCCACGCCGGCCAAGCATGGCAAGCGCTGACGGCGATAGCCGGGATGCATAGCGGTGCGAGCATGTACCGCTACTACATTGCCGTCGACGACGACATCGATCCGGTGGACTTGAAACAAGTCATCTGGGCCATGTGCACCCGGGTCGATCCGGGAGAATCGGTGCAAATTTTAAAATCCTGGACCAGCGATCTCGACCCACGATTGCCGCCGGACAAACGCGAGAAAGGCGATTTCACCATGAGCCGCATGCTGATCGACGCTTGCAGGCCTTATCCGTGGCGCGACAAATTCGCCGTCGCCAACAAGTTCAGCGCCGAGAAACGGGATGAGGTCTGGGAGAAGTGGGCCCCCAAACTCGGCCTTAAATAATCCGTTAGTGGTTCAATGTAGCCGTCACCAAGCACGGACGTAGGGGCAGACCTGTGTGTCTGCCCATGCCGAAATCGGTCTCATCGCAATCGTCAAGACTTAACCACTGCCAATAAACAAAACAGGTTGACGCCGCCTATCGCTTGGACTAAGGAGAAAC
>CAZILB010000025.1:0-30077 GCA_964539925.1 uncultured Syntrophobacter sp. | reverse complement strand
GCGCGCAAGTCTTGGCGCAAACCTTCAATAAGAAATACGGCCTCAATATCAACGTGAGGTTCCTTCCCTCCGGATCCATGACGCGGGACGTGGGCAAGGTGGCAACCCTGGCGGCCACGGGGTCGTCCCCGGAGTGGGACGTGATGGTCGCCACCGATGCCCATCACGCGAGCCTCTGGCTTCGTAAACTACAAAAACCGTTCGACTACAAAGCGTTGGGCGTGGACGAAAGATTGATCGATCACGACAGCAGCGCGATCTCTTTCGCGCACCAGTTCATCGTTCCCGCCTACAACAGCAGCATCGTTGCGCCGCAGGACAGGCCGAAGAGCTGGGAGGACCTTCTCAACCCCCGGTGGAAGGGCAGGCTGGGCGTGTCTACGGCCACGCATCATCTCGGGCGCCTGGCCGTGGGGCCCTGGGGCGAAGAAAAGACCACCGCCTTCGTAAAAGCCCTGGCGCAGCAGAGTCCCGTCTTGGGAGAGTTGGGGCCCACCTATACCCGGCTGCAACTGGGCGAGATTTTTGTCGCGCTCAGTCTGACCGATAGTTATATACATGTTGCCAAGCAGACGGGGGCTCCCGTCGCCGAGGCCGATGTGCAGCTGGTCGTCGCTCCTTCCTATCACGTCGGCGTGATCAAGGGCGCGCAGCACCCCAATGCGGCGCATCTCTTTGCGATCTTTATGATCGATCCTGAGGCGCAGCGGATCTGGGAAAAGACCGTCGGCGTGAGCTCCGCGTTAATTCCCGGGACGGCCTACTTCCAGAAGGCCCAGGGCAAGCAGATGATCTACATGAGCAAGGACCAAGCCGAGAAAGTGACTCAGCTTGCCAAGAAGTACGGAAGCTTGCTTGGCCTCCGCTGAGCAAACCCGCGGCAAGCTTAGATAAAGGTTGTGCTTCCGAGAGCTCCTCGGGGCAGCGCCGCGCCGGTGCTTCGCGGTTGGTTTTTTGCGGAGCGGGAGCGATCTTAGCGAGCGCTGTCCTGAAGGCTTGCCCACTTCAGGCGGTGTCACCTGCGGCTGGCCGCCTCAAAAAATCTTAAACCCGTATTGACTCAAGGTTCGGCCTATCATAAAGGGGCTCTCTGGATTGGGCGTAAGAGTAACCGTAATCGGCCCCACGAAAGGAGTGTATATGACGCAAACCGCGCAGTGCTTTCTGGCCATCCTGATAGGTATCTTCGTTTTACCGCCGGGTGCACTCTCTCAAGAGGACTTTTTCAAAGACAAGCGAGTCCGATTCGTCGTCGGCTATCCGCCGGGCGGCGGCTACGACCTTTCGGCGCGCATCGTCGCCCGCCACATGGGCAAGCATATCCCGGGGAATCCTAGCGTTATCGTTCAGAACATGCCGGGAGGCGGGAGCCGCATTGCCGCCAACCATATCAATGCCACGGCCCGCCCCGATGGCCTGACCATCGGTATCTGGAACAGCGCCTTTGCCATGTTCCAGGCCTTGGGAGACACCGGCATCAGGTACGACGCCCGCAAAGTCGGCTGGCTCGGCGCCTCCACCAAGGACAACGCCGCCTGCGCCGTCATGGGGTTCACCGGGCAAAAATCTTGGAAGGATATCGTCTCTTCGGGCAAGGAGCTTCATTTTCTCAGCACGGCGGCCGGCGCGATTAGCGACGATTTGCCGAGAATCTTGAACCTGGTGGCGGGTACGAAATTCAAAGTCACCCCCGGCTACACCGGCACCGGACCGATCATCCTCGCCCTGCAGCGCAAGGAAGGAGACGGCTGGTGTTCCGGTTGGGTCTCCATTAGGGCCAACGCGAAGGATATCCTTGGAGCCAAGGGCGACGATCAGCTCATTCCCTTTGTCATCCAGGCGCCCGCCCCGGATGCGGAGACCAAAGGCATAGCGCTCATCAGCGATGTGATCCCGACCAAAGAAGGCAGGGCGATGTACTCGGCCTGGGCGTCGCACCTGCAGTTTTTCAGACCTTTCGTAGCGCCGCCGGGACTCCCCAAGGACCGCCTCGCCACCCTGAGGCGCGCCTTTGCGCAAACCTTCAAAGATCCCCAGTTTCTCGCCGACGCAATGAAGGTCGGACTCGACGTCGAGCTGACCACCGGCGAAGAGATCGAAAAGATGGTCGCGGAGAATTACGCGTTGTCTCCGGAGTTGAAGGAAAGACTCAAGTTTCTCATCCCGGGGAATTAGGCCTGCCGCTGCGGCGCGATTGACGGAATGGTCGCGCCGCAGCGCTCGTCTCGGCGAAACTGCGGCTGGAACGCGGGTAAACGGCCGCGGCGATTAAGTCAGTTCTCCTCCGGCCGTTTGACTCGTTCGACAACCTCGCGCGGCTGGTTCATGAGATTGTTGAAGATCGCTTGAATTTCTTCTCCCGTCGAAGGCTCCATGTCCGGCCTCGATTTTTTGCCGAGTTCAGGTCAGGAGTTGCCCCTGGATTCCCGCTCAAAACATGCGGCAATGACGCCGTGAGAATTCACCGCCAGCGATTAAAGCGACACGGGTTCGCGCGCAGGGATGATCAAAACGTCAGGCTTACACCCAGCCCGGGCCCTTGCGGGACATGAATCGCGCCGTCGACGGTTTCGAAGCCCTCGACGAGATCCCCTTCAAGTTCCTCGAACTCGGCGATCTCGGCAGGCAGGATAATCCCCGGCGTCGCGCTGATAAAATGCGCTTGCGCGGCTTCCACAAGCCGGGTCGTACCGGTGCCGCCCACGTGACAGAAAAGACCGGCCGCTTCGCAGGCTTGGACCACCGCGCGGCTCTGGCGAATACCGCCAAGTTTGAGCAGCTTGATACTGACCGCTTTGGCCGCTCCGGAGCTGGCGATTTCAGCCACATCCTCCGGCGAATTCACCGACTGGTCGGCCAGCACCAGCGGCATCACAGCCCTGGTCACCGCCGCCATGCCCGATAGATCTTCGGCCGGCACCGGTTGTTCGACCATCGTCAACCCTTCAGGCGTCAGCCGATCAATGACCTGAATGGCCGTCGGTGCATCATAGGCGCCGTTGAAATCCGCGGTGAAACTAACGCCGCGGCCAACGGCTTGCTTAACCGCCTTGAATCGCTCCATATCGGCCGCCACTCCTGCCCCGAGTTTAATTTTCAAATGGCGAAAGCCTTGGCCGACAAAGTGCAAAGCGCGTTCGGCCATGAAATCCGTCGAACCCATACCGAGCATCTTGAGCACCGGAATTTTTTCGTGCCGGCGTCCCCCGAGAAACCTCGCAAGAGACTTATTTTCCGCCTTGGCCGCGAGATCGAGCAACGCCATCTCCAGCGCCACCCGATGGCGCGGGAATCCCGGCGCCTGTTTTTCGATAGCGCCCATTAATGCCTCGACATCGCCCGGTGCGCCGCCGAGAAGACAATTATCGCCGGCCTGCCTCATGGCTTCGATGCCGGGATCGAAAGCAGCGTTATCCTTCGGCATCACCGAAGCTGCTCCGAGCCCGGTCAGCCCGCTGTCGGATTGAATTTTAACGTAAAAAACCCGCACCGAATCGGCGCTGTAGCTCGCCGTCTGCCAGCGGTACTTGCGCCTCAAAATGTGCGGGAAAAAGGAAATTTCGGTGATTTTTATGGCCGCCTCCCGTCTTTGCGGATGACCCCATAGGGAAAACGCTCAGGTTATTTTCTGAGCGCTCAGCGTCGGCTCGTAAAGCAACTGAATGATGATCCCGTCAGGATCGGCGCAATAAAATGACGCGCTGCCGTCGCGATGGACCTTAAAAGGTTGGACGATCTCGACGCCCTGGGAACGGAATGCGCCTTCCAACTCTTTGACCCGTTCGATGCTGTCGACCACAAAACCCAGATGATCCAGTTGCTTTTCCACCGCGGTCGTTAAAAAACTCTCGGGCACTTCATGGATCGCGAGGTTGTCGCAGCCCGAGGAAAGGTAGATGTTTTGCCGGTCCGGCTCCCAGACAACGGCCATGCCGAAAAGGTCCCGATAAAACCGCTTCGATCGCGCCGCATCCTTCACTTTAAGCGCAATGTGGCGCATGCCTGTGATTCCTTTAATCCGGCTCATGGCGCCAACTATAGCACAGCCGCGGGGAAATGCAGGCCACGCCCCCGGGTGGCTCCCTTGCGGCCAATCGAGAAACGCGGGATATTTTGCTTATGAAGGAAGCTCTGTGGTGGCAGACGGAGAACGACGGCAAGATTCTCTGTACCCTTTGTCCGCGCTTTTGCCGCGTCGGCGAAGGACAAGCCGGTTTCTGTTACATTCGCAAGAACATCGCCGGCAAACTCTACTCCCTCGGCTATGGAACATCCACGGGTTTCGCGATCGACCCCATCGAGAAAAAACCGCTGAATCATTTTCTGCCCGGCAGCGAGATCTTGAGCTTCGGCACCGCGGGCTGCAATCTCGGCTGCCGCTTTTGCCAGAACTGGAGCATCAGCAAAGCCAAGCTCGACGAGGCCCACAGTCAAGGCGCAGACCCGGAGCAAATCGTTGAGCTTGCTCTCAAGAACCGGCTTCCGAGCATCGCCTTCACTTACAACGATCCGGTCATCTGGGGTGAATTTGTCATCGATATCTCCCGTTTAGCACGCGAATGCGGTTTGAAAAGCGTCATGGTCACCGCGGGCTACATCACAGCCGAAGCCCGGCCGGAAGTATTTCGCTACATCGACGCCGCCAACGTCGATCTGAAAGCATTTACCGAGCGCTTTTACCACAAAATAACCTTCTCCCATCTCGATCCGGTGCTGGACACGCTCCAATGGCTAAAACAGGAAACCGACATCTGGTTCGAGATCACCAACCTGATCATTCCCGGAGAAAACGACGATCCCGATGAGACCCGGCGGCTGTGCGACTGGGTCGTCAACCGTCTGGGCGACTCGGTGCCGCTTCATTTCACGGCGTTTCATCCCGACTTCAAGCTTACGGACAAACCCCGCACCCCTGCCGCGACGCTGCGACAAGCGCGACAGATCGCCCGCTCGGCGGGCGTCAAGTTTTGCTACACCGGCAATATTCACGATAACGAAGGTCAAACGACCTACTGTCCCGCATGTCAGCAGGCGTTGATCCGCCGTTCATGGCACGAGATCCTGGAGTATCGCCTCCATGGAAACCGCTGTTCATGCGGTGAAGCGATTCCCGGCCACTTCGCCGCCAATGGCCCCTCGACCGGCGTTGGGCGCCGCGTTCTGCGGTACCTGGCTCAGTAGGCAGCCCGCTCCTCGCTGGCGAAACCTCTCTAATTGTGTTCTATAAAGAGTTCGACTCTCATGGCGAAAAGAAGCAAATTTTCCCCCAAGGCTGAACCTCATCTTTCGATCCTGGAAGATATCAGCACGCTCATCAGCCATTCCCACGACGTTAAGGAAACCCTCGAGCAAGTCGTCGCCACGGTAGCCGATCGCATGCAGACCGAGGTTTGCTCGCTGTATCTGCTCGATCAACAGAAAAATCGCCTGACCCTATGGGCCACGATGGGACTCGACCCGGAGTCCGTCGGCAAGGTTTCCATGGGCGTTAGCGAAGGGCTCACGGGGCTCGTCATCGAGCGTATGAAGCCGGTGATGGTGGTCGACGCCCTGGCCCATCCACGTTACAAATATTTCCCGGAGACTCATGAGGAGCATTTTCACTCGTTTCTCGGCGTGCCCCTGGTCGAACAAAGAATGCCCCTTGGCGTCCTCGTCGTCCAAACTTCGCGCCGCAGGGAGTTTTCCCAGGATGAAATTCGCCTGTTGACCACGATCTCCGCCCAGGCCGCCAGCATTATCGTGCAAGCGCGTCTCGCCGAATCGTTAAAAAGCAAGGAACAAGAGCACAAGGGCTTGCAGAAGCGCATGAACGTAGCCATGCGCAAATTGCGGTCCTATGAGCGGCGCCGGCGGGAAACAATCACGAAAACAAGGCAGCACTGGCGCGGCCGGCTTGCCGGTTTGACGGCGTCGCCCGGCTTTGGCCGGGGCAAGGCCTTTGTGCTGGAACCGCGCATGGAATTGAGTGCGATCAATAGAAAAACCGCGCGCAACCCGCAACGCGAGATGGAACGCTTTCGCGCCGCTGTGGAGCGCGGCATCGAACAAATCGCCGTCGTCAAAAACCGCATGAACCAGCTGATTTCCAAGGAAGAAACGGCGATTTTTGATGTCTACCGGCTGATCCTCGAGGACCCGGCGATTATCCAGCAGATCGAAACTCAGATCGTCAAAGAGCGGTTTACCGCCGAGTACGCCGTCAGAGTGGTATTTGAGCGTTATCTCGATTCGATCGCGAAGATCGATGACAGCTATCTGCGCGAGCGCGTCACCGATGTGAAAGACGCCGCGCAGAGACTGCTCGAGAATCTATCCGGGATCTCCGGCCGGCAGTACCATATTCCCGACGATGCCGTGTTGGTCGCAGAAGACCTGTCGCCGGCCGATCTGAGCATGCTCGAAGGCGACAGGTTCAAAGGCATCGTGCTTGCAACCGGCGGTGTGACGTCCCATGCGTCGATTCTGGCGAAGTCGTTCGAAATTCCCAGCGTGGTCGCCGTCGAAGGTCTCATGGAACATGTGCATAACGGCGACATGCTGATTGTCGATGGCAACGCCGGCAGCATCCACGTCAATCCCAAGCCTGAGGTTATCCGCGAATATGATCGCTTGGAGAGGGATTATGCCGAGCTCAATCGCGAACTCGGGGAGCTCAGGGATTTGCCTGCCGAAACTAGCGACGGCCACCGAGTGGCGCTTTACGCCAACATCGGCCTGTTGAGCGACGTTGCCTTTGCCCAACTGCACGGGGCGCAGGGCGTTGGTCTGTACCGCACCGAAATTCCATTTTTGTCCCATCGCGATTTTCCCAGCGAAGAAGAACAGTTTTCCCTCTACAGGCGAGTCATCGAAGGCATGGCCGGAAAACCGGTGACGATCCGGACTTTGGATATCGGCGCAGATAAGTACCCGAGTTACATGCGCAGCGCGGCCGCTGAACCCAACCCTTTTCTCGGCTGGCGCTCTATTCGCATTTCCCTCGAAATCGAAGAAATCTTTAAGACCCAGCTAAGGGCGGTTCTGCGTGCCGGCGATTACGGCCGGGTTCGTCTGCTCATACCGATGGTCTCCAGTCTCGAAGAAATCCGCAAGGTAAAAGAGATTCTCGCCGAAGCCAAAAGCGAACTGGACAGGGAAGGCGTTCCCTATGACCGGCAGATGGAACTCGGCATTATGGTCGAGGTGCCGGCCGCGGTTCAGCTCGCCGATCGATTTTTGCGCGAAGCGGACTTTCTCAGTATCGGCACCAACGACTTGATTCAGTACATCCTGGCCGTCGACCGCAGCAATCGCAAAGTCGCGAGCTTGTACGAGCCTCTGCACCCCGCCGTGCTGATGGCGCTAAACAAGACCATTGAAGCCGGCAAAAGGGAAGGAAAGCGCGTCGGGATGTGCGGCGAAATGGCGGGCGATCCGCTCTGCGCCTTCGTACTTTTGGGCATGGGATTGGAGGAGTTCAGCATGGGCTCGCTTTATATCCCCGTTATCAAGAAAGCGATTCGGTCGATCAGCTATCAAGCCGCCAAGGCCGCCGCGCAGATCGTCTTAGAAATGGACACGGTAAGCGAAATCAAGCGCTTTCTATTCGAACAGATGCGCCAGCACGGTATGATCGAGCTCCTGGAAATGTACCGCTGATGCCCTTGCTCGCACCTGAGACACCCGGGCGGCGCCATTGATTTATGGAACCCGGCGGTGTATAAATATTCGAACGATCGTTCGAATATGAAAGGGTACCGTCATGATTAAGATTTCCAGCTTCGATGACTGGATCGATTACTTTCACCAATGGCAAAAAGACATCGGCTACGACCCGGCCTTATTGGGTAATTATATTTTCGAGACCAAGCTCGGCGAACTCCATAGCCAAGAAATCGAGTTCGGCGATTTCAAGGGGCAGCCCAAATGGCCGCGCGTCGGGCAAATTCCCAACCAATCGATTCGCGATGCGCTGATGAACCTGATCGTCTATCAGGGCGATACCGAATTTGCCTCCGTCGAACAGCAAAAAAATCTTCTCGACACGGCGCCCACGGAATATGATCGCCAGGCGCTTGTGCGAGTGAACAGTGAAGAGATGCGTCACGGCTGGCAAATGTGTTACCTTTTGGTGAACTACTTCGGCGATTCCGGCAAACTGGAAGCCCGAAAAATGCTCGAACGGAGGGCTTTTCGCGGCGACCGGCTGCTTGGCTCCTTCAATGCGCCGGTCAACAACTGGCTTGATTTCTTCACTTACACCGAGTTCGTCGATCGCGACGGCAAGTACCAACTTACGATGCTTTCCCACTCGGCGTTTGCGCCCCTGGCCGAGAGCGTGACGGCGATGTTGAAGGAAGAGTTTTTTCATATGTTTACCGGCCATACCGGTTTGACCCGGATTTTGCGAGCCGGCAAGATTCCGGTGCCGATCGTGCAAAAATACTTCAACAAGTGGTTGTCCACAGCCTACGATCTGTTCGGCACCGACCATTCATCGTCGGCCCACTGGGCGTACACCTGGGGTCTCAAAGGACGCTACGACGAGCATGAGGCCGCCGTTCCGGCGGAGAAGGACAAGCTCAATGACCTGGCGCGGACCCATTACATGGCGGAAAGCGCAAAACTCATCGATCAGCTCAATCAATTGATTCCAGAAGGGCAACCGAAGCTCTACGCCCCCGATCTCAAATTCAACCGCTCCATCGGTGAGAATGTGGGCAAGACCTTCAGCGTCACGGGTGAATTGCTCACCCCCGAAGCCTACGAAAAGCACTTGAGCGACGTGCTGCCAACGGCGGAAGACGAAAAATTACTGGCGGACATCATCAAAGGCAAAGACTGGGTGACGCAGATGCAATGAATTAATGCGCCAAGGGGTTCCTGTTGCAACCGGTCTCATACATTAGTAATTAAGGCAAAAGGAGAAGCCAGTGAGTCGAGTCTGTCTCGTTTGTCAAAACATCGATTGCAAGACCCGCGGCTCAGAGGCGCTCATGGCGGAGTTGCAGAAACGGGTAGCCGAAAAGGGTCTGACCGATGTGGAAGTCAAGCCTTACATGTGCTTCGGCGCCTGCCAGGATGGTCCGAATGTCGTCCTCTATCCCGAAAAGAACTGGTACGCCAAAGTCAAGGTCGAAGACCTGGACGAAATCGTTGGTCATCTTGCCGGCGGCCCCCATGTGCAAAGACTCGATACCATCGACTCGTCCTTAAAAGAACTCATCTACCAGTTGCTCGACACGGGGGTCGTCTAGGTCATGGAGGGCATCCTTTTCCCCCGCGGCGTGGCGGAAGGAAGAGAGGGATTGGCTGCGTACCGCAGCCGCGGCGGCTACGAAGCCCTGGCCAAGGCCCTAAAGAACTCCCCGGACGAAGTTATCAAAGCGATATTGGACGCGGGGCTTCGCGGCCGCGGCGGTGCCGGTTTCCCCACCGGCAAAAAATGGCAGTTTACCCGCGAAGCGCCGGGTGAAACCCGCTACCTGGTCTTGAACGGCGGCGAAGACGAACCGGGCAGCAAGAAAGACCGGGTGCTGATGGAGAACCTCCCCCACCTGGTCATCGAAGGGACCATCCTCGGCGCCTACGCGATCGGCGCGGCCAAAGCTTACCTCTACATCAATGCCAGATACGACGAAGCCATCAGGAGCATCGACAACGCGCTTGCAGAAGCGAAGGCGGCGGGCTACTGGGGCGAGAATATTCTTGGCAGCAATTTTACCCTGGAATTTGAGGTGGTTCCCGCACCGCATAACTATGTCGCCGGCGAGGATACCGCGGTGCTTGAAGTCATCGAAGGGAAACAACCGTTGCCGCGGCAGAAACCGCCGTTCCCGGTAACCGTCGGTTTATTCGGCAAGCCGACCTCCGTGAACAACGTCGAAACCCTGGCCAACGTGGCGCCAATCATGCTCAAAGGCGCCGGCTGGTATCGTACATTCGGCACGGCGGAAAGCCCCGGCACGATGATCTTTGCGCTTGACGACGACGTCAATCGTCCGGGCATCTACGAATTGCCGTTCGGCACGCCGCTGCGCCGTCTGATCGAAGAGTGCGGCGGCGGCATGAGGGACGGCAAAAAGATCAAGGCGATCATGCCCGCGGCTCCCTCCTCGGCCTATTTGCCGGCGGACAAGATCGACACGCCCCTCGACCACAATTCGATGCGCGACGCTGGGGCGGGTCTCGGTTGCGGCGTCGTCCGGCTCATTGCCGAAGGCACTTGCATTGTCGAGGAGGTCTTGAAGATCTCCGAGTTTTTTACCGCCGAGTCGTGCGGTCAATGTCCGGCATGCCGCATGGAGACCACCACGCTGACGATGATCTTGAAGAAAGTACAGGCAGGGCAAGGCGGCCAGGCGATTCTTGACCAATTCGGCAAAATCCTCGCCTTCAACAAGGGGAAAGGTTTCTGCAATTTGATCGCCATGCCTGGCCCGCCGATCGAGAGCGCCCTCAAACTTTTCCCCGAGGATTTCGCGGCTCATCTGTCGACGGGCAAGTGCCCGGCCAATTGAATTCTCACTCTGGGACTACGAGGAGGGTATGGGGTAGCCCCGACCGATGTCCCTTTTTCATTTCGACTCGACGGCTGCGAATTGCAGCGTCTCATTTCCCTCTTCCTCGATCAATTTGGTAGTGACTCAATTTGAAACCAGATCCTTCACTTCGTTCAGGATGACAACTCCGACCAAGTGTCATTCTGAGTGAAGCGAAGAACCTTTCTTACTGTGACCTTTGCTAAAAGCCCGTGCGGGCCAACCAAATTGAGTCACTACCATCAATTGTATTCCATTGACGCGCCTGATCGACGCTTGTTAGTATCCGACTCGCCTTTGCGGCTGAGCTAACTCCGAAAGGACCATCGCAATGAGACCGGAACCGATCAACTGGCCCAACGATGCCAAGATTGCCGTCAGCTTTTTTGTCGCTTTTGAGATGTTTGACCGATCGTCGCAATATCGCCCCAGCGAAGGCGGCAAACCCGATTACGCATCGCTGGCTTACGGCGAGTATGGCGGCAAAGCCGGCATCTGGCGCATCATGGACGTTCTGTCCCGCAACGGCGTCAAAGGGACCATAGATACCAACGGCCGGGTCGCCGAGGTTTTTCCCGACGCGGTAAAAGAATTGCACGCCGCGGGCCACGAGATCGTCGGCCACGGTTGGGTCAACGACACGCCGCTGACTTCCCTAGACCGACAGCAGGAACGGGAGTTGATCAGACGAACTTTGGATGCGCTGGCCTCCGTCAGCGGCAAGCGTCCCGTCGGCTGGGTCAGTCCCGGGCATCGAGTTAACGAATTCACTTTTGAAAATTTCGTCGCCGAGGGAATTTACTGGACCGGAGATTTGCCGGGGCCGGATATCCCTCAGCACCGCATGATCAACGGCAAACCGTTGGTCATCATGCCGCGCCTGGATTACGCCAATGATCTTTCTTTGATCTTCAACGCGAAAAATCCCGCGCGGGTCTATTTCGAAAGCTTCAAAACCGCCTTCGACTGTCTTTACGCCGAGGGCGAAGCCGGCGAGCCCAAGCTCATCGATTCCCTGGTCCACGCCCACATCGGCGGCCGACCCAATATCATCGGTGTGTTCGAGGAATGCATTCGCTACGCCAAAAGCTTTAATGATGTCTGGTTTGCCACCAAGGGCGAAATCGCCGGGTATTATCTCGACCGCTACGTCACCAAAACATAAGGAAGCATTCACCCATGTCGACAGACGATTTCACGGAACAATTTCTTGCCGGGCTTAAATCGCGCGAGCTGCTCTTGCGGCTCACTTGGGAGCAATGGCTTTCGATCCAGCCGCCCTATGCCGACCGCCCGCTGATCGCCGCCGACGCCTGGATTCGCTATCGGCGTAACGGCTATGACTGGGATATGCACGGCACGGTTTACACCCCGGAGCAAGAGACAGATGCCCGCCGGGCGTTTGTTTTTTTTCATGGCGGCGCAGGCAGCGAAAAGATCATGGACTCCACACCCGACGGCCGCCCCGGCCTTGCGCGGGTCATCGCGGCGCAAGGGTTTAAAGTCCTGGCGCTCACCTATCCCGGGCACTATCCGCCGGGCGGCATATGGAAACAGCCCGTCGCCGAGCGCAACCCCATTTATCTTGTAGATCGCGATTTGCCGGCGGAAGAAATCGCCGACCGAAACCTGAAATGCACCTTCAACGTGATCCTCCAGGGCGCCGGCATGCTCGCCGACGAGCATTTCGCCGGCCGCGAGATCATCGCCTTCGGCCATTCCACCGGCGGCCCGATGGCCGCGCACCTCGCGCGCTTCACGAAAAAAACCCGAGTCATCGGCATCGTCGGCTTCGGCAGCGGCGGCCCCGACGGCTGGCGCAAGGAATGGCGCGACCAAACGGGTGCGGAAAAATACGTGGAAAAACCTATCGATATTGTTTCGCGCCGCTCGCCCGATTCCTTCAAGGAATCGGGTTACGTCGATCCGGAAGATTTGACTCCCTGGGGCGGCGCCGACGATTACATCCGCATCGTCAGCCCGCTGCGCTCGCAGATGAAAACCAGCCTTTGCGACAATCAGCACAACGCCGCCGTCGGCATCCTCGAAGAATATGTCAGACGAACCGGACTGCCGCGCGAAGAATATTTCGACCACTTACAGGAACCCGACCCAAACTGGGTAAAAACCATCCGCGTGCTGCTCACCGTCGGCGAAAACGATAAAGGCCATTGGGTCAAAGGCGATAAGCTGGAGCACAAACGCGAGGTGTTCATGGGCGCGAAATATGCGGCGGCCACCCGCGGTGCCCATGTGGTTTTGATCCCGCGCTATGGCCATGTCGGCTACGCCGAGCTTTACAATGAGAAGATTGCCTATTTATGGCTCTGGGCTCATAAGTCCGGCTACTTTGATTGAATAATAAATTATTCGGCGAGGAGGGTCCCCCATGTTGCCTTTGATACCAGTGGTGCTTTCGCTCTTTATCGTTCTCGCGACGTTCCCCGCATCCTACGCCGCGCAAAGCCGTCCGTTATCGCGCGCGGAGCTTGCTCTGTACCAAGGCGCCGATCGCGAACAAATCTTGATCGAGGGCGCAAAAAAAGAAGGGCAGCTGGTTTTTTACACGTCCAACACCTGGATAGCCGGGCCGGTCTCGCAGGAGTTCGCGAAAAGGTATCCTTTCATCAAGGCCAACGTCTGGCGCAACGATTCGAAAAGCATACTCAAAAGGTTGACCGAAGAACACGCCGCCGGCAGGTACCTTGCCGACGTCGTGGAAACCAGCCCCGAATACATCACGCTATTGGTCCAGGCCAGCATGCTTCAGGACCACTACTCGCCGGAGTTAAGCGCTTATGACGATCAGGCCAAGGTGAAAGGCAAACGCGGCGTGCTCGCGTGGACAAACCGCGAGATCTACATCAGCCTGGGGTTCAACTCCCAATTGATTCCGCCCTCCGACGCGCCCAAAACCCTAAAAGACTACCTCGATCCCAAGTGGAAGGGCAAAATGTCCATCGCCGGAACCACCACCGGGGCGCGGTGGGTCGGCGCTGTCCTTGACGCCATGGGAGGGGAGTTTCTCAAAAAACTGAGCGCTCAAGAGATCAACGTGCAAAACATCTCTGGCGCGGCCCTGTCCGGCCTCGTCGCATCCGGCGAAGTTCCCTTGTCGCCGACGATCTTCAACTCCAACATATTCACTCATAAACAAAAAAAGGCCCCCGTAGAGTGGCGCCCGGTGGATCCGGTAATCGCCGGCGTCGGCAGCTCCGGCATGATCGTCAACGCGCCGAATCCGCACGCGGCGCTGCTGTTTCTCGACTATCTCCACTCCAAGCTCGGCCAACAGGTGGCGATGAAAGGGGGCCTGAGCTCAGCACGTACCGACATCGGCTCCCTGGAGCAAAAATTCAAAAAACTCTACATAGAGAGCAAATACACCCCCGAAGAATTCGAGAAGAAATTTAACGAATGGGAAACTCTGATGCGCAAGCTGTTCATCGCCAAGCGCTGATCCTGCGGATTTGGGAGCAAGAGTATGCCGCACAAGGTCCTGATCACCGGCGCCAACGGTTTTATCGGCTCCCACGTTACGCATTTGATGGAATCCCTCGACTACAGGGTGATCCCCATCTGGACGAAAAATACTCTGTCGAAGAACTTGAAGTGAAATTCAGTCAATGGGAGAATTTGGTGCGGCAGTTGTTCGTCAAGAAAAGATAAAGCCGATTCTCCGTTTTATTCTCAACACCGCGGTGCGATCCCTTTAAACCAGAAGGAGTACTCCATCCCATGAGCCGTCGACCTTTACCGTATCCCGATCTGATTCTTTATAACGGCAAGATCCGGACATTTGTCAACGAAACCTCCGCCTGCGAAGCCCTTGCCGTCTCAGGATCGAGAATCGTTGCCACCGGCCACTCCGACGCTATCCGCAGGCTTGGCGGGCCGGATACCCAAACGATCGATCTCCAGGGCCGCACCGCGATTCCCGGCTTGACCGACACCCACGTGCATCTCTCCGAGAAAGGCACGGCCGAGATGGAGCTGGTCGATTGCCGCGATTTCTACGTCGACGTCAACTCGGTCTCGGATATTCTACAACGCCTCGCCAACGCCGCCGCGGCCGCGCCCAAGGGTTCGTGGATCGTCGCCCACGGCAGTCCGATGCAGGATTTTCGCATCAGGGACAAGCGGTTTCCGAACAAGCATGACCTCGACCGCGCCGTGCCGGATCATCCGGTTTCGATCTCTTTCGGCGCCCATGTGACGATCGGCAACAGTCTGGCCCTCGCCGCCGCAAAAATCACTCGCGCTACGCCCGATCCGGCAGGGGGTCATATCCATCACGATCCGCAGACCGGCGAGCCCACCGGCGAGCTGCACGAACGCGCCCAGTTGATCCTGCGAAAAGTGGCGCCGGAGTTCAATTATCTGCAACTGAAAGACGGCATCGTCTTCGCCTTGGATCAATGCCTCCAACGCGGCGTCACCACCGTGCATGACATCGTTCGCTACGCCGAACCGGTCAGGGCTTACCAGGAGATCTATAAGGAAGGCCGGATGCACGCGCGCGTAAGCATTCTACCCCGCGTGATAGAATCGATGATCGAGTCCAAGAGCTTGACTCAACTAGGCCTGATCACCGGCTTCGGCAACGAATGGCTGCGCATCGGCGGCGTCAAGATGAGCATCGACGGCGGCATCACGGGGCGCAACGCCTGTTTCTACGAGCCCTACGAAAACGACGATCATAATCACGGCATTATCCGCATCCAGCAGGATGAACTGAATCACACCGTGCAGGTCTGCCACGACGCCGGGCTGCGCTGCTGCGTCCACGCCATCGGCGACAAAGCCTTCGATATGGCGCTCGATGCCTATGAAAACGCCATCGAGCACTCGCCGCGCAAAGATCACCGCCACCGCATCGAGCATATGGGCAACTGGCTCGCCACGCCCAAACTCATGCAGCGCATGGTGCGTTCGAATATCGTCGCCATACCGAATATCGCCTTCGCCTATTATATCGGCGACGCCATCCTCGACTGCGTCGGCGAGCGGCGCCTGACCAAGGCTTTCCCGTTCCGTACTCTGCTAAAAAACGGGATTATCATCGCCGGCGGATCCGACTCGCCGGGCTATTGGCCGGTGGATCCGTTGCGCGATATCGCCACGGCGGCCTCGCGCAAGATGCGCTGGGGCGACGTTTGGGTGCCGGAAGAAAGAATCAGCGTTGCCGAAGCCTTCGCCATGCACACGACGACGGCTTCGTGGGTCGGCTTCGAGGAAAACGACAAAGGCACGCTCGAAGTCGGCAAACTCGCCGACATAGCCGTGCTGGCGGAGGATCCGTTTTTCGTCGCCCCGGAAAAGATCCGAGAATTGAATGTCGAGATGACTTTGGTCGGCGGCGAGATCAAGTACCAGGCTTGACCGCAGGCCATTGTCCGATCGTCGCGGCCCGCGTCGACAACCGGCGCTGAATTTTTTCGGACACGGGTTTGATTATCGCGCGACGGCGCTCTGCTTACGGCCGTCGCCGTTGGCAGAGCGCCGCTTCACTCCTGACGAGAAAAACGAAAGATCAAGCAATTTTCATATCATAGGCCAGAACCGTCTCGCCCGGCGTGGCGGTCCACATGACGTTGCGGGCAACACCGTAAATCTCCGCCAACGTGTACAGGGGTACGTAGGGCACATCTTCCATAAGAACCCGGCCGGCCTGGCGCAGCAGCTCCAGACGCTTTTTCGGGTCGCCGGTGGTCTGCTCGGCGTCGATGAGTTTATCGAACGCCGGATTGGTGTATGAAATTCGAGGGGTCACGCCGGAGCGAAAGTACTGCTCATAGAGCGTGTCCGCGTCGACGGCGGGACGCCCGACATAATAGAAGGGAAGCTTGCCGCCATTCACGCCCTCCTGCCCCCAGAATACCGCCCACTCTTGCGACACCAACTCGGCGCGCACTCCGGCGGTTTTCAATTGATCCGCAATCACCTGGCAGACCTCAACCGCCTTCGGATAGCGGCTCGGAGCCAGGTGGAGCTTCACGTCCAGGCCCTTTGCGTACCCCGCCTTCGCCAGCAGTTCCCTCGCTTTCTTCGGGTCCAAGGGATATCGCTTCAGCTTGGGATCGGCGCCGATCACGTTCGAAGCGACAGGCCCGTCCATGACGTAGCCATTGCCTTCGTAAATATGCTTGATAATGATCGACGGATCGATCGCATAGTTGAAAGCCTGGCGAACCAGCTTGTTGTCGAATGGTTTGAAGGCTGGATTGAGGGCAAGAAAATACATCCGCTGTCCCTGCGCTCTCTCGATGCGCAGTTTCGGGTTGCGTTCGATCCGCGATATTTCTTCGATCGGAACGTTATTGATCACATCGCCTTGCCCGGCCATCAGTCCGGAGACGCGAGCCGCGTCTTCGCCGATCTGGCGTGTGATGATTTCCCGGATGTCCGCTTTCGACCTCCAATAGTCGTCATTGCGCGACAATACCAGATGGCCGTCACGCTGCCAGCTAACGAACTTATAGGGGCCGGTTCCCGTCGGATGCTGCAGAACGTCGTCGCCGTACTTATCGGCCGCTGCTTTGCTGAAGATGTTTCGATTGTTCAAGCGGTCGCGAAGGACTCCGTTCGGCGTTTTGGTGGTGAGAATCAGCGTGTGATCGTCGGCCGCGGTCATCTCGGTAATATCGGTCAGGGCGTAGCGCTGCGGGCTCCGCTTATGCTTCAACAGCCGTTCGAATGAATAGATGACGTCCTTGGCCGTGAACGGAGAGCCGTCGTGGAACCTTACGCCCTTGCGGAGATTGAAAACCCATCGGTTGCCTTGAAACTCCCACGACTCGGCAAGCACGCCGACGTAGTCCATTTTGCCGTAGTCCACTTCGACCAGCGACTCCGCCATGTGATTCCAGATGCCGTACTCCGGGCTCGACGAAAAAGCATAGGGATCGAGCGAAGTTATGCTGATGCTGCTTAAAATCGTTAATCGGTCTTTTGACGCGGCGTAAATTGTCTTTGGCCATGACGCGCCCGCCCACACCCCCAGGCCCGCAAGCGCGCTTGTCCTTAAAAACTCCCGGCGATTGAATCCCTTCTCTTTCGACTGCATAAACACCTCCTGTTTTGGCAACCAGGTTTCCCGTTGCGCCATGATAGGACCCGAACACAGCCGCAGTGATTATCGAGGTGATTCAAGGCTCCCGACCCGTCAATCCGAAGTTACGTGCGAATCTTCATTTCTTTGGCGATGATTTTTTCGTCCGGCCGCGCCCGCCAGACGACGTTGCGCGCCACCCCGTAGATTTCCGCCAGCGTGTAGAGCGGGCAGAACGGCACATCTTCCATCAGAATCCGCCCGGCTTGCTGCAAAAGTGCGATTCGCTTTTTCGGGTCTCCGATCCTTTGCTCTTCGTCGATAAGCTTGTCAAACTCCGGATTTTTGTACTGGATGCGCTGGGTCACGCCGGAGCGGTAATATTGATCGTATACGGTATCGGCATCCGCCGCCGGCCGACCGACGTAATAGAAACCAAGCCTGCCCCCGTTGACGCCGTCCTTGCCCCAGAAAATTACAAACTCCTGAGACACCAGCTCGGTCTTGATCCCGACCTTGCCCAACTGATCGGCGATCACCTGGCAAACTTCCCTGGCTTTGGGATAGCGGTCCGGCGAGAAATAAAGCTTCACCTCCACGCCCTGCGGGAAGCCGGCCTTTTCGAGCAGCTCTCTAGCCTTCTTCGGATCGTAGGGGTAGCGCGATATTTTGGGATCGAAACCGATGACGTTCGACCCCATCGGTCCATTCATCACATAGCCGTTGCCTTCGTAGATATGTTTGATGATCACCGACGGATCCACGGCGTAGTTGATCGCCTGCCGAACCAGCTTATTATCAAAGGGCTTGTGGGTGACGTTCATCGCCAGGAAATACATGCGCACGCCTTCGACCTTCTCGGCGCGCACGCGCGGGTGCTTGTCGAAACGGGACAGCTCTTCGACCGGAACGTTGTTGGTCACGTCGCCTTGACCCGCCAGCAACCCGGCCACCCGGCCGGCATCTTCCCTCACGTGCCGAGTGACGATCTCCTTGATCGCCGCCTTGCCGCCCCAGTACCGGTCGTGGCGAGTGACGACCAGATTTCCGCCGCGCTGCCAACTGACAAACCGATAGGGGCCCGTCCCGACCGGTTTTTTCAAACCAAGATCGCCGCTCTGCGCTTCCATCGCCGCCTTGCCAAGCATGAAACGGTTCTGCAATCGATCGAGAAAAACCGCATTGGGCTCCTTGGTGATAAACGCAACCGTATGACTATCCAGAGCCTGCATCTCGACCAGGTCATTGAAATTGGTCCTTTGCAGGCTCTGCTTGTCGTTCTTGATCAGGTTGACCGAATAAATCACGTCCTCTGCGGTGAAGGGAGTGCCGTCGTGCAGGCGAACGTTTTTGCGCAGCTTGAACACCCAACGATTGCCCTGAAACTCCCACGACTCGGCCAGCACGCCGAAGTATTCCCGCTTCGCGTAGTTCACTTCGACAAGGGGCTCGAGCATGTTGTTCCAGATGCCGTACTGCGGGCTCGAGCTATGAGCGTAGGGATGGAGCGTATCGAGCGCGACGCTGCTCAAGATAGTGAGCCGGTCCGCCGACGCCGCGTAGCTCGTTTTGATGAGCGCGCTTCCCAACGCCGCGCTCACTCCCAGGAAAGCTCCTTGTTTCAAGAAATTTCGCCGGTGAATTTTTCCAACTCCTGAACTCATAACCCCTCCCGATTTTGGTTTTGCGCCATCCTTCAAACCGTCTTTAGCCCGATCACCCCTTGATCGTCATGTCCTTGGCCATCACTTTCTCATCGGGACGCATGTTCCAGATGAGATTTCGCGCCAGGCCGTAGATATCGGCGAGGTTATAAAGCGGGATGAACAGCGCCTCGTCCATGATATGCTTGCCGGCCTGCTGCAGCAAGGCGACCCGCTTTTTCTGATCCGTAGTGCGCTGCTGCTCGACAATCAGCTTGTCAAAGCCGGGATTGCTGTAATTGGTCCTTCTCGTCGTTCCCGTGCGAAAATACTGGTCATAGAGCGTATCGGCGTCCGTCAGCGATCCCCGGCCGATGTAATAGAAAGGCAACTGCCCGCCGTTGACCCCTTGCTTGCCCCAGAACAACGCCCACTCCTGCGAGATCAGCTCGACGCGAAAACCGCCCTTGACCATCTGCGCCGCGATGACCTGGCACACCTCCCGGTCCTTCGGATAACGGCCGGGGGAGTAATAAAGCTGGATGTCGCAGCCGTTGGGGAAACCGGCCTTTGCCAGAAGCTCCCGCGCTGTTTTCGGGTCGTAGGGATAGCGCTTCAGCTTGGGATCGGCGCCGACGACATGGGGTCCTATGGGCCCGTTTATCGGATAGCCGATGCCGTCGAAGATGTTCTTTACGATGGATACCGGATCGACGCAATAATTGGCCGCCTGGCGCACGAGCTTGTTGTCCCAGGGTTTATGGGCGAAGTTGATCGACATGAAAAACATGCGCAAACCTTCGATCGTGTCCACTCTGACACGGGGATGCTTGCGAAAGCGCGCCACTTCGTGCTCGGGAACGTTGTTGATGAAGTCCGCCTGCCCGGATTCGAGCGCGGCCAAGCGCGCGGCCTCCTCGGTAACTTTTCTGAAGACGACCTCCCGAATGGCCGGCCTGCCGCCCCAGTAGTCATCGTTGCGGGTGAAGACCATGTTGCCGCCACGCTGGTAGCTGACGAACTTATAGGGCCCGGTACCGACCAGGTTCTCGTACATCTTGTCGCCGAATTTTTTCGCGGCGGCCTCGCTCATGATGAAGCGGTTCGTCAAACGCTCTATGAAAACTCCGTTGGGTTCCTTGAGAACGAAGACGACCGTTTGATCGTCGGGGGTCTGCATCTCGACCACGTCCTTGAAGTTGGGCGCCTGCAGGCTGCCGCCCTTATCATCGCGCATCCGTTCCACGGAGAAGACCACGTCCCTCGAGGTCAAGGGATCCCCGCTGGTAAACTTGACCCCTTTTCTGAGCTTGAATATCCACCGGTTGCCTTGCAGCTCCCAGGACTCGGCCAACACGCCGGTGTGGTCCCGCCTGGCGTAGTCCCGCTCGATCAGCGGCTCGATGACATGCTGCCAGTTGCCGTAGATCGGGCTCGAGCTGTGATTGTACGGATGAATCGAGTCGGCGACGCTGCTGTGAAAAATCGTCACTCGATCGCGCGACGCGGCATGACCGCTGCGCAGGATCAACGGTCCGGCCGCCGCTCCGATCCCAAGAAGTGCGCCGCGCTTGAGAAACTCCCGCCGGCTAAAGCCGTTTTTTGTCTTTGTCATAAAATTCTCCTCAATACCGTTAGAGTTGATGTTGGTCTCGTTTGTTACCTCTGCCGCCTTAGTTTCGGGTCGAAAATATCGCGCAAACCATCCCCCAGCAAATTGATGCCGAACACTGTAACGAAAATTGCCAGTCCGGGAAAGATCGTCAGCCAGGGCGCCCGGTTGATGTAACTCCTGCCCTCGCTCAGCATCGAGCCCCAGGTGGGAATATGCGCGGGCACACCCAGGCCCAAAAAGCTCAAACTGGCTTCCGTGATAATCACGATAGCCATACTGAACGTCGCGATCACAATCACGCTGGCGAAGGTGTTGGGCACCACGTGGTGAAAAAGCACATAGAAATCCCTGCCGCCCAGCGCCTGGGCGGCGGTCACGAAATCGCGCTCTTTGATCGATAACACCTCGCCGCGCACGACGCGGCAATAATGGACCCAACGACTGAGCATCAGGGCAAAGATCAGATTGCCGACCCCTTGTCCGAGAAAAGCCATGATCGCAATCGCGATCAATAAGAAGGGGAAAGCCAGAAATATCTCCGAAATTTTGCTGACAATTTCGTCCACGGCTTTGCCGAAGTAGCCAGCAACGGCTCCCAGCCCGCAACCGACGAAGCCGGCAAAGAGAACCGTCGCTGCGCCCACCAGGAGCGAGATCCTGGACCCGTAAATGATACGACTGAGCATATCGCGGCCGAGATTGTCCGTGCCAAGCAGATAGGCCGGCGATCCGCTTTCCGCCCACCGCGGCGGTTTCAGACGATCTTCCAGCGTCTGCGCCTGGGGATCGCGGGGGGCGAGCATCGGCGCCGCCACCCCGCAAATGAAAAGTCCGAGCAGGATCACCCCGCCCACCCAGACTTTGAGATAGCGCAACGAAAACATCAGAACCGAATCCTCGGGTCGATCCAGCTGTAAAGCAGATCGACCAGCAGATTGACGACGAAATAGACGACCGCAAACATGAGAATCAAGACCTGGGTGAGTTTGTAGTCGCGGGCCGAGATAGACTGGATTAAAAGATCGCCGATGCCTGGATAAGAAAACACGGTTTCTGTAATCACCGAACCGCTCAAGAGCGCGCCGAGCTGGAGCCCCAGGATGGTAACCACCGTGATCAGGGCGTTGCGCAGGATATGGCGCCAGATGACCGTCCGTTCGCTGAGACCTTTGGCGCGCGCCGTGGTCACGTAGTCCTGGCGCATGACTTCGAGCACGCTGGAGCGCGAGATGCGCGTTACGATCGCGGCCAGCGCCGATCCCAAAGTCACCGCCGGCATCAACAGATGCTTGCACGCGCTCCAGAAGGCGGCGAAGTTGCCCGTGACCAGGCTATCGAACAGGTAAAGGCCGGTGATCGTTCTGACTTCGATGCCGTAGTCGATGCGGCCTGCTACCGGCAGAAGATTGAGCTGCCCGCCCAAAAAGTAAATCAGCATGATGCCGAGCCAGAAGTTCGGCAGCGACACGCCGATCAAAGCCACGCTCATGCCCGCATGGTCCAGAAGCGAGTTATGCTTGATCGCCGAGTAAACGCCCAGGGGGACAGCGAGGAGGATCGAGACGACCAAACTGGCAAAGGCCAGCTCCAGGGTGGCCGGCAGACGCTCGGCGATCAACTTGATCACCGGCTCGTTGAACTTGAGAGAACTGCCGAAATCGCCGGTGACGGCGCGCGAGATAAAGTCCCAGTATTGGACCATCAAAGGCTTGTCGAGGCCCCATTCGCGGCGCGTGTGCTCGACATCCTCTGGCGTGGCGTTGTCGCCGAGAAGCAGGGTCACCGGATCTCCTGGGGCAATATGCATGAGCATGAAGATCAAGAAGGAGATCCCCAGAAGCACCGGAACCGATCCGATTAACCTGCGCACAAGGGTCTTCATGCGAATGGCAAACTAACCAAAGAATGGCAACCGGTCAATGTGCTCTGAACGGCCGACAGCCGGCGCGCCTACTGTCCCAACTGGCCGAAAGAGTCGTCCAAGACCTTCAACGCCCGGTCGACCTCGTCCTTCTCGACGTTAAGCGGCGGCGCAATGCGCAGGACATTACCGTAGGTGCCGCCCTTGCCGATCAATAAACCGCTGTTCTTGGTCAATTCCATGATTCGCTTGGTGCTCTCGACATCGGGTCTTTTCTTGTCGCCGACCAACTCGAGGCCTTGCATCAGGCCCATGCCGCGCACGTCGCCGATGACGGGGTATTTTTCCTTGAGAGAGTTCAAGCCGTCGCGCAGCCGGTTGCCCATCAGGCGGGCGTTTTCGACTAAATTATCCTCCTCGACGACTTCGATCGTGGCGTAGGCCGCCGTGCAGGTAACCGGATTGCCGCCGAAGGTGGAGATCGTGTTGCCTTGCATGCTGTCGGCGACTTCGGGAGTCGCAATGGTCGCTCCGATAGGCACGCCGTTCGCCATGCCTTTGGCAAAGGTCATGATGTCCGGCTCCACGCCCCAATGCTCGATGCCGAACATCTTGCCTCCCGTCCGCCCCCAACCGGTCTGGACTTCATCGCAAATAAAAAGGCCGCCGTATTTTCGGATGATGCCGACGATCTCCTGGAAGTATTCTTTGGGCGGCGTGATAAAGCCGCCCACGCCCTGAATCGGCTCGGCGAGAAACGCCGCCACCCGCCCTTGCGAGGTCATGGTTTGGATCGCCTCTTCGGCATCCCTGGCGCATTTTAAATCGCAGCTCGGGTAAGTCAGGCCAAAGGGACACCGATAGCAGTAAGCGTTGGCGATATGGTGGACGCCGGGCACCACGTTGGGCATCAACCGCCAGCTCGATTGCGCCGACAGACTCAAAGCGAGATAGGACCTGCCGCTGTAGCTGTGGCGCAGCGTGATCACGTCCTGGCACTTGGTGTAGATCTGCGCCAGCAGCACCGCCGTTTCGTTGGCTTCCGTGCCGCTGTTGGTGAAAAAAGACTTCTCCAGTCGGCCGGGCGTGATCTGAGCGAGCTTTTCCGCCAGGCGCACCTGCGGCTCGTTGGCGTAGAGCGTCGACATATGCTGCACCTTGCGGGTCTGCTCGTCGATCGCTCTGGTGACTTTCTCATTGCAATGGCCGACACTGACCGTGAGGATGCCGCCGAAGAAATCGAGAAATTCCTTGCCGTCGGCGTCGTAAACCAAATGGTCTTTGGCGTGATCGACGACCAGGGGCTCGTCGTAATAAGTCGCCACGCAAGAGAACAGATACTTTTTTTGCTTCTCGATGATTTCTTTTTTATTCATACTTCTTGAACCGCAAACCCGGACCGGCCCCTAATGCCGTCTCAAAAACTCCAAAATCGGCGGATGGCCCTTTTCCGGCATTTCCCGCAGGTAACCATGCCTGCCGTCTTTAATCAGCACCAGCTCCGCTCCTGGAATCTTTTCCGCCAGCACCTTGGCTGATTCGACATGGCTGCCGGTGCCGCCCTCGTGGGTGTCCTTGTCGCCGACGATGACCAATGTCGGCGCTTTAATATTGTGCAGCAAATGCGTCGTCTCGTGGCATTGCCTCGCGACCACATGGCGCAAATAGCATTTGAGCGGCGGCACTTCGTCGACGATCAGCTCTTGATATTTCTTGACCACCTCCGGATGTTCCTTGACGAAGCTCTCGCTGAACATAAACCCCGGCCCCCAGTGATCGCTCTGGTATTTCTCATAGCCCTTCTCGATCATCTCCAGGGCTGCGTCCAACGGCACGCCGCGCGGATAGTCTTCGAGTTTTTCGCTGTATTTTCCCGACCCGGGCCCGGAAAGAACCAGGCTGCGCACCTCCCCGGGATAGTCCAGGGCGATCCATTGGCACACCCGAGCGCCCATGGAATGACCCATCATATGCGCTCTTTTGATGCCGAGGGCAGCCATTAAACCGACGCAATCCTTGGCGAACAGCCGTGTGGTGTAGTGCATGTCCGGCTTGTCGCTCCGGCCCAGGCCGCGATGGTCATAGATCAATACCTGATAGTGCTTGGCGAACTCCGGCACCTGCGATACTCGCCAGGGCGCCAGACTGATGCCGGTGCCGGCGACCAGCACCAGCGGATCGCCCTGGCCGTAAAGTTCATAATAAAGATTGACGTCGTCGACTTTGACTTTGCCGCTCTTGACCGGCTTCAGTTCTTCCATACAGGTCTTTGCGCCCTTCCCCGGACCGATGTCCTGTTTTTCCTGAGGGAGCCACGCTATCCAATTGGAAAATAAGAGTCAATATGACGCCGTAGCAAGCGCCTGGGAGATCGGCAAACTCAAGATTGCGGTACGTTCAGCGAGAGATTTATCGTCAGCGAACATCCATCGCGCCGAATCCGAAGTGCGCCTTGAACGATTTGAACGGCTTGAACATTTTGAACATGCCCTCGTCTAGTAAAATCAAATCGACCCCTACGACTTCAAATGCTTGTTAAAGAAGTCGAGGGTCCGCTGCCAAGCCAGCTTGGCGGCGGCTTCGTCAAAGCGCGGCGTGGTATCGTTGTGAAAGCCGTGGTTTGTACCCGGATACATATGGGCGTCGAATTTGACGCCGTTCGCCTTGAGCGCGGCTTCGTAGTCAGGCCATCTTTTGTTGATATTGGGATCGTGCTCGGCGAAATGAAGCAGCAGCGAGGCCTTGATATTCGGCACTCCCTCCAGCACGGGAGCGGCGCCGTAAAAAGGCGCGCCGGCGGCAAGCTCGGGCATCCGAACCGCCAATCGGTTGACCATCCCGCCGCCGAAGCAAAAACCCACCGCGCCGAGCTTGCCGGTGGACTGCGGATGCTTCAGCAGAAATTCCGCAGCCGCGGCGAAGTCTTCCGTGATCTTGGCGCCGTCGAGCTGCTTCTGCATCTCGCGGGCGCGGTCGTCAGCATCGGCACCGTATTTGTCCACGCTCGGATACCCGCCGAGCGGCCAGATCGCATCCGGCCCAAGCGCCATAAACCCAGAAACGGCAAGGCGGCGAACGACATCTTCTATGTAGGGGTTGAGACCTCGGTTCTCGTGGATCACCAGCACTACGGGAAATTTATCGCCGCTTGCCGGTCGGGCGAGAAGGCCGCGCATCTGGCCAGTGGACGAGTTGCCCTTGGGCGAGGGGTACATCGTATATTCGGCCCGGATGCGCTTATCGTCCCTGGCCACCTGTTGCGCCAGCGCATAGTTGGGCTTGAGCATGTCCCACAGCGCTCCCACCGTGAGCCCGCCGACGGCAAACTTGGCGGCGCCGTCCAGAAAATCTCGCCGGCTGATGCCGCCGTGCACGTAGCGATGAAAGAGTCCCAACAGCTCCGGATCGAAATCGCTCGCCTTTTTTCGTTCCATGGAATCGTCTCCCGTGAGGGTGGTCCCGTTCGTCGAGAAAATTAACTAAACGGAGCAGTTGGTTCAATAGGACCAGTAGTTCTTTCGGTCTGGCTGAAAATCCCCGAGCAGGGCAAAGAACCAACGAGTAAAGCGGTTCAGCCAAGAAAAAAACTGCGATGCGCCGGCGCGAAATCCCGATGGGCGCCACAAACATGCTGCTTACAAATTGTAAAACCGCGCCGCGTTTTCGCCGAGTATCTTTCGCTTGGCGCGCTCTGAAAGATCCGAGCGCTCGCGGACGATGTCCATCGAGCGCTCGCGGGCCTCGCCGTGCGGAATATCGGCGGACGCCATCATCTGACCTTCGCCGAGGAGCTCCAGCACCAGGGGCAACGAGGCCTCCTCCGCCTCACAGGTGAAGAAAACTCGACCGTCCTTGAGATACTCGGGCGGGCGCTTCTTCGGCATGTAGCCGCCGCGCGCGTTGCCGACATCGGCGTGGTAGTAATGGTCCATGCGGCCGACCCAATAGGGCAGCCATTCCGAGCCAGCCTCCAGAAACGCCACCCGCAGGCGGGGAAACTCGTCGAGCACGCCGCCACCGATGATGGACCAGAACGCGGCAAGCACGGGAAGCGTAAAAGAGATCCTCGACAGGTAAATATTCTCGCAGCTCTTGTTGAGCCCCGGATGGCTCCAGCCGACATGGACGCAAAGCGGTAGATTCTGACGTTCCATCTCCGCGTAGACCGGGAACAGGGACTTGTCGTGCAATAAAGTGTCGCCTGCGGTTCCCATGGTCGTAATCGCCACCGCACCGAATTCTTTGCAGCGCCGCACTTCCTTGGCGGCTTCGCTGGGGGAACGCAGCGGCACCACCCCCGCCCACTTGAGACGATCGGGCGCCTGCCCGCAGGCTTGGGCGAGATAACTGTTGTAGGCCCGCATGAGCGCGGCTTCGAAGCCAAGATCGTCGGTCACGTTGGCGAGAAAAAGCGTCGGATAGATGACCTGAACGTCCAACCCGAAGTCGTCCAGATCTTTGAGCCGCGCCTTGACGTCGGTCAATCCCTGGCTGCCAATACTGAACGGCTTTGACTTGGCATAGGTCGAAGTGAGCGGCGTCGCGATCAAAATCGTGCCCGGACCTTCGAGCTTGGGCACCGCGGCGCCGTCGATGTACCAGAAGGCGTTGAGGTTCGTGTGGCCGATATTCTTTTCCACCGTTACGGGAAACGGCCTTCGCGATTGGTAGGCTGGGTCGAGGTGATCCCAGATCTCCGGCACCTCTTCGATATGAGAATCGGCATCGATAACTCGAAATTTCTCCATGATTTCTCCGTTGACGCTTTACTGCCCCAATTCTTTCTGCGCCTGGCGCAGATAACTCAAATCGATGTATCGCTCCGGCGATGGCAGCGGCCCTTTTAAGACCTCGTCTTGCGCCTGCACCGCAATGTTCACTTTGAGTCCATCCAGAGTGACCTCGCCGTTCACGGCGTAAACCTTATGCTTGATATAGTAGTCGATGCCGCGCCGCGCGTAGGGCGCCTGGAGTCCAAGCTCCTTGGTGAGGAAATCAGCCGCATCCGACGGCCGGTCGTAGATCCAACGCAAGGCCTGGATATGGGCTTTGATAAATTTCACCACCGCCGGACGATTTTTTTCTGCCCATGCCGGGTTGATATTGATGGTGTTGAACGCATAGGTGGATATCACCTCCATGGTATCCCCCAGGCTCGGAAACCCCCGGTCCACGGCGATGTCTCCATAAGGAATGCCCAAGACGGCACCGGCGATCGCCCCGCCTTCCAAAGCACCGAGACGCGCCGGCGTCCCGCCGGAAATCACCACCATGGTAAAATCACGCGGATAGATGAGCCCCTTGCTTTTCAGATACGACAACAGAATCGACGTGGCGCCGCCCCGCAAACTGGCGACTCCCAGCATTTGCCCTTTGAGGTCTTCGATCCGCTTGATGTTCTTGGCCCCGATGAGCAGATAGGGTGCCGCGTTGCTGGAGCCGGCAGCAACCTTCAGATTGCCGCCGCTCCGTTCGTTCCAGATAATCACGCCGTCGGCGTTGATATTGGCGAAATGAAGATCGCCCGTAACCAGAGCTTGAAGCTGCACGTCGCTCCGACCGATGTTCACGAGATCCACGTGCAAGCCTTCCTTCGCGTGAAAGCCGCGTTTCTGTGCGACAAAGAAAGGCAAATAATTGAGATCGCGCGACGTGTAACCGGCCCGAACTGTCTGCGCCGGCCCGAAGTCAGGCGCGGCACACACGAAAGCCAAGACCAATACAAACAGGACCGTTCTCTTCATATTCCGGGCCTCCTATGCCTGGGAGACTTTCAATTAAAATTGCGCGCACGGTTAGTCTTTGCTTTTCGCTTCGTGATTATCCAGCTATCGGCTCGTCGCTTACTTGTCGGTCCCCGCATATCCCGGCCCATACACTATTTTGCCCGGCCGCGCGGCGGTATGGTGGCCGTTGTCGATCACCACCGTGCCGTTAACCATGACGTAGTCGATTCCCTTCGGGTATTGTTTGGGATTGTCGTAGGTCGCCATGTCCGCCACGGTGTCGGGATCGAACAGGACCACGTCTCCCCAGTAGCCTTCCCGCAACAACCCGCGATCTTTGAGTCCAAGCACCTGCGCCGGCATGGAGGTCATCTTGCGCACCGCGTCTTCCAGAGTAAGAACTTTTTCCTCGCGGGTGTATTTGCCGAGCACGCGGGGATTGGTGCCGAAGCTTCTCGGGTGGGGCTTGCCGGGATATTGGAGATTGAGCGCGCTACCATCCGATCCGATGGAAACCCAGGGCACGCTCATCACCGCCTTCACGTCGTCTTCGTTCATCGTGTGATGGACCCCGTGGATGAAGCTGCCTTCTTCATAGATCAAATCGAAAACCGTGCTGACCGGATCGCGCTCGCGCATCCTGGCGATCTCGGCGATCCGCATGCCTTCGTATTGTTTGAGAGACTCCGCGTCGAGCCGCGCGGCGACGATGCCCTCCCAGCCGCCGTGCTCGTCGACGTATTGAGTGAATTCCTTGTCCTGGATCACGCGCTCGCGGAAATCCGAATTTTTGAACTGCGCGATGGTCTCTTGGACCGGCGCATCCTGGACCCAACGCGGGAACAGCCGGCGCCAGGGATGTTGCATGGCGGTGTACGGATACTGATTGGCGGTGATCTCCAATCCTTCGCGGCGCGCTTCTTCGAGCTGCGCCACCACCTGGCGAATGCGCCCCCAGTTGGCTTTAGCGCGCATCTTCAAATGATACACATGCACCGGAATCTGCGATTCTCTGGCGATCCGGAGCGTCTTCTCCAGCTCTTCCATCATATCGAAGCCTTCACTGCCGACATGGACGCCGTAGTAGCCGCCGTAGCGTTTTGCCACCTTGGCCATCTCGACCACTTCGTCGGGATTCTCCGGGCCCTTGGCGTGCCACGCGGCAGTGAGCCCGAGCGCTCCCTCTTCCATCGCCTGGGAGACCAATCGGTTCATCTTCTCCTGCTCGGCGGCGTCGGCGGGGCGCTCTTCGAAGCCGCACACCACGCGTTTGACTTGCTGCGGCGAAACGCCGGAGGCGATGTTGATCGAAACACCGCCGCGCGTCACGCTATTAAAGTAGCCGCTAAACGTCGTCCAGTCGGTCTCGATGCCGTTGCGCTTGCGGTGTTCCAACCGGTACTCCTCCAGGATCGGGCCCTCCAGCGGCGCCACCGTCTGGCTTTCGCCGATGATGTCGAGCGTCACTCCCTGGCGCACTTTGCTCTCCGCGTTGCCGTCGGCGATCACCGGTTGATCGCTATGCGTGTGCATATCGATGTAGCCCGGCGTGACCACGTACCCCTTCGCCGAGATCGCGCGCGCTCCCTTTTCGGGACTGATTTTGCCGATGCTCGCGATCTTGCCGTCTTTGATCGCCACGTCGCCGTAAAACCACG
>CAZILB010000024.1:28885-30466 GCA_964539925.1 uncultured Syntrophobacter sp. | reverse complement strand
GGCGCTTGGGCAACGGGATTGGTTTTTAGCGGCCGACGGTCTTGGTCGGGCCTCCCTTGGCGGACGGCGGCTTTTTTGGAGCGGAAAAACGCGGTTTATTTGACTTTCGGCAGCACCTCCTCGCCAAACAAATCCAACTGTTTTGGATCCGGATCGGCCAGACCGATGATTAATGTGTCGAGGCCTTTGGCGAGAAAAGCGCCGATGCGGTCGACGACTGCGCCAGAAGATCCCACTAGAGACGTATTCGCCACGTCGGCGCGCTGGCGGCCGTAGTAGCGCATGACGTAGTCCTCGACTGTTTTCACTGCCTTGGCGTGGTCGTCGTTGATCGCCATGAAAGTCAGGCCGGCTTTGGTGATCTTGTTGGGATCTCGGCCGGCGGCCCTGGCATAGGCGCTGACTTTCTCCCACGTCGAAGGGAAGTCCGGGATTGCCGAGCTGCCGCAGATAAAGCCGTCGGCCCAAGCGCCGGCGCGCTTGAGCGCGGTTTCGGCGCTGCCGCCCGTCCAGATCGGCGGGTGCGGTTTCTGCACGGGACGCGGCCCGATGGTCAAGTTTTCTACGTTGAAGAACTTGCCTTTGTGGGTGACGTTGTCTTCGGTCCACAAGCGCTTGAGGAGCTGAACCTGTTCGACCGCCCTGCTGCCGCGGTGCTCGAAGGGCACCTCGACGGCTTTATAGTCATTCTCGCGGCTGCCGAAGCCGAGTCCCAAGGTGACTCGGCCGTTGGAGATGAAATCCAACGTGGCGACGATTTTGGCGAGGTGGCTCGGATGGCGCAGGTTGCCGAGCAGAACCGAGGTGCCGAGGCGGATTTTTTGCGTGGCGCCGGCCGCCGCGGCTAGCAGGGTCAACGGCTCGAGGTTATCGTAGGCGATACGGTCGATGGTCCACAGGGAGTGGCAGCCCATCGCTTCCAATTTCTTGGCAAAGCTGACGGCGTTTTCGGGTTTGGTGAGCGGCGCGGGGGTGACCCAGGCGAGTCCGATGTTGGCCATTTGTTTCTCTCCCTAATCGTTCGCTTTATAGCAGTTCAAATCGTTCAATACGTGCAAACAGTTCGAGACGTGCGGTCAGAGCAAAATAGACCATCCACCTGCCCCTTTTCAAGAATTGCGCTCTGAGATATACCGGACGACAATCGGCAAAGGAGGAAATAATTAATGGAAGCTTCTACGTTCAAGCTGAAAACCCCTCATATCAGCGGCGGACGCAGCCATATTCCGCTTGCGAAAACCGAACACATGACGATCGGGCTAAATTATTATGTGCCGGGGCGCAAGAACAAACTGCACACCCATCCGGGCGAAGACCATACCTTCGTTGTGATGGACGGCCAGGCAACGTTCTACAACAAAGACCATCAACCGACGGTGCTCAACCGGGGCGAAGGGATTTTGTTGCCGGAAAACCACTACTATTATTTTGCGAGTACCGGCGATACGCCGCTGGCATTGTTTCGCGTGAGCGCGAAGAAAGGCAAGCAGCCCAAGGTGGTGCGCGTGGACTCGGAAGGCAACAGGAGGACCGACGAAGAAGTCGATTTCGTCGTCGTCGACGGTCAGGTGGTCGGCGGCC
>CAZILB010000024.1:23284-28785 GCA_964539925.1 uncultured Syntrophobacter sp. | reverse complement strand
GCGAGCTGAGCGACGGCGCCGGTCATTGATATGCGGCGGTTTTCCTAGATCTGCGAGCGGTTTGGCGGGTTACTGCAGGACCGGGTTACGCGTTATTTTTTCGCCGCGTGCGCCAGCGGTGCGCCTGCGGGAAATGATGGTGCGGAAAAAACTTGCCCGCGCCAAGCATGTCCTGAGCAAGGACGAAGGGAGGCCAAGCTTGCAAAGGATTCGTGTCCGTCCAGGGCTTATGGCGGGCACGGCCAGCCGCGCTCGCCCGGGCGTCTTCAGACATTGCCTCCGGCCCTGGAGTTGTTAAGATGATTGCGCTTTTTTATGTACGAGCGGGACACCATCGCCGCGATCGCGACTCCGCCGGGCGAAGGCGGTGTGGCGATCGTGCGTATCAGCGGGACGGACGCCGAAGCGATCGCGGCGAAAATTTTTATTCGATCACGCGGCAAGAACGGCAAGCTTAAATCCCACAGCCTGTATCACGGCAAGATTCGCGATCCGGGTTCGGAACGGACGTTGGACGAGGTTCTGGTGACCGTGATGCGCAAGCCGCGCAGCTACACAGGCGAGGATGTCGTCGAGATCCATGGCCATGGCGGGGCGTTTCTGGCGAGGCAGTTGTTGGCCCTGGTGCTCAGCCAGGGCGCCCGTCAAGCCGAGCCGGGGGAGTTTACCAAACGGGCTTTTCTCAACGGCCGGCTCGATCTCGCACAAGCCGAAGCGGTGCTCGACCTCATTCGGGCGCGGACCGATAAGAGCGCTGAGCTGGCTTTGCATCAGGCCGGTGGTGCATTGTCCGGTTGGGTCGAGAGTCTGCGCGAGGCGGTGCTCGCCATTCTGGTGCAAGTGGAAGCCGCCATCGATTTTCCAGAGGAAGAAGTGGAGCTTCTCCAACGCCGCGATTTGCTCGCGAAGAGCGATGGCCTGCGGCAAAATATTGATGAAATAATAGGGACTTACGAGTGGGGAAAGCTTTTTCGCGAGGGCGCGAAGGTGTGCATCTGCGGGCGTCCCAACGTCGGCAAGTCAAGCTTGCTCAACGCCCTGCTCGGCGAGGAGCGCGTCATCGTTACGCCACTTCCGGGCACCACCAGGGACGTGATAGAAGAGTCGATCAATCTCAACGGACTCCCCGCTGTGGTGTGGGATACCGCAGGGATACACGAGGCCTCGGATGAAATCGAGCGAATCGGCGTTCAACTATCGCGCACCCATTTGGTAAAGGCCGACGCGGTGATTTTTGTTGTGGATGGGTCAATGCCATTGACGGCAGACGACCGGGCCTTGCTCAACCAGGTCGCCGGCAAGAAGGTGGTGCTGGCGGTCAACAAGCACGATTTGCCGCAGGCGGTCGACGTTGACGAACTGACCGGGCTTGCCGGGGGCCAACAATTGGTGCACCTGTCGGCGAAAACCGGTGACGGAGTAGGCGATCTTACACAGTGTTTGCGCGAGCTGCTGATAGACGCAGAAGCACAGCCGGCGGTTGTCGTCACCAATCTGCGCCACAAAAGCTCGCTGGCCCGGGCATCTCAGGCGCTCAGGAATACCGCCGCCGCGATTTCATCGGGCCATGCGCCGGAGTTTATCGCGGTGGAACTTAACCAAGTCGCTGAAGCGCTGGCAGAGATCATCGGCAAAATCGATAATGAAGATATTTTAGAACGTATTTTTAAAGATTTTTGCATTGGTAAATAATAACTATATTGAATTATTTTGAACATCAAATGACTGCTAAAGAGCAGCGCAAAGCGCATGTTCCACGTGAAACTATGAGCATTCAGAAGGCGTTCGAGGTCATCGTCGTAGGCGCCGGTCACGCCGGCATTGAGGCTTGTCTCGCCTGCGCTCGCATGGGGTGCAGTACCCTGATGCTAACACTCAACCTGGACCACATCGGGCAAATGTCCTGCAATCCGGCAATCGGCGGTATCGGCAAAGGGCATCTGGTCAAAGAGATCGACGCTCTTGGCGGCGAGATGGGTCGAGCGATTGACGAGACAGGGATCCAGTTTCGCCAACTCAACACCAGTAAGGGCCCGGCAGTGCGAGCGTCGCGGGCGCAGGCTGACAAGGCGCTTTACCGCCAAAGGATGAAACGAATTCTGGAGAGCTGTACGGGCCTGACGTTGAGACAGGGAAGCGTCGAGAGGCTGATAGTTGAAGATGGTACAATTACGGGAGTCGAAACCCAGATCGGCGAGCGCTTCTACGGCCGTAGGGTTATTTTAACTACCGGAACTTTCTTAAAAGGACTGATCCATATCGGGGATCGTAACTTCTCTGCGGGCAGAGCCGGCGACTTTGCGGTTCATGGATTGAGCGAGTCCCTGGTCAACCTGGGCTTTATGGTTGGCCGCCTGAAGACCGGTACATGTCCGAGGTTGGATAGCCGCACGATCGATTATTCGAGCTTGGATGTTCAGCATGGCGATGAATGCCCGCTGCCGTTTTCGTTCACGGGAAATGGCATCGCCCAGCGCCAGGTCCCATGCCATATCACTTATACCAATAGTCGAACCCATGACATCATTCGGTCGGCGATTCACCGGTCGCCGATGTATTCGGGAGTGATCAAGAGTCGCGGACCACGCTATTGCCCGTCTATCGAGGACAAGGTGCACCGGTTTGCCGATAAAACCAGGCATCAGATATTTCTAGAGCCTGAAGGCCTGGATACCGTCGAAGTTTATCCCAACGGCCTTTCAACCAGCTTGCCGCTCGACGTGCAAATGGAAATGGTGCGTTCCATTGAGGGACTGGAGCAAGCTGAGATCATGCGGCCCGGCTACGCTATCGAATATGACTATTTTGAGCCAACCCAGCTCTATCCAAGCTTGGAAACCAAACTGGTCCGGGGCCTTTATCACGCCGGGCAGATCAATGGCACTACCGGATACGAAGAAGCTGCGGCCCAAGGGATTATGGCAGGCATCAATGCCGCATTGAGCCTGCGCGGCGAGGCACCGCTGGTTTTTTCGCGCGATCAAGCTTACATCGGTGTTCTAATCGATGACCTGGTTACCAAAGGGACCGACTCCGAACCGTATAGAATGTTTACCTCCCGCGCCGAGTACAGGCTCTTGCTGCGCGAGGACAATGCCGACTTGAGGTTGACCGAGATCGGCCATCGCATAGGCCTCGCTTCCGAGGCGGCCTGCCGACGTGTGGCGGACAAAGAGCGCAGCGTTGGCGAATTGATTAACTTACTCGGCCAGGTCCAGGTCGCAGCCAGCACCGAAATCAATTCGAAGCTCGAATCGTTCGGCTCTGCGCCACTGCGCAATCAGGCGACCCTGGCGCAAGTTCTTCGCCGGCCGGAGATCTCTTTGGTTCAATTACGTTCACTGAACGCTGAGATTCCAAACTACTCGCCGGATGTGGACGCCCGGGCCGAGATCGAGGTCAAGTACGAGGGCTACGTGAGCCGGCAGTTGGAAATCGTCGCGCGATTTCAAAAGATGGAGCATGTACGTCTGCCGGAAGACATCGACTATGGCCAAATCAGCGGTCTATCGCGCGAGGTTTGCGAGAAGCTAACCAGGATCAAGCCTCGTTCGCTCGGCCAAGCTTCCCGGATCGCCGGGATAACGCCGGCGGCAATAACGCTATTGTCGTTCTATATCAAAAAGAAAAAGAGTGCCTGAGCCGGATATCATCAGGCGCGATCGATAGGGTATCCATAAATTCAAGACTTGCTCCCCAAATCTCAGGGTTTCACGTGGAACGAAAGAAAAAGCTTTCGTTTTACGAATAATTGTGGTACAACTACCTAGTCGTGTTAATATACCATAACCTATTGAAATAATTAGAGAAATTTGTGAGCCGTGTAATCGCTGTGGCAAACCAGAAGGGGGGCGTCGGTAAGACCACGACGACGATCAATCTGGCTGCCGCGCTCTCCCTTGAGGCCAAGCGCACCCTATTGGTTGACATCGATCCCCAGGGCAACAGCACCACCGGCTTAGGGTTAGATCGATCGCAGCTTTCAGCAAGCCTCTATCATGTGCTCGACGGCTCGAGATTTGTCGGCGAAGTTTTGTGTCCCACCGAGTTGGCCCAGCTATTTCTCATTCCCGCGACCAAGGATCTGGTCGGCGCCGAGGTTGAATTGGTGGCCACCGATCGGCGCGAATTCCGGCTCAAGGATGCGCTTGCTGCTGTTATTGGACATTACGACTACGTTCTCCTGGACTGTCCGCCGTCGCTGGGATTGCTGACGCTCAATGCCCTCACGGCCGCTGATTCCCTATTGATTCCGATACAGAGCGAATATTATGCCCTGGAGGGACTGAGCGCCATTCTCGAAACCATGAACCTGGTGCAGCGAAACCTCAATGAATCGCTCCGTCTGGAGGGTATCGTGATCACCATGTTCGACAGCCGCAATCGGATATCGCACCAGGTCGTCGAGGAGATCCGCGCCCATTTTCCCGACAAGTTGTTTCGCACGATTATTCGCCGCAACGTGCGCTTGAGCGAGAGCCCGAGTTACGGCAAACCGATTTGCTTGTACGACGCAGCCTCGACGGGCGCCCAGGATTATCGAGATTTAGCCAAGGAGTTGATTGGCCGTGGAGAACACAATGCCGACGCCGAAAAAGGGTTTGGGTAGAGGTCTGAGCGCGCTGATCCCGAACGCCGCGGAGCTCAAAGCGGAACCCGGGACGGAAACGGCGCCGCGCGAAATTGCCGTCCAGCGAATTACTCCGAGTCCCTTTCAGCCTCGGCGGACCTTCGACGAGGTTAAGATCGAGGAGCTGGCTGCCTCGATTCGCAGCCAAGGAGTTATTCAGCCTCTCATTGTGCGACCCAAAGGCGATGAGTTTGAGCTGATCGCCGGTGAGCGGCGCTGGCGTGCGGCGATGAAAGCGGGACTCAGCCATGTACCCGTGGTGATACGAGACGCCAGCGATCACGAAGCCTTGCAGCTGGCTCTGGTGGAGAATCTCCAGCGCGAAGACTTAAATCCCATCGAAGAAGCCAGCGGCTACCGGCGCTTGCAAGAAGAGTTTCACTGGAGCCAGGAAGAAATGGCCGAGCGCATCGGCAAGAGCCGGCCGACGGTAACCAACGCCCTGCGCCTGCTCGGATTGCCGACCGAAGTGCAGCAGGAAGTTGCCGCGGGCAATCTGCCCGCGGGACAGGCGCGCGCGCTTTTGGGGCTGCACACCGAGCCGCTGATCATTTCCGCCTGCCGCGAAGTCATCGCCAAGGGTCTGTCGACCCGTGAAACGGAGAAGATGGTGCGCCATCTCGTCATCGGCCGCAAGCGGCGGCGTCCGGCGGCGCTCATCGACCCGGATCTGAAGTCAATCGTGGAAGAGCTGCAGCGTTGCCTGGGCACACGGGTGCGACTGCTGCCGAAGGCGCGCTCGGCCAAAGGCAAAATCGAAATCGAGTATTACTCGCACGCCGATCTCGACCGCATCATCGGCACGCTCACGAACCGGACCTGACGGAAAGCGGGTGCCGGAGTCGCGAGCTCAGCGTCCGAAGCAAGCTTC
>CAZILB010000024.1:0-23184 GCA_964539925.1 uncultured Syntrophobacter sp. | reverse complement strand
TCGAACTTCGAACTGAAGCTTATTCTAACTCTCCAGCAGGGCTTTTAACTCCGCCGGAGTCGTGACCGGAGGCGAGCAGGTAAAATTCTGACAGACATAGGCGGTTGGTTGACCGTTCACCTGTGATTTGCCTTGTAATAAGGGCGAGACGGTTTCAAGCGCTGTCGTAGGGCTGATCAACTGCAAAGTTTTATTGGGCAGATAAAACGATCGGACTTCTTTTTCGAGCGCTTTCGTCCGGAAATCCTCACGCTCGCCGACGATGACGATCTCCTTGGGCGGGTTCAAATAGAGATCCAGAGCGCAGAGCAGATGCGCGAAACCGAAGGGCTGGCTCGCCATGGCGTCGTAGTAGGCGCGCAACAGGTTCTCGGCCCGGGCGCGGTATTCGTCTTTTCCGGTGAAATGGTAAAGACGCAAAAGCGCCTGAGCGGCCATGGCGTTGCCGGACGGTATCGAAGCGTCGAAAACCGGCTTGGCGCGGGCGATGAGCGCCTCATGAGAATTTCCGGTGTAAAAAAATCCGCCATCGCGCTCGTCGGCAAATTCGCCAATCATGATCTCCGCCAACTGCCCGGCGCGCTCCAGAAGTGCGCGGTCAAAAGTCGCTTCATATAGATCGAGCAGACCAACGATCACAAAGGCGTAGTCGTCCAGGAAACCGAGCAGCTTGGCTTGGCCGTCCTTGTAGGTATGCAACAGGAAGCCGTCGCGAAACATCTTGTCGAAGATGAAATCAACCGTGGCAGTGGCGGCTTCAACATGAGCCGGATTATCCAAGATCTTGATCGCTTCGGCGAATCCGGACAACATAAGACCGTTCCATGCCGCAATGATCTTTTCGTCGCGGAACGGTTTGACTCGCTTTTCGCGCTCGACAAAAAGTCTCTGTTTCGCTGCGGCGATGAGCGCTTCGATCTCGGCGCGGTCTTTGCGGAAAAATTGGCTCGCCTGATCGAGGGTTAGAATCGGGTGGAGTATGTTTTTCTCTTCAAAGTTGCCCTGCTCGGTGACATCGTAGAGGCGGCTGAAAATTTCCCCTTGCTCCTCGCCGAGCAGTCGGTTGATTTCAGCCGGTGCCCAGACGAAGAACTTTCCTTCTTCTCCCTCGCTGTCGGCATCCTGGGTCGAGTAAAATGCGCCCTCGACATCGCGCATCTCACGGAGCAGGTAGACCATGGTTTCTTCCACCACGGATTTGAACAGCGGCTCGCGAGTGATGACATAAGCTTGGGCGTAGATGCGGGTGAGCTGGGCGTTATCATAAAGCATCTTTTCGAAGTGCGGCACCAGCCATTTGGCATCCACCGAATAACGGTGAAAACCGCCGCCGACATGATCATAGATACCGCCCCGGGCCATTTTCATAAGCGTGTGCGCGACCATTTCCAGATGGCGCGGGTTTTTCGAATGATGATGAGCCCGGAGAAAAAGCTCGTAGACTCCCGCGTTGGGAAATTTCGGCGCCTGGCCCAAGCCGCCGTTGTCCCAATCGTAGGCGTGCGCGAGTTTCTCCGCGCTTTCCAAAATAATTTCCGGCGCGAAAGCTATGTCGCTGGGTTGCGGCTGCGACATGCGCTGCAACACGGCCAGAATCTCCGACACACTTTTGTCGACGTCCGCCTTTCGTTCCCGATAAGCCTCAGCCACGCCGAGCAATATTCGAGGAAAACCGGGCATTCCCTGACGATCCGCGGGAGGGAAATAGGTGCCGCCGTAAAACGGTTTGCCTTGCGGGGTTAGAAACATAGTCATCGGCCAGCCGCCCCGCCCGGTGAGCACCTGCACGGCGTTCATGTAGATTTCGTCCAGGTCGGGCCGCTCTTCGCGATCGACTTTGATGTTGACGAACTTTTCGTTCATCAGCGCGGCGATTTTCTCATTTTCGAACGACTCGCGCTCCATCACATGGCACCAGTGACAGGCGGAGTAGCCGATGCTCAGAAGAATCGGCTTGTCCTCGCGCCGGGCCCGGTCAAACGCCTCGTCGCCCCACGGATACCAGTCCACCGGGTTGTGCGCATGTTGCAGCAGATAGGGGCTGGTCTCGTGAATCAAACGATTGGTGTGCGCGTGTGCCATGGCTTGCCCTCAAGCGGCGGCGGCGTTCACCAAGCGATGAACGCCGCCGTATGTTCACGCTAACACAATCGAACGGGCGTCGAAACCGGGGCGGGAGAATTTGCGCGGATGGCTCTTGGGACGGCGAGGCGCGCTGGTCAGCGAACCTTGAGATCGAAGGCGACCGGTCCCTTATCGCCCTTTCTGCTTTGAAACTGCACCGTGTCGCCCTCGTTGAGATCCTCGAACTGGCCGCGCGGCGCCAGGCTGCCGCGATGAAAGAAAACATCGTCGCTGCCGTCATCCGGCGCGATGAAACCGAAACCCTTCTGCCGTATGATTTTTTTTATCGTGCCCGTCATAGCTTTTTTCTCCTCCCGGATATTCACGGCGCTTGACAACCATGGGGGGTCCATAACTATTAAGGACTCATAAGCCGGCAGCGGAAACCCGGCATTTCCCCGGACCAAGCGCGAGACCTCAACTTCATACATCCAAAACCGACGTGAGTTCAATTCTCTATTACATCACCGGGCACGGATTCGGCCATGGGGTCCGCTCCCAGCAGGTTTTGCAGGCGCTCAAGGCAAGGCGACCGGAGCTCGATATTCACGTCCGCACCACGGCGCCGCCCTGGCTATTCGCCGACCCACCCGGCACGGCCCGGTACTCGCGAGCAGCGCTCGATGTCGGCATCCTGCAGGCGGACGGCCTGGAGATGGATATCGACGCGACTCTTGAAGCGTGCCGGGAGCTTATCGGCGCCGCGCCCCGGATCGTCGAACGAGAGCTCGCGTTCATCCGCGCGCATGGGATCCGCCTGATCGTGAGCGACATTCCCCCGCTCGCCTGTGAAATTGCCGCTCGGGGAAGTCTCCCCGCGGTGGCCGTCACGAACTTCACCTGGGATACGATCTATAGAACTTATCTCTCCGCATACGCCGGTTTCCGCCCGGCCGTCGAGCAGATGACCGAATGGTATTCCAAAGCCACGCTGGCTTTGGCGCTGCCTTACCCCTGTGAGATGCGCGCGTTTTCAAGCATGGAGACGATCCCTTGGATCGCGCGGACGTCGAAATTGACCAAGGAACAGGCAAGATCCGACTTCGACCTGCCTGAGAGCGCAATTATCGTTCTTATCAGTTTCGGCGGTCTCGGTCTCGAACGGCTTCCCTGGAATCGCCTCGAACAATTGAAGGATTTCCTTTTCGTGGCCACCGGCAAGGCTTGTGTCAGCGAAGGCAACATGATCGGTCTCCCCGATACGCAGATCCATTACGAGGATCTGATACGCGCCGCCGACGCCATCGTGACCAAACCCGGCTACGGCATCGTTGCGGACGCGATCGCCCATCGGGTGCCGATTCTTTATACCGACCGGGGCGATTTTGCCGAGTATCCCCGCCTGGTCGAAGCTCTGCGCGATTGCGCCACGGCAGAATATATTCCACAAACCGAGCTGCTGGCGGGAAATATGGGACCTTACCTCAGGCGCCTTTTTTCACGCGAAGCACATTGGCCCGCCGTCCGTCTGGACGGTTCTCAAGTGGCGGCCGAAAAGATAATCGAACTGCTCGACGAATGTGCCTAGCGCAGCAGGGCCGCAACCAAAGGAAAACAAACAATCACCGCGGAGGCGCTGAGGGCGCAGAGTGATTTGTCTTTTTTGAATCGCCTCCCTCCGTGTACTCCGCGCCGCGGTGGTGAGTCTTGCGGAAAATTTGCCCGAGCGGCGTATAATCCGCGTTCGCACCAGTCTCGTTGGCCTCTGAGTTGACAGAGCATGGCGATTCCTCCAGACTCTTGATAGCGGGACGATGACGATCGAAAAAGTTATTCTTGCCAAACCGCGGGGCTTCTGCGCCGGGGTGGAGATGGCGGTGGAAACGGTGGAGCGCGCGCTCAAACGGCACGGCGCGCCCATTTATGTGTTCCACGAAATAGTTCACAACCGGCATGTGGTGCGCAACTTCAGCGAGCGCGGCGTCCATTTCGTACAATCGATGGACCAGGTCCCCGGCGGCGCCAAGCTGATTTTCAGCGCCCACGGCATTTCCCCGGCCGTCTGGCAACAAGCGAAGGACAAAGGGTTGAACCTGATCATCGACGCGACCTGCCCGCTGGTGGAAAAAGTGCACCGCGAAGTGCGCAAGTTTGCCGCCCTCGGCTACTGGATTATTCTCGTCGGCCATGAGCAGCACGATGAAATCGCCGGCACCAGCGGCGAAGCGCCCCAGCGCATTCGCATCGTCGCCAACGCCGAAGAAGCCCGACGGGTTCATATCCCCGATCCCGCCAAGGTCGCGGTGCTGACCCAGACCACGTTGAGCGTCGACGACACGCGCGAAGTGCTCGAGATTCTGAAGAACCGCTTCCCAAATTTACTGACGCCGGCCAAGGAAGATATCTGCTATGCGACGCAAAATCGTCAGGACGCCGTAAAGCAGCTCGCCAGGGAAGTGGATCTGGTTCTGGTTATCGGATCGCGTAACAGTGAAAACTCGAACCAACTGTGCAAAGTCGCCCGCGCGCAGGGAACTAAATCTTTTCTTGTGGACGACCGTCACGCGATTGATCCGGCGTGGCTGATCGGCGTCAGACGCTTGGGCATCACCTCTGGGGCATCGGTTCCGGAGGAACTGGTGCAAGACGCCGCCGACTTCTTCCGGCGGCAAGGTGCCGAAATAGCTCAACTCGGTTTCGTTGAAGAAGGCATCCATTTCGCCTTACCCCAGGAATTTTCCGCGTCGTCCTAACGCCCGCCAGAGGGTCGCAACTCGGCGCCCGAATTAACACCAGCCGGTTGCCCTGCTGACTAAACTTTAAGCAGCTGCTTAATTTCTGAGCATTGAGTCTCGAGATAGGCTCTCTCAAAACATTGTAACATATTGATTATTCTATATTTTTTTATATCGGATGCTGGCATAAGCGTTGCGTTATCCCTCCAAAGTTTTCGGTTCTCGTTTGTCTGTTGAAACTCATCGCAGTTGGAGAGAGGAGGTCGGCTGTGCTGCAACAACGCCAGGCTTGGTCAAGCATGCCGCTTTTTACATTATCGATCGCGTTGATATTCGCTTTTACCGCCCACGCTCAAGAGTCGCCTGCCGCGCCGCCCGAGGTCAATGCCGGGGATACAGCCTGGATTCTTACATCATCGGCGCTCGTGCTGATGATGACGATCCCCGGCCTATTTTTATTCTATGGCGGCTTGGTGCGCAGCAAGAACGTGCTCGGCACGATTATGCAGAACTTCGTCGTCGTCGCGCTGATCAGCGTTCAGTGGGTGTTATTCGGCTACAGTCTAGCCTTCGGTCCCGATATCGGCGGCGTCGTCGGCAGCCTCGACTGGTTTGGTTTGAGCGGCGTCGGACCGGCACCCAATCCTGATTACGCGGCTACGGTTCCGCACCAGGCGTTCATGGTTTTTCAGATGATGTTCGCCATCATTACTACGGCTTTGATTACCGGCGCCATCGCCGACCGAGCAAAATTTAGCACCTTTGTAATATTCGCTTTATTATGGACCACTTTTGTCTACGACCCTTTGGCCCATTGGGTTTGGGGTCAAGGTGGCTGGCTGGGCGAAATCGGCGCTTTGGACTTTGCCGGCGGCACGGTGGTGCATATCAGCTCCGGAGCGTCCGCGCTGGTTGCGGCTATCATGCTCGGCAAGCGCATCGGTTATCCGCAGGAAGCGATAAAGCCGCATAACCTGCCCCTGGCGGTGGTCGGGGCATCGCTGCTCTGGGTCGGCTGGTTCGGTTTCAATGCCGGCAGCTCACTGGCTGCGGATGGTTTGGCAGCGACGGCGTTTTTAACGACCAATACCGCCGCGGCCGCGGCGACATTGTCCTGGATGTTTACCGAATGGGCGACCCGCGGCAAACCGACCGCGTTGGGCGCGGCTACCGGAGCGGTGGCGGGTCTGGTATCGATCACTCCAGCCGCCGGCTTCGTCGGTCCCCTATCGGCGCTGATCATCGGCGCCGGCGGCGGATTCCTCTGCTTTACGGCTTGTAATATCAAAGCAAAATTCGGCTATGACGATTCCTTGGACGTGGTCGGGGTGCACGGCGTCGGCGGCACCTGGGGCGCGCTGGCGACGGGTTTATTCGCTTCAAAGTTAATTAACGAGGCCGGCAATGACGGTCTTTTCTTCGGCAATCCGGGACAGCTCTGGGTGCAATTTATCAGCGTCGTCGGGACCATCGTCTTTGCGGTAGCGGTTACCGCCATTATCCTGGGAATCTTGAAAGCGACCATGGGTCTCAGGGTGAGCGAAGAAGAAGAGCGCATGGGCCTGGATTTGAGCCAGCACAATGAGCGGGCTTACGAGTAATACCTGTCCAAGCAAGTGTGGCTGAAGCCCAAAGAATGTGATAACAGGATTGCGTTTCCTAGTCGTCAACAACAAAGAAGAGGAGCAAATCGATGTCAGTCAAAGACGCTTTAGAGATGGCAAAGAAAAATAAGGCGGAGATTGTGGATTTGAAGTTTATCGACGTGCCTGGGCTGTGGCAGCATTTTTCGATTCCGGCCGGGGAGCTGTCGGCGGAGGTTTTCGAGCAAGGGCTGGGTTTTGACGGTTCGAGTATCCGGGGCTTTCAGTCGATCAACGAATCGGACATGATTTTGATCCCCGATCCCGACACCGCGATGATGGACCCGTTCACCGAACACTCCACCATCAGTTTTGTCTGCAACGTTTTGGACGCCATCACCCGCGAGCCCTACAGCCGCGATCCCCGCTACGTCGCCCAGAAGGCCGAGAAGTATTTAAAGTCCAGCGGCATAGCCGATATCAGTTATTGGGGTCCCGAGATTGAGTTTTTTATTTTCGACAGCATCCGATTCGACCAGAACCACCACGAGGGGTACTACCACATTGATTCTGAAGAAGGTTTTTGGAACGCGGGCAAAGAAGGAATCAATTTGGGCAACAAGATCCGGTACAAAGAAGGCTATTTCCCGGTTCCCCCCAGCGACCAGTACCAGGATTTACGGTCCGAGATGGTATTAAACCTCCAGAAATGCGGCATCACCGTCGAAGTCCATCATCACGAGGTCGCCACCGCCGGGCAGACCGAGATCGACATGCGCTTCGACACTATGACCAAGATGGCCGACAAGGTGCTTTTGTACAAGTACGTGGTCAAGAACACCGCCAAGAAAAGAGGCAAGGTCGTCACCGTCATGCCCAAGCCGCTGTTCCAAGACAACGGCTCCGGCATGCACTGCCACCAGAGTTTATGGAAAGCCGGCAAGAATATATTTTACGACAAGAAGGGCTACGGCTTGATCAGCGACACGGCGAGGTATTATATCGGCGGGTTGATCAAGCACGCTCACGCGCTATGTGCCTTTATCGCTCCCACGACCAATTCCTACAGAAGGTTGGTTCCCGGGTACGAGGCGCCGATCAATTTAGTTTATTCCGCCCGCAACCGAAGCGCCTGCGTGAGAATCCCGATGTATTCGACCAGCGAGAAGGCCAAGCGGCTTGAGTTTCGCACGCCGGACCCCAGCTGCAATCCCTACTTTGCCTTTCCAGCGATGCTGATGGCGGGGCTGGATGGTATCCGCAACAAGCTCGAACCGCCCAAGCCCATCGACAAGAACTTGTATGAGTTGGAGCCTGAAGAGGCGGCCAAGGTGAAGTCGATGCCGGGGTCCTTGGATCAAGCCTTGGATGCCTTGGAGAAGGAGCATGACTTCCTACTCAAGGGCGATGTGTTCACCAAGGACGTGATCGCGACCTGGCTGGAGTACAAAAGAAAGCATGAGGTCGATGCCATCCGGCTAAGACCCCACCCCTGGGAGTTCGCTCTGTATTTTGATATCTAGAAGCTAGCTTGGCGGTGGCCGCTTTGGGCATCGGCCACGCCCCGCAGGCGCTCGAAAGGGGACCGATATGAAGAAGATCGAAGCGATCATCAAACCGTTCAAGCTTGATGAAGTGAAGCAAAAACTCACGTCGGTCGGCATTACCGGCATGACGATAACCGAGGTGAAAGGCTTCGGCCGCCAAAAGGGACACACGGAACTTTACCGCGGTGCCGAGTATACGGTGGATTTTCTGCCGAAAGTGAAAATCGAGATCCTTGCGCCGGAAGAAATGACTGCGAAAATCGTCGAGGCCATTCTTGAATCCGCACAGACCGGGAAAATCGGCGATGGCAAGATCTTCGTTTCATCGGTGGAGGAAGTGATCCGCATCCGCACCAACGAGCGCGGCGAAGACGCCATTAGCTAATGGCTCGACAAATTTACCGCGATCGAGCGCTCGCCGTTGGGCGGTGATTTGCCGCACGCTACAAGACCTCGGGAGGCCGGCCTCCCGAGGTCTTGTTGTTCGTCCAGAAGGTTTTTTCGCTATTTGTCGTTTTTTTCGCCCGGCTGCTTGCCTGGTTCGAAGCCGCCGACCTCGTGGTAGACGACCTTCTTTTCTTCCTCGAAAGCTCTGACTTCCGGGATTTGGCCGGGTAGACCAAGTTTTTTCCACTCGCCGGCAACCTTGTCATACATCTCTTTGCGCAGGGCCGTGCGTTTGGAAAAAACCGGCAGGTAGCGATGCTCTTTGCAAGCGTTGATCAGCGCCTTGGAGCCGTACGGCCGCTTTTCCGGCGGATTTTGCGTCGGATCGAGCCAGGTGCTCCAAGTGTTGCGCAGCACATCGATATCGTCGATGGGATTGCAGCGGCTGCTCATCGCCCAGATCACCTGATCCATATCGGTCGGATCGATGTCCTCATCGACGGCGATGATCCACTTGGTGTAATACGCGCCGCCCGGGACTTGCGCGGCAAGCGCCAGAGTCTGCGCCGCGTGTCCGGCGTAACGTTGTTCGAGAGCAATGACAGTCATGCCAAAACCGCCGGCACCCGCCGGATGCGCGTAAACACCCTGGATTCCGGGAACCCCAAGCTTGTCTAGGTCGTCCCAGATACGCGCCGAGCGAATGATCGAGAAAAAGCCGCTCTGCTCGTTGGATGGATAGTCGGCCATCAGTGCGTTTGTCAGGATCGGGTTGCTGCGATAGTGAACGGCGGTGACTTCGACCAGGGGGCAGCCTGCTTCCGGTCTTCCATAGTAGCCTGGAAATTCGCCGAAGGGCCCTTCGCTCTTGACCGAGTTCGGCTTGATGACGCCTTCGATCATAAATTCGGCATTGGCGGGCAGCAATAGGTTTGTCGTCTTGCCTTTCACTACCGGGATGGGCTCGCCCTTGATGCCGCCGAGAAATTCATACTCGGAAACATTTTTCGGAAAAGTCTGCGATCCCAGGACCATGAACAACGGGTCGATACCCCAGGCGGCGGCGACCTCCACCGCCTTGCCCTGCTGCCACGAGCGGGTGATATGCAGGCGCGCGTCCTTTCCGGGGGAAAGATAGAGGCCGGTTTCACGCTTGCCTTGGAGCATCATGCGGTAGGTGCCGACGTTGAGGTAGCCGCTGTCGGGGTCGCGGGTGATGACGCAGTCCGCCGTGCCGGCGTAGCGCCCGCCATCGAGCGGCCAGTGCCGCGGAATCGGCAACTGGGTGAGATCGATTTGATCCCCGGTCAGCGTGTTTTCATAAAAGCCCGCTTGGGACTGCGGTACTTCGCGCGGCTCCATGCGATCTTTGAGCTTGTCTTTGACCCGGCGAATCAACTCCACGGTCGGAGTGTCGGGAGGCTCTTCCATGGTCAGCGCGATGCGCGCAATGCTCGGACCGAGAATGTTCCAAAGAGAGCGCGCTTGGTAGGGGCTTTTTTCATAGCCTTTAATGTTGTCGAAGAGGATCGCCGGCGATGGCTTCTGTTTGGCAACGAGATAGCCAATGGCGCTCATCTCTTCCTCGCAGCTCACCGCTTCCTTGACGCGCACCAAGTCGCCCATTTCCTCGACGCGCGCGAGCCACTCTCGGAGATCCTGAATCGGACCTTTTTTGGTGTATTCGGTTACTTTCTCTTCTCGTTTGGCCATCGGTCTCTCCTCTAAATCTATCCGACTATTATTTTCCTACAAACGCGCGCCCTTGGGCAGCAGCGACTGAAAATAGGCAAACGCGTCGTAGGAGCGGTACATCATGTTTTCTTTCATATAATCGATTTCCTGCTGAGGCATGATCGCCGGCTTGCCGACCGAGCTCGCGATAAACTGCATATAGGCCGTGCGCTCCAGGTAGATCGCGTGAACCGTAGCATATTCCAAGCTATCGCCGCATACAACAATTCCATGCCCCTTGAGCAACATGGCGGTGCGGTCGCCCAGGGTCTGGCAGATCTCCTTGCCGTCTTGAACCGTGTAGATGAGCCGCGGGCTGGGGAAAATCGGCGTCTCGGGGGCGAACACGGCGGCCTGGTTGTAGATCGGTAAAATCGGCGTGCCGGCGACGGAAAAAGCCGTGGCGATGGTCTGGTGCGTGTGCACGACGGAATTCACATCCTCCCTGGCGTCATAGATGGCCGCGTGGATCATGGTTTCCCGCGGCGGGTTTTTGATTTTCGTTACCGTGCGCTTGCTTCCCGCCTGAGCATAGTTCTGCTCGCAGACTTCCATGTAGGCATCGATATCGACTTCGATGATGTGTTTAGGGGCGATTTCGCCCAGGGGCGCCAAGACCGGCTTGATAAAAAACTTTCTCGTCCCCGGGATGCGGGCGCTCACATGGCCATGGTAATCGGCCAGTCCCTGGTAGAACATGATCCGGTTGCCCAAGGCGACTTTCTTTTTCAATTGTTCGAGATCCTTTTTGTTCGATTTCACCTCAATCCCCTTTCTCCCGTTGAATTACGATGCCTGTTTCAAGTGCTCAGGTTCGGCCTTCGAAGCATGGTTGCGGCTTTCCCACCAACGAATATTCGCCCAGTTCCACTGGTCGGGGTGCCGGCGCACGGTCCGCTCGAGCCAGGCCGTTATCCGACTGGTGTTTTCGCTAATATCGGCCTTGACTTTTCCCGACCGATTGAGCTCCAACTCGGGTTCAATGATCAATTTTAAACTATCATCGCCCTGCCGAATCATATAGGCCGGAACCATCGCCGCGCCTGTGCGTAAAGCCAGAGTGGCCGGACCGCGGCGGGCGAGCACGGTTTTCCCAAATAGAGTTGCCGGCAGGCCGTTGCCTTTTCGGTACTCGTCGGCAATCACCACCGCCACTTGGTTCGCTCGCAGGATCGAATTCAAGTGGCGCAGCGCTTCCTGCCGGGGCCGCGCGTGTATGGTTTTCTGCCGGACTTGCAGGCGGTAGGAGTCCATTAACAAAGCCAAGTGACTGTCGCGCGGTTGGTTCACCAGCACGTAAGTTGGAAATCCGTCGACTGCCAGACGCGAGCCGACGAAAAAAAAATTTCCCAGGTGGGCGCTAAGCACCACCGCTCCCTTGCCTTTTCGCAGCGCAGCTTCCAGATACTCGCGCCCCTCGACGGCGATTTTGGCGCTGATTTCCTCATCCGATGCATCGATCAGCGCAGCGATCTCCACACAAGCACGAAAGAAATTCCTGAGTGCCTGAGCGGCAATGCGCGACGCTGCCGGTGCGTCGATCGCGCTTCCGTAAGCATCCTGGATATTGCGGATCGATCGTCTTCGATAGCCGCGAAAAAAATAAAAGCCCGCCTTAGCCAGTCGGTCTGTGAACCAATAAGACCCCCCGGGAAACGACTTCGCCAGGCTGGAGCCGACCGTGAAACCCAAGCGCGTAAATTGATAGGCGACTTTCCCGCTGAACCAATCGATCATTTGGATTGTAAATAAAGGCACTGGCCGTGCCCTTCGAAGTATGCCAATCTACGATACTTCCCGGGCCTCCGCAAGCGCCTTGTCGGGGCTCGTTCAGGCTTCGGCACGGTCGGGCTCGGTCTTGGAAATATTAACGATTACAGTATCTTGGCTGCAATTGACCGAAGACAGGCGACTCCGGGCCTGTTTTTTTTTGGGCGTTTGTATGATAAAAACTCCGAGCTATCGTGTCAGCGGAAATTTCCCATGAGAATGATTTTGCCTCCCTTAAAAGAACGCAGGGCTGTGGACCGTCTGCTGTCGGCGTTCTTTCGCGAATACAAGGCCGTGGATTTCCGCAAGGCCATCGCCGCGATGTGTCGCTTCTATCATTTAAGGAATCCCAAAGTAGAGTGGTTCGAATACATTGACTGGGGCAAGACTGCCGGTAAGGTCTACGAGGACGGCCAGATTTATCTGGTGCATCCCGAAAATTGGAAAAAAGGCCGTAAATACAACTCGGAACGGCGCTGGATCAACACGGTATACCACGAAATGGGCCATTACGTGTTCTGGGCGGACGCCGAGAGCAAGGCCGACATGTTCGCCTCGCGCATGGTGCGCGGCCTGAATCATCATCACAAATAGACGCGCCTTAAGCCAACCGAATCGATTCATTTATCCACCCCTTATGGATTACAAAGAGACATTGAATCTTCCCAAAACGGACTTTCCGATGCGCGGGAATCTGCCGCAGAATGAACCCAAGCAAATCGCAAGGTGGGACCGGGAACAGACCTATTTTAAGCTTCTCGAAGCGAATCGGGGCAAGCCCCGCTTCATCCTCCATGACGGCCCGCCCTACGCCAACGGCAATATTCATATCGGCCACGCTCTGAATAAAATTCTCAAAGACATTGTCGTCAAGTACAAGGTGATGACCGGGCACGCTGCGCCTTATGTTCCCGGCTGGGATTGCCACGGTCTGCCGATCGAGCTGCAGGTTGAAAAAGATCTCGGCCGGGCGAAAAAACTCGCCATGAGCAAGGCCGAGATCCGCCGCTACTGCAAAGAGTACGCCGAGAAATACATCTCGATCCAGCGCGAGGAGTTCAAACGCCTCGGCGTTTTGGGCGATTGGGAGCGGTCTTATCTCACTCTGAATCCGGCATACGAAGCCCAGGAAATCCGCGAGCTCGGCAAGATCGTCGAGTCGGGCGCGCTCTATCGGCAAAAAAAGCCGGTGTATTGGTGCGCCTCGTGTGTGACGGCGTTGGCCGAGGCCGAAGTCGAGTACGAGGATCACACTTCGGCGTCGATCTACGTCAAATTCCCGGTAAAGGATGAAGGCGGAAGGATAAAGGCGGCGGATGAAACCTTCTTCGTCATTTGGACCACCACTCCTTGGACGTTGCCGGCCAATCAGGCGATCGCCGTTCATCCCAGGTTTACTTATCGCCGGGTGAAAACTCCTCACGGCGGGTTGATCGTCAACACGGAACTCATTCCAAGCGTGATGAAAGCCGTCGGTCTCGATGAAGGAAATTACGAGTTAAGTCCGGAGTCCTGGACCGGCGCCGAGCTTGAGGGCATCGTTTGCCGCCATCCCTGGCTTGGGCGCGATTCCCAAGTCATTCTCGGCGAATTCGTCACTCAGGATCAAGGCACGGGCAGCGTTCACATCGCCCCCGGCCACGGTCATGAGGATTACGAAGTGGGCCTGCGCTACGGCTTGCCGGTGGTGGCGCCGGTGGATCCCGAAGGCAAATTTACCGCCGAAGCCGATGATCTCAAAGGCGAGTCGGTGTTCACAGCCGACGCCAGAATTATTCAAAAACTACGCGACGTTGGCGCGCTGCTGAGGGAGGACAAGCTGGCCCACAGCTATCCGCATTGTTGGCGCTGCAAGCGCCCGGTGATCTTTCGCGCCACCGAACAGTGGTTCATCTCGATGGAGACACAAGGCTTGCGCCGAGCGGCGCTCGCAGCCATCGACGAGGTGCGCTGGATTCCCCCATGGGGCAAGGACCGCATTCGCGGCATGCTCGAAAGCCGGCCCGACTGGTGTATCTCGCGGCAGCGATCATGGGGTGTGCCGATTCCGGCAGTCTACTGCAAAGCGTGCAATGAAGCCGTTTTAACCGGAGCCCTGTGCGATCACATCGCCTCGATTTTCGAGCAAGAAGGCTCCGACGCCTGGTATATCCGTCCGCTCGCCGAGCTGCTGCCGCCCGGTCTCAAGTGCGCAAACTGCGGCGGCCGGGACTTCATGCGGGAGGAAGATATCCTCGATGTCTGGTTCGACTCGGGAGTGAGCTGGGCGTCGGTCGTCGAACGGGATCCGCGCCTGGGCGGGCGAGCCGATCTTTACCTCGAAGGCAGCGACCAGCACCGCGGCTGGTTTCACACGGCGCTGCTCACCTCGCTGGCGACGCGGGGCCGCGCGCCCTACGAAGGCGTCCTGACCCACGGCTTCACGCTCGACGGCAAGGGGCGCAAAATGTCCAAGTCGCTCGGCAACGTGATCGCGCCCCAGGAAATCAGCAAGAAATTCGGCGCGGAGATTTTGCGCCTGTGGGTTGCCGCCGAAGATTACCGCGAAGACGTACGTATCTCCAACGAGATTCTGAGCCGGTTGGTGGAAGCCTACCGGCGGTTGAGGAACACGGCGCGCTTTCTCATCAGCAATCTCTACGATTTCGATCCGGCGAAGGATTCCCTGGCTCCGAGCGAGCTTGACGAACTCGATCGCTGGATTCTGCAGCGCACGCAGAACGTGCTCCGCCGCTGTCGCGAGGCCTACGATCACTACGAGTTTCACGCGGTCTTTCACACGCTGAATAATTTTTGCAGCGTCGATCTGAGCGCGCAATATCTCGACATCGTCAAGGACCGGCTCTACTGCGAGGGCACCCAGTCCAACAAACGGCGCGCGGCGCAGACGGCGCTCCATCGAATTCTCGAGGTGCTGGTCCACTTGACGGCGCCGATTCTTTCCTTCACGGCGGAAGAAATTTGGGGTTACATGCCCGATAAAGCCCAGCGGCCCGAGAGCGTTTTTCTTTCCCCCGTTCCCGACCCCGACATGAGCTTGAGCGACGTCCAGCTTGGGGAGAAATGGGATCGCATTTTCCGCGAACGGGGCGAAGTGCTCAAGGCTTTGGAACAGGCGCGGGCGGCGGGAATCATCGGCCATTCCCTGGACGCGAATGTGGTTTTCGAGCCGCTGAACGGCGCCCAAGGATCGCTTCTTAGCGAACTGGTCCGCAGCGAGCGGGATCGGCTGCAAGATTTATTGATCGTTTCCCAGGCTAGCCTGGCGGGGGACAGCAGCGGCAGCGTGCCGAACCAGTTCTCATCTTACGACGCCGGCTCGTTGAACTGTCGCATCAGAGTGGGCAAAGCGGTTGGCAGCAAGTGCGAGCGCTGCTGGAAATACGACCCGGCCGTGGGCCAAGATCCCGCGCATCCCTCGGTGTGCGCGCGCTGTGCGGCAGTGCTCAACGGCGGAGTTTCGGCTTGAGCGGCAAATGGAAACTGGTTCTCGGTTGGCTGGCGCCGATCGTTTTTTTCGATCAGTTGACCAAAGTCATCGTCGATCGCACGATGACGCTGCATCAGTCGATCCCGATCATCGACGGATTTTTTAATCTGACCTACGTGCGCAATACCGGCGCCGCTTTCGGCATCTTCGCCGGCGCCCATGAAGCCTTCCGCCTGCCGTTTTTGATCGGCGTTTCCCTGGCGGCCGTGGGGTTCATCGTGGTGATGTTGAGACGTTTGCGCGCGGAGACCACCGGGATCATCACCGCCTTCGCTTTCATTCTTGGCGGCGCCATCGGCAATCTCATCGACCGGATCGTCTACGGCGAGGTCATCGACTTTCTCGACGTCTACTGGTCCGGCTATCACTGGCCGGCTTTCAACGTCGCCGACAGTTTTATCACCATCGGTGTGGCGATCACGGTTTTTTATATGCTCAAAGCAAAAGGCGAAGATCCGTTCGCGGCGAATTAGGATTTCGTCTTAAGGATAACGAGGGTCGCGCCCCAGCCTCCCGCTTCCGCCGGCGCGTCGTGATAGGTTGCAACCGCGGCGTGCCGGCTCAAAACGGAGCGCACGATGTTGCGTTGCACACCGATTCCCTTGCCGTGAATAAGCCGTACTTCTGAAAAACCCATACGAGCGCACTCCGCGAGATATTCCTCGACGACGCTGGGAATGTCCTTGGGCGAAAAGGCGTGAAGATCGAGACGGTCCTCGATCGGCACAACGACGGGTTCGCCGAACGGGGAGTCGTCTTCAAAGTCTTTCACAAGAGGTTCCGGGGGCTTCTTGTCGCGTGCCATCACTGGTTCAATTGCCTATACTCTCGAATCGGTAATTGTCTAGCCCGGATTGTGCATCGTAACACGAAAATCGCGGGGCAAATCCTCCGGAGCGAAGGCATGCCCTTCGGGATGGCCAATGCCAAATGTCAAATTCCAAAGATGACATCGGGAATCTGCGATCTGAAATCCGGAATTCCGAGCGCCAGGGAGGAATCGCTCCTCCAGGGTCGCACCTCGAACTATAGAGTGTCGCAAGTTTTCCTCGAACGGTGAATAATCCGGCCTAGGAAGCACCGGCTTTCGAAATAGCCGGTGAGATCTCCCGCTCCAGCCTTCGGCGTTGAGTGAAATAGACGGCGGTAAACATCGCTATGGCGGTCAAATCCGTCGCCAGTGACGGCATGAAAGCCAATGCGGTGGCCAGCGCCAAAGTCAGCCACTCCAGCAGCGTGGTACGGGTTAGAAAAAAAGCGGTGCTCATGATGGAAAAGGCCACAGTCCCGACGATGGCCGACACCATCGCCCAGGCGTTTTGCGTCGGCGTGCCGGTGAAGAGAATATGGGTGTAGGCGAACAGCAGCGGCATGACGTAGATCAACTTTGCAAACCTAAAACTATTCCAGCCGGTTTTCCAGGGATCCGCTCCGGCAATGGCGGCCGCCGTATAGGCGCCGAGGGCGACCGGCGGCGTGATATTAGAGTCGAGGCTCAGCCAGAAGATGATCAGATGCGCCGCGATCAGCGGCAGGCCGAATTCGGTCAGAGCGGGCGCCGCCGTAGCCGCCACGACGAGGTAAGCCGCCGTGATCGGCAGACCGAGCCCCAAGATCAAGGATGCCAGAGTGATCAGAACCAGAGCCGCAATCAGACTCTGGCCGCTCAACAGGATCACGATAGTGGCAAAGCGGATGCCGATGCCGGTCAAGGAGACGATGCCGATGATGATCCCTACCGCGCCGGTCACCGCGCCGACGAAGAGGGCCGATCGACCGCCGTCCACCAGCGCCTGCCAGATTTCTTTCAGCCCCATCCTTGTATCCGGCCGGATCCAGCTGACGACGATCGTCGCCACTGTGGCATAGACGACCGAGAGTTGAGGCGAATATCCCCTGAAAAGCAATCCGGCTAAAACGAAGATCGGCAAAAAAAGGTACCAGCCGCGCTTTAAAACGACACTAAACAACGGCAGCTCATATTTGCTCAACCCGGTGAGGCCGAGTTTGCGCGACTCGAAATGGACCATGACCGAAACCGAGAGAAAATAGAGCAAGCCCGGCAGGATCGAAAGTTTGACGATATCAACATACGGAATGCGGGTCATCTCGGACATGATGAACGCGCCCGCGCCCATAATCGGCGGCAGGATCATGCCGCCGGTGGAGGCCGCCGCTTCCACCGCGGCCGCGATATGCGGCGGAAACCCTCCCCGCTTCATGAGCGGAATGGTGATCGAACCGGTGGTGGCGGTGTTGGCGATGGGACTGCCGTTGATCGAACCGAGCAAAGCGCTGGAAAAAACCGCGACCTGCGCCGGTCCGCCGGCGGTGCGGCCGAGTAACGCGAGGGAAAGATCCATAAACAGGGATGCGACGCCGGCGCGCATCATAAATGCGCCAAAGACCACGAAGGGGATGATGTAGCTGGCGACGACTTCGGCCATGATGCCGAACATCCCGTCCGAGGTCAGGTATACATATTCCACGATGCGCCGAAGCGTGAACCCGCGATGGCCGATCATTATCGGCAAATACGCGCCGAAGTAGGCGTAGAGAAGCGCCAGCAGCGTGACGATGAGGATCGGTCGACCGAGAACCCGACGGGCGACTTCCAGGGCCATTAAAGTTACGGCCGCACCCAAGGCAATATCGACGGCCGTATAGGCGCCGGCGCGGTACGCGAGGTTTTCGTGCTCGAGAATCCAATAAGAGATCCCGGCCACCGCGAGCAGAATAAAAAAACAGTCCGGAAGTGAGGGGCGTGCCGAAGGCGAATTGGACGATGCGCGATAAAGGAGAAACCCCCCTACCAGGCTAAAGAGCAACGCGATGCCGCGGTGATACTGGAGGGTGACGATGCCGTAGGCGGCGCCGCACAGATAGAACAAGGCAACGCCGCCCAGGACGAACTGGGCGGCGAAACCCCAAAAGCCGGAAAGGCTCTTTCTCATGTAAAGCGCCGTCGCTCAGGGGTGCGGGCCTTCAGAGCAGCGTCTAACGGGAGCGAAGCGCGTCGGGAATCTTTACTCCGGCCGATCGCCAATGATCCTCGGCCCCTTTGTGCAAAGGCACCGTGATCCCTTGGAGAGCGTTGGCCGGGACCATGTCTTTGGAACCGGCGTGGACCTTGATCATATGTGCGTTTGCTTCTTTGCTATAGGCCGCAGCCGTCATGCGCTGTACCAGCGGTGCCGAGAAGTCCCGGTAAGTGTACCAGAGCACAGGGACGCCGATGCTGGCGATATCCTCGGTAATCCCTCGATAGGAGCCGGCGGGAAAAACATAGCGGGCGAAGTAAGGAAACTGTTTGAAAAAATCGGTCTTGGAAACCGGCGTGTAAACATCGATGGCGCGGATCGGCTTTTTGGCGGCGGCCTCGGTGGTGACCCGGTCGGGCTCGGGCCCGGTCCAAAAGAAGGCGTCCGCCTTGCCGTCGCTCATCGCCTCGCCGGCGGCTGCACCGAGCAGCGGGATACGAGTGATCTTGTCCCATATTCCCACCGAACGAAAAACCCGCTCCGCACTGGCGAAGGTCCCCGAACCGGGCGTGCCCACGGCGACGCGCTTGCCGGCCAGGTCTTGAATTGTCCGAATGCCGCTGTCGTCAAAGGTGATCAGATGCGCGACGCCAAAAAAGATCACGCCGATGGCGCGCAAGTCGGTCAGCGGCTTGTCCTTGAATTTAGCCAGCCCATGGAAGGCCTCGTGCAGGTCGGAAGAGAATGACAGTCCCAGCTCCGCTTCTTTGGCGTTGACCCGGCGCGTGTTCTCAACCGAGCCTCCGGTTGCGGCTACGGAAATATCCAGGTTGGGAACGCTTTTTGAAAGGTAGGTGCCAATGCCGGTGGCGAAGATGCCAAACACCCCTGCCGGGGGTCCCCCGGCCATAGTGATCCGCTCGGTCTTCTGGGCTTGGAGTGCGGACGGCGCAAAGCCAACCCAAAACGCCGCCAGGAAAATCACAATACCCTTTTTCATATATCCTCCTCACATTGCCGTTAAGCCGGTAATCGCCACGAGTTTAAAAATCGCCTTTTTCCAACCTGTTTTTTATCTCTCGGAGAAATCTTGCGCCGATGGCGCCGTCGATCACGCGGTGGTCGGCGGAAAGCGTCGCCGTCATGAGCCGGCGGATCGCGAACATTGCGTCAACCGCGATAACCCGCTCGGCAACCCGACCCACCGCAAGGATCGCGCACTGCGGCGGGTTGATGATCGCAGTAAAACTGTCGACGTCAAGCATGCCGAGATTGGACACCGTGAAGGTGCCTCCCTCATAATCGAGCGGAAATAGCTTTTTTTTCTGCGCTTTGTCAATGAGTTCGCGGCTCTGGACCGCCAGCTCCGACAAGCTTAAGCGATCTGCGTGGCGAATGACCGGCACCGCCAGACCTTCTTCGAGAGCGACCGCCATGCCGAGATGAATATCCGCGTGAAGCTTGATTCCTTGCGCAGTAAAACTCGCGTTCACCGACGGATAAGCCCTGAGCGCGCCGGCGCAAGCGTGGAGAATGAAATCATTGATCGAAGGGATCGATAAATCGCCGCGTTCCTGGCGCGCTTCGCGGCGCGTTTGCACCGCGCTCATGTCGATGTCCATGCTCAGGTAAAAGTGCGGCGCGCTTTGTTTGCTCTGGACCATGCGTTCGCCGACGATACGGCGCATGGCCGTGAGCGGGAGGATGTCCTCGGTTGTGGGCCGGGGAGTTCGCTCCGATGCAGCGCGTAAAATATCTCCGGCGAGCACGCTTCCTTCCGGTCCGCTGGCTTTAATGCCCGCGAGCGATATTCCCTTTTCTCGGGCAAGACGCTTCGCCGCTGGAGAAGCGAGCCGCCGCCCGTGACTCGGGAGGATCGGCGCGGCGGGTTGGATCGGCGGAGAGGGCTTCGGCGTCTCAGCCCCGCCCTCCCCCGGTCTTTCTTCCCCATGGGGAAGGCGGGGCTCCGCTGCCGCCGCCGGGCTCGCGACTTCCCCCGGTGCCACGATCACCGCGATTTGATTTCCCACGGGAATGTCATCGCCCGGGGATGCGGTGACATTGGTCAAGACGCCCGAACCCGGCGCTTCGATTTCCACGGTGGCCTTGTCGGTTTCGATTTCCATGAGCGGCTCGCCTCGGGCCACCGATTGACCTTCGGTTTTGAGCCACTTGAGCAGCCTACCGGTCTGCTGCGCCACGCCGAGAGCGGGCATGATGACATGGGTGGGCAAATTATCCTCGATTCAAAAGTTCAAACGTTCAAGGTTCAAAGGCTTTAACGTTTTACTCGTTCCAGCGCCCCCGGGTTGTTGAGATTCGATTGGGTCTCGCGCGTCGTCGGCAATTCTCCGCCGCTGGTGAAATAGTGCGTGCCCGCGACCAAAAGTTTTTCCGAGGGAAAACGCGTGATGACCTCGCAGCCATCCCTGGTGACGACCACTTCTTCTTCCAGCCGCGCCGCCGACCAGCCGTCGGATGCCGGCCAGTAGGTTTCAAGCGCGAACACCATGCCTTCTTCGATAACTTCCGGGTGATCGAGCGAAACCAGACGGCTGAAAATCGGTTTCTCCCAGATCGACAGGCCGACGCCGTGGCCGTATTGCAAGGCAAAAGCGGCTTCTTCGTTGGCGAAGCCGAACTCTTCGGCTTTGGGCCAAAGTTTGACCACATCGGCCGTGGTGATGCCTGGTTTGACGATGCTGATGGCGGCGTCCATATAGTCGCGGCAGCGTTGATAGGCATCGACCATCGCCGGCGATGCGCTGCCGACGGCAAAGGTTCGGTAATAGCAGGTGCGATAACCGTTGCAACTGTGGAGGATGTCAAAAAACGCCGGATCGCCGGGACGGAGCACGCGGTCGGTGTAGACATGCGGATGGGGACTGCAGCGCTCGCCGGAGATCGCGTTAACGCCTTCGACATGCTCGGAGCCGAGATCGTAGAGCACTTTGCTGACCACGCCGACACACTCGTTCTCGCGCACTCCCGGTTTCATAAAACGGTAAAGCTCGTCGTAGGCGGCGTCGACCATCATGCAGGCGGTGTTGAGCAGCGTGATTTCGTCTTGGGTTTTGATCTTTCTTACTTCGTGCATGAGCTGCTGGCCGTCGACGACCTTGATGCCCTGGGCCTGAAGAGCGAAAAGCACCGGCAGCTCGATCACATCGACGCCGAGAGGCTCGTTGTGCAGCCGGCGTTTTTCCAGTTCCAGCTTGATTTTTTTTGCCACGTCTTCGGCCAGTCCGGAGTCGGGATTGGTCGCGCCGCGCAAGGTGGAAATGCCGGCGCGCGAGCGTTCGCCCAACCAGGGACAATAGATCTGATGATGGCGCGCTGCCGAGCCGAAATCCCATAAAATGGGCTCGTCGTCTTGCGGCAAAAGCGAGAAACGCACGAGCTTGTCCATCGCCCAGGTGCCGATATGCGTGGCGGTAATGTAGCGGATATTGTTCATGTCGAAGCAAAGCAAGGAGCCCAGCTCCGATTTTTTCAGGGCGGCCTTGATGCGGTTTAGCCGATCCTGGCGCAGCCGCTCGTAATTGACGCGCTCTTCCCAATCGATGGCCATCAGGCCGAAGGTCTTCAACCCCATAACCGGTCTCCTTAGTTCAAGCCGTTCAAAAAGTTCAAATCGTTCAAGTCGTCCTAGGGATCTGACGTTTTGAACGATTGGCACGACTTGAACGGCTTGAACCTCATGTCTTGTTGCACAGCCTTTGCGCCATCTGGGCGACTTTTTCGGGCGTCGGCACGGTTTGATCTTCGAGCACAGGAGAAAACGGCACGGGCACGTCCATGGCCCCCATACGTTTGACCGGCGCGTCGAGGTAATAAAAAGCGCCATCGGCGATCACCGAGGCGATCTCCGCAGTGACGCCGTAGCCCTCGTAGCCTTCATCGATAACGATGGCACGGCTGGTTTTCTTCGCCGACTCGATCAGCGTCTGTTTATCGAGCGGCGCCGTTGTTCGGACGTCGACGACTTCCGCGCTGACGCCGGCCGCCGCCAACGATTCCGCCGCCGCCAGCGCGACTTGCACCATGCTGCTCGTCGCCACCAGGGTGATGTCGCTTCCTTGCCGCTTCACGTCGGCGACGCCGAAGGGAATCGTATATTCCTCCTCGGGCACCGGTCCTTTAAGTTGATACATTAACTTGTCTTCGAAGAAGATGACCGGATTTTCGTCTCGGATCGCGCTTTTGAGCAGGCCCTTGGCATCGTAGGGCGTGGCCGGAAGGGCGACTTTCAAACCGGGAATGTGGCTCACCCAGGCGTGCAGGCTCTGGCTATGCTGTGCGGCCGAGCGCCGCGTCGCGCCGAGGGTCGTGCGCAGGACCATCGGCACTTTGAGCTTGCCGCCCGACATATAGTGAATTTTCGCCGCCTGATTGACCAGTTGGTCCATGGTCAAGGTGATGAAATCGCCGAACATGATGTCGACGACCGGCCGCATGCCGGTCATGGCGGCGCCGACGCCCAGGCCGGCGATGCCGGCCTCGGAGATCGGCGAGTCAATCACCCGCTCCGTGCCGAACTCCCTGACCAGACCGGACAATACTTTAAACGGCGTACCCGCCTCTGCGACGTCTTCGCCGATGATGAAGACCGCCGGATCGCGGCGCATCTCCTCGGCGAGAGCTTCGTTAATCGCCTGGGCGAAGGTGATCTCTCTGTCGACCGTTCCGGTAGCGGGCATACGATCTGCCTTAGAGTCTGAAAAATAATAAAGTTAACAAACGCATCGCCACGCGCGTGTCTGTCATCCTGAGCCACGCGAAGGATCTCGGTTGAGATTCTTCACTCCGCTACCCTGCGTTCAGAATGACAGAATAAACAATTGGAAAAGTTAATTTTTAACAAGCGCTTAGTTGACATTGGTATAGCCTAGC
>CAZILB010000023.1:25948-30656 GCA_964539925.1 uncultured Syntrophobacter sp. | reverse complement strand
CAGTTGAAACTTCGTCGGCCGTTCCACCGGCAGCTCGCCCGGTTTGGCGCCTTTGAGAATTTTATCGACGTAGATCGCGGCGCGGCGGTAGATTTCCGCCTCGTTCGGGCCGTACATAATCAGACCGCCCGCTTCGACGAATTCCTTTTGCGGATGGATGGCCGGCAGGCGGTGGGTGATCGCCAGGCCGGCGATGTGGCCGAAGTGAGCGAAGATCATCGGGTTGGCGGTGACCAGGACCGCGCCGGCGCGCTCCTTTTTTGCGGCGGCAAAGGCATTTTCGAAATCATCGCCGCTCCGCACCGCGAGACTTTGAGCTTTGAGACCCAACGCTTGCGCCTCCTGTTCGGTTAGTTTCTGCTGAGCCGGGCCTGCCCGGCTATCGGGGTTCCAGAGAATCGCCACGCGCGAGAGCCGCGGGATGGTCTCTTTGAGGAGCTCCATCTGCTTGCCCCTCAGTTCCGTGAAGCTGTTCGCCATCCCTGTGATATTGCCGCCGGGACGGGCAAGACTCGCGACCAGTCCGGATGCGGCCGGGTCGGTACCGCCCGCGGCCATGACGATGGGTATGGTGCGGGTGGCTTTCTTGGCGGCAACCGCGGGCGAGGAGCCGCCGAAGGTCACCAGGACATCGACTTTGCGCCCGACCAGGTTCGATGCGAGATCATCGAGCCGGTCCAGCTTGCCCTCCGCCCAACGCTCCTCGAACTTGATGTTTTTACCTTCTAAATAACCCAGCTCCCGGAGCTGCTCGCGAAACTCTCCGAGCCGTTCGGCGAAGGCCGAGGCGGACATGGCGCCCAGGATACCGATTCGCGTGTTTTTCACGGGCGGCTTTTGGGCAGCGCCCTCAGCTGGGCAACCAAGGCAAAAAGCGACTAAGGAAACCGCAATGATGTCGATCTTCATGGTCCGTCCTGCTTTCGGCCGAGCCGCTGATCATCCGGAAAAACTCGCGCCTGACGAGGGCGGGGCAAGTGCTCAAAGTTGAATATTGATGTTCCCAACCCCGGCGCCTGGGGAGACTCCTAGCGCAAGCGCTGTACCAGTCTCGGTAAAACCGGTTAATCCGAGGTAAGTTAATGCAATTGCAGAAAAAACCTTTTCCGAGAACCAGGTCGTTAACACTCCAAGCCGGGGGGTGGGTGTCGCACTTTAACTACGGGGTGTAGCAGATTTGATACTGTTGCCGGGGGGTTGGGGGTAGAGAGCCGCAAGGATAGGGAGATTTCGGAGCGAGTACAGAAGCTGGTAAACGTAGCCGCGATTGCGGCCGGGCTGGTGGTTCTGGTCCTCGTCTACGCGGTCGCTGGCGGGCGCCAGCGATAGCAGCTCACCGGCGATCGCTCGCCTTGAATGGCAATCGCAGCCTCGTAGCTGTCGCCGGGGTTAAGTTCCGCCAAAGACCAGCCGGGCACGTTTGCTGTGATTTGCACCAGTTCGTTTCCGGCCAACGTAATTTCGACCTCGTCCAATTTTCCCGATAGTCCCGTGCCCTTGGCTTTGAGGAACGCTTCCTTGCTGGTCCAGCACTTGTAGAAAGCCCGGCGTTGGAGATGAGCCGGCAGCGCGCGTAAAGCGTTAACTTCTTTTGCGGTGAAAAAACGCCCGGCGATCTCATCGAAAGCGAAATCGACTTTGATGAACTCGATGTCGACGCCAACCTCGCGGCCCAGAGCCACCGCGACCAGAGCGCGCTCGTGAGAATGGGAGAGATTGAATTCGATTGCCCCCGCGGCAAATCGGGCGGCTAATTTGGGTTTGCCGTTCTCCCCCGCGACGAATCGCAAGTCGGCGGCGTTGGTTCCCAAGTATCCGGCCAAGAGCTCGCGCAGCGCGCTATGGGCAACCACGTAGCGCCTGCGGTCGCGCTCGAACTTGAATTTGGCGGCACGACCTCTTTCATCGGACGAAAGAATAGTTAGCCCGCGATCGCAGTCCAAATCCGCATCGTCCAAGGCCACGGCCCAGACATGGACGCTGCCGTTTTGCAGCTTGAGTCGGTCCGACGCTGGCGGCCAATCGATCATGAGCGATGAGTCAACGAGAGGGATCGAACAAATATTTATCGCCGCTGGCGCAAATTTCCGGAAGATTCACCGCGGAGGCGAGAAGGACACAGAGGGATGAGATTCTAATGAAATAACTCCGCGCTCTCAGCGTCTCAGCGGTGAATGCTTCTCTCCTCGCTGCGGTTGCGGTCCTGCCGCGTTGGGCCTTCGTGGTGCAAACTAACTCGCGAGCAGCGTTTCCGCGTCGCGGATCGTCTTACCCGACGAGGTGCGCGGCAACGACTCGCGGATGACGACTTTGTCCGGCACTTTGAAGTTCGCCAGGTTGCCGCGGAGAAAACTCAGCAATTCTTTCTCGGCGATCTTCGCCCCCGGCCGCGGCACGACGGCCGCGCCGATCAACGCGCCGCGCTTGGCGTCGGGGATGGCGAACACGACCGTCTCCTGTACGCCCGGATACGAATAAATCATATTCTCCACTTCGGCGGGATAGACGTTGAGCCCGCCGGTGATGATCATGTCGTCGCCCCGGCCGAGATGGTAGTAGTAACCGTCGGCGCCGCGCTTGCCGACGTCGCCGGTATAAAGCCAGCCGTTGCGGATACGTTCGGCGGTCGCATCGGGCCGGCGAAAATAGCCTTTCATGACATGCGGACCCCGGGTGATGATCTCGCCCGGCTCATCGACGCCGAGTTCCTTGCCGTTTTCATCGACGATCTTCACCTCGACGCCGGGCACTGCGCAGCCGATGCTGCCCATCTTGGCTTCCGCCTTGGCCGGCTCGACCAGCGTGATCATCGGCGAGGTCTCGGTGAGCCCATAGCCCTGGATGACTTTGATATGCGGCTGCGCCGCCTGAAACGCGCGCAACAGGGGCAAGGGGATGCTCGTGCCCATCATCGCGGCGATCTTCATGCTGCTGGTGTCGTAGCTGGCGAGATTTTTCACTCCGAGCAGGAGCTGAAACACGATGGGCACACTTTCGAAAACATTGACTCGATACTTTTGAATGCCTTCGAGAAGCGTGATCGGATTGATCTGATCGAAGATCACCAGCGTGTAGCCGCGCTCGGCCAGCTCGTTGCAGAGGATCGGCCCGACGATATGGGACATGGGCAGGATGCAGCCGCGCATGGTCGAGGCGTCGGTGATGCCATACTCGCGCATGACCATCGGGTATTGCGCCAGGTTGCGATAGGTCAGAACCACGCCTTTGGGTTCGCCGGTGGTGCCGGAGGTGTAGAGAATCAACGCGTCGTCGTCGTCCTCTAATCTCGGCGGTGCGACTTCTCCCGCCGGCGCGAATCTTTTCTCAAAACTTCGTTCGCTCTCGCCGCCGACGATCCACACCGGTAGGGCGGCCATGTCCTTAAAGATTTCTTCGACTTCCGGATACAATTGCTGGTGCACGATCAGCAGCTTTAGATCGGCATCCTTCAGGACGCCTTGCAGCTCTTTGCCCTTGAGCCGGGCATCGAGGATGACGGTGACCGCGCCGATCTTTTGCGTCGAGTAGTAACTCAGCGGTATCGCCGTGGAGTTGGGCAGAAGCACGCCGACGCGGTCGCCCTGGCGAATCCCTTCCTGTTGCAAATGGGCCGCCAAAGCATGGACGCGCTCGTTGAGCGCGCCGAAGGACAGCTCTTCTTCCTTGGCAATGAGCGCCGTCTTCTGCGGCTGGCGTTCCGCCGTCTTTGCCAATAGCTCCGCTGCGAAAAATCCTACTGAACCGGTATCGTTTGCCATATCGCAAATGCCCTCTGAAATGGTTTATACCAGCGCGACAAGTGCGCCAGTTCGCCGCGTTTGAGTTTCAGTTTTCCATGCTGGGTCGCCAGAAAAGCGTCGATCCGATTGCTGAACACCGCGTTCCACCACTCGGCTTTGCCGCTGATCATGAACTCGCCGCCGTCGCCTTGCTGCAAATCTGTAATCGCGCCGTCATCGAACCGCACCGTCCATGCCGTCCCCGTCTCGTCGAGAAATAGCGTCAACGCCGTGGTCAGCCGGGTTTCGGCGCCATGGGCGCGAAACTCCGGATCCTGGTTGGCCCGATCCACCAGCGCTTGCATATGCTCCCGGGAGAACAGCGCGTAGCGCTCGCCGGGTTGCGTAGCGCTGTCCCGTTGCTCCGGTCGCGCGCCGTTCGCCCCGGCTGTCACGGCGCTCACTCTCTCCTTGAAAAACTGGCAATGCACCGCCTCTTCGAGCAGATCGGTCAATAGGAAAGCCTCTTGAAAAGTCTTGCCGATGGCCACCGTGCCATGGCCTTTGATGATGGCCACCGGATGATATTTAAGCTCCTCGACGACTTTCTCGGGCCTGGTCACCGTCGGCGTGTCTTGGGGAATGATCGGCACCTCGCCGAGGGTGTATTTCTCTTCGAAGCTCACGGGCATGAAACTGTCATGGGTCAGTGAAAAAGCCAGAACCATCGGCGGGTGAACGTGAACGATGGCCCGAGCATCGGTGCCGGCGTACACCGCCAGGTGCATGGGTGTCTCGCTGGAAGCCCGCTGAGTTTTTTTCACCGGCGTGCCGTCCGGCTTAATCCGCACCAAATCCTTCGGCGTGAGAAAACCCAGCGGCGCATGCTGTCCGGTGATCAAGAATTCATTCTTCCCCACGCGGCAGCTCAAATTGCCGCCCCAACCGCTGATGAGACGCCGTTCGAAGAGCAGCTTGCCCCATCGAAT
>CAZILB010000023.1:24257-25848 GCA_964539925.1 uncultured Syntrophobacter sp. | reverse complement strand
GCGGGCTTTGCGCGAATCGAATTTCTGCTATTTGCATCATTGTAGAATTGCCCGGTCAATTTCAAATATCTTCGCTCAAGCTTTGAATAACGCCCAGGGTATGAGTTCCGGCTCCAGCGGCCGAATCGCGACTCCGGCCGGACAGATCTTCTTGCCCATAAAAGTCGAAACGTCGCTGTCCACGGTCGAAGGGGGATGTTCGTCGCCGCTGTAAATTTCAATCGGCACGCCGTGCAGACGCGCCAGTTTCGCGGCCAAAAACGACCCGCAAATCCCCGTCGGTCCCGCTTCGGTCAGGCTCTGGTAAAATAAACAGAGCTTTTGAATTTCGCCCTGAGCGAAGAGCGTTCCCATCATGTTGTCCGAGATAAGCGTCGCGGGCGCGCGCTGCTCCAGCAGCGCCGGCGCCACGACCTGCGGGCCATAAAGCTGGGGCCGCATTTCGGGCACCAGCAGGCTTTCGGCCTGCTCCGCTTTGAGCGCGCTGCGCAAAAAAGCGTATTGGCTCTTTGGGGGAATGCCGTAGAGCAAAATGTATTTTCCGCTCGACTTGGCTCGAATGGCCTCGGGCAACGGCTTGGTTTGGTACCTCCGGCGAAATGTTTCCGGCGTATAGAGATCTTCGAAGCCGACCAAATGAGTGATCAATCGGGCCGGCGTGATGTCAAACCCCGGATAGCGAGCGTTTAGACCGCTGCTTGCGTCGGTCACCAGCGGCTCGCCGTGAAAACGGAGCAACTCATCGGCCGGTCGTTCCTCGATCGGCACGTCGGCGCCGCGCTCGAGCGAACGCGGATCTTGCACTAGAGCGTAAAAAGGCACGCCATATTCTTGCGCCATACAGGCGATGGGATAGGTTCCGACTTTGTTGATCACATCGCCGTTTCGCGCCGAGCGGTCGGCGCCGACGATTACCGCATTGACCGCGCCGCTCGCCAGCACCTGGGCCACGGCAGAGTCGGGGATCAGCGACACCGCCACGCCCGCCTGGGCAAGCTCCCAGGCGGTCAAGCGAGCGCCCTGCAAATAAGGCCGGGTCTCGGTGGCGATCACGGAGAACTCTTTGCCCGCTTCCCGGCAATAGTGCGCCACCGCGACGAGCTCGCCGCTGACATTGCAGTGAGTCAGCACCCGCGCCGGATTGGGCAGAATCGCCGCCGCGCGCTTGGCGCGGGCGCGGCGCGCGCGCACGATCTGCTGGCCGAAGTCACGCGCTTGCCTGGCGATGGTAGCGCCGGCATTGGCGCCGTTCGGCAGCTTGTTAAAACACTCTTCGAAAAAGCCGCCGAGGCCGCGGAAATCGAAAGTCGGTCGGGCCTCGCAGAACTGCTCGGTCATCCGCGCGAGCCGTTCGCGCAGCGGTCCCGGCGCCGCTTCAGAATATCGTTCCGCGAGCAACGCGCCGCTGTAAAGAAACGTCAGCACCTGGCCGAAGGCGCGGGTTTTCATCTCGCGCACGGCGTCGAGCGCCTCGCCGACCTCGCGCACGTCCAGGTATTCGAGCTTCTCGGGGACCTGGATCTCGTCGAGGATTTTGAAACCGCCCTCTTGCCAGAGAACCGGCTCAAATAGCGGGCTTTGAACGGCGCTC
>CAZILB010000023.1:22788-24157 GCA_964539925.1 uncultured Syntrophobacter sp. | reverse complement strand
GTGAGTACTCATCCAAACCAGCCGGAAGTATCAAATAGCTTAGAGATATTGCAGCGCCCGGCGCGCGACTTCGATGGTTTTTTGCTCGGCTGCAAAAAACACCGGATCGCGAAAACCGAACTTCCCGTAAAGACATTCGTCGGAAACCGCCAGCACCGCGCCGGCTTTTTTGCCGCGCACCTGCGCGATGGTGAGAAATGCCGAGGTCACCATATCGATGCTTGCAACGTTTTGTTGTTTCAGTTGCTCGATCAGCTCGGGAGTTTCCTGAAACAGCGCGTCGATGGTGAAGATCCAGCCGAGATGGCAGCGGACTTTTAAACTGTCGGCGGCTTGCTTTAGCGCGTCCACGACGTCGGGATGGGCCACCGTGGAGAAATTCTCGGCGACGTAATAGCGCGACGTGCCGTCGCCGCGCAGGGCGCCGGTGACGATCACCAGATCGCCGATCTTGACGTGGTCTTGCAGCGAACCGCAACTGCCGACGCGGATCAGCGACTCGGCTCCGGCGCCGCAAAGAATTTCCGTGGTAATGGCGGTGTCCGGCGCGTAACGGCCGCCGTTCCCGACGGTGACACGCTTGCCGTCCAACGAACCCGTATACATTTCATAGTCGAGAAAGGTGAAGTTCTTTTGCGGCGCTTCGAGCGCCTTTAAAATCAACTCGCTCCGTTCCTTCGGTCCTGGAATCAGCGCATAAGGACCTAACGAATCGGATTTCAGGCCGAGCATCGACAACATTCTTTGCGGCGTGAAATGCGCTTCTTTGAGCATGATTAAAGGGCCTGACAAACGAAGTCGAGCAAATTTTGCGCCGGAAGTTGCGGTTTTTTGAGCTCGGCGAAGGAGCGCTGGCAGAGCGCGCTTGAGGTTAAAAGCAAATCCGCCCCGGTTGCCGCGGCTTCGCGCATGCGGTCCGCCGCGCTCCACTCAGCCAACTCCGGGTCGGCTTCGGGAACCCCCCCACCGCCGCCGCAACACCAGGCCCAACGGCGATTGCGCGGCATTTCAACCACTTGAACTCCAGGAATGGCTCGTAAAATGCTTCTCGGCGCATCGTACACACCGCACCCGCGGCCAAGATGGCAGGAGTCATGGTAGACAACTTTTTTACTTAGATTCCCGGTGAAATTGAGCCTCCCGGACTCGACGAGTCCCGCCACATACTCGACGCCATGCAAAGCTTCGAACCCCTCCCCAAGCTTTGCGTACTCCCGCCAGATGCGCTGACAACTGCCGCAGGCGACAACGACTCTCTTAACACCGGCCTTCTTGATGGTTGCGAGATGGTCCGCGCGCAATCGCTCGTACTCGCGCCGAAAGCCGAGGTCGAAGGCATAAAGACCGCAGCATTTTTCCGCCTCGCCAA
>CAZILB010000023.1:10281-22688 GCA_964539925.1 uncultured Syntrophobacter sp. | reverse complement strand
CGCCGAAAGCCGAGGTCGAAGGCATAAAGACCGCAGCATTTTTCCGCCTCGCCAAGTACGGCGAAATCTTCGCCGGCCTTTTGCATCAGCTTGGCCAGCGCGATCGCGCCGTTTTGGCCGCTCGGGCGGTCGGCGGAGCAACCGGCGAAGAGTAAAGTGGTCGCCGCGGACTCGCCGAATTTTTTCAGCGCCAACCCCTCAGCCCAAGCGCCGCGTTGCGCCTTCCCCCAGGGATTGTCATGTTGTTTGAGCGCTTCGTAAATCGGCCGATGGGCCTTGAGCGGGCCGTCTTTCTCGGTCATCTCCTCGCGCATGGCGACGGTAATGTCCCACGGCCCATAACCGTCGTTGCGCACGCCGCATAGCTCCTGGCACATGAGGCAGTTGGTGCAGGCGTAGATAACTTCTTTGAGCTCCGGGGTGATCGGGTCGAGGCCATGAAAGACCCGCTGCGCCATCAGCCAGCGCGATTTCGGCGTATGGCGCTGAAAGCGATAGAACTCGTAAGGCGGGCACTTTTCTTTTGGGCCGGGCGTATCTTCCATCGGATTCGCCGGCCCATGGCCGTAACAGGAGCCGCACAGCACGCAGCCTGAGCTGCGCTCGTCAAGCCCGCGTGCGTAAAGCCATTTCTTGACTCTTTCGAGCCCAAGGGTGATTTTGCCGCTATCTGCCACGTAAATGAGCTTTGGAGACCATTTTGTTAATACGTTAACAGTTATAGCCTTCCAAAATTTGCTGTCAACCGGCGCCGCACGGATTCGCGGTTGCCCTGGCGATGCCGGGATGCGGAATTGGCAATATGTAGTCTGGAATGGCGCCGCGCCGCGGCGGCGAGGCTAATGAATAGAGGTGCTCTGGTTAAGCTTGCGCAGGATTGCCGCGAGCTGCTTTTGTTCCGCTTTTCCTATGCCGGCGAAGATTCGAGCGAGGCTTTGCTCGAACAACGGCACCGCGGTCTTGTAGAGCTTGGCACCCTTTTCCGTGAGCACCACATAGACCACGCGCCGGTCATGCTCATCGCGTTTGCGCAAGACCAGCTTTTTCTCTTCCAGGCGGTCGACGATTCCCGTCAAATTGCTCACGGTCACCATCATCTTTACACCGATCTCGCCGAAGGGAAGCTGGCCGGCGTAACCGATGGTGGCAAGCACATAGAATTGCGGCGGCGTCAGTCCGGCCTTTTCCAGCTCGCCTTCGAGCAGCTTGTGCGATTGCAGGCCGAAGCGAAGAAAACGGATCCACAGGCTGGTTGTGAACGCCGCGAAGAATGGCCGCTTGTAAGCTCGCACGTTGCAACTCTAGTCGCGGAGCGGAAAAAAAGCAACCTGGGTTTTAACCGAGGCAAGACGATATGCAATGATCCCCGCGACGCGGAGCCGCATCCAATTAAAGTAGACTTCGCCGCCGAGACGCAGAGTTCGCAGAGTAAGTGTAATTATTCCCACTGGCAGGCGCTTGCACCGGCCATTGGGCGGTGTTAATTGGCCGGAAGTGAGAGCTATGAAACTCCACGTTCTCGGTTGCGGCGATGCGTTCGGCAGCGGCGGCCGCCTTCAGAGCGGCTATCTGGTCGAGACTGCCGACCGGCTGTTTCTGCTGGATTGCGGACCGACTTCATTGCTGGCCATGAAGGGCGCGGGCTTCGATCCGTGCCGATTGGATGCAATCTTTCTAAGTCATCTCCACGGCGATCACTTCGGCGGCGTTCCCTTCTTTTTCATCGAATACCTCTATCTTAAACCCCGCGCGGCACCGTTGATCATCGCCGGTCCGCCGGGCACGGAAGACCGCGTCCGCGGACTTTTCGGCATGATGTACGGCGGCGGTTCGAAGGCCAAGGAAATCCCGCCGACGAACTTCGTAGTTCTGCGTCCCGGAGAGCCGGTGAGAATCAAAGAGATCGATGTTTTGCCCTTCCAAGTGCCGCATCAGACCAACGATATTTCGCTCGGGCTAAAAATTGCCTATGCCGGCAAGCAGATTCTTTTTTCCGGAGATTCGCTCTGGACCGAACTCTTTATCGAGCACGCGCGCGGCGCGGATCTTTTCCTTTGCGAATGTTCCTTTTATAGCGAGCAGCCGGGCATGCATGTAAATTACCGCGCCCTCGAAGCGAACCTCTCGCGCCTGAAATGCCGCAGACTTTTGCTCACCCATCTGGGGGAGGAAATGCTCCGGCGGCGAGGCGAGTTGGCAGTGGACGTTGCAGAAGACGGAATGGTGATTGAAATCTAATGGAAGGCCTGCGCCTCGGTTAGCTCGGATCGCCCGGCTCCGGTTGTACCGCTTGCATGGGCAGAATCATCGCCTGGATGCCGCTCTGCTGAAAAATTTCCTGGGCGGTTTCCTGGGCGGTGAACCATTCGGCGTAGGGACCGAGGCGTACCCGATAGGAGGTTTCACTGGGGCTTATCCAAGCGGGCTCGACGAAGACCTCAAATCCTTTGTCCGCCATGCGACGGGAGAGAGATTCGGCGCGCTCGCGCTCGCGAAAAGAGCCCAACTGCAACACGAAACCGTCCATGAGCCGCAGCGGCTGATCATCCCGAGGCGTCGCCGCCAGCGCGGTTGGCTGATCTAAGCGGTTATCCTCGCGGCGGTCGCCGGCCGACCCGTTGCCGGCGAGCCGGAGGGTTTTCAGCTCTTCGTAATTGTCAAAGCCGTACTCCAGCAACCGCTTGGTGTCGCCCCAGAGATCGCGGGCGCCGAGAATGGAAACAATCAGAGTCCGGCCATTTCGCTGCACCGCCCCGACATAGCATCGTTGCGCCGCCTGGGTATAGCCGGTCTTGCCGCCGAGCGCGCCGTCGTAGCCCCATAGCAACCGATTGTGATTGCGCACCGCAATGCGTCGCGGCACGACTTTCTTCTGCACCACCGCCGTGGTGTTCACCGAGCTGAACCTGGTCTGGACGATCTCGCGGAAGGTCGCGTTTCTCATGGCGTAGCGAAAAAGCGTCGCCATATCCCGAGCGGTGGAATAATGGTCCGGCGCGGTGAGTCCGTGGGGGTTGGTAAAATGGGAGTTTTTAGCGCCGATCTCATGAGCCTTTTGGGTCATCCGATCAGTGAAGCGCGAGACCGAGCCGCCAATGCCTTCGGCCAAAACCATGCTGGAGTCGTTGGCGGAGGAGAGCATGATACTGTAAAGCAACTCCTCGATGGTGAGCGACTGGCCCGGCCGCAGGTGCAGCTTCGACGCCGGCACTCGAGTCGCTTCCTTCGATACGGTCAGCGATTCGCTAAGTTTCCTGCCGCTTTCCAAAGTCAATATCGCGGTAACTACCTTGGTGGTGCTCGCCGGCGGGAGCCGCAAGTCGGCTTCCTTTTGGTAGATGATCCTGCCGGTGGCGGCGTCCATCAGCACAGCGGCGCGCGCGGTCAGGTCGTCGTCAGGACTGAACGACCAGGCCGGAGAGGGGAGACCAACAAGAGCGCCGGCGGCTAAAACTATACCGACTAGAATGAAATTCCCGAAGCGCAGATGATAGACCTCCTAGCCGCTGTAGTTTAGACGCTTAGACCGGCGGGCGCCAGAAAAAAAACGCCAATTATGAAAATAATAGAACCGGTTTATATCATGTTGATGTCCGCGAGAACAGCCCCCTGGCCGAAAATATTGGACCGGTCGTTACCGAATATCTAAGCCAAGATGCCGCTGGATCGTTTCAATCCAATGTTCGGATCTGCGCCGGCTGCTCGATGATAACCTCCAGGCCATATTGCGGATGATCTTTGATCCAGCCGCTGATTTCGACGTCACGGTTCTCGAACTTTTGCGGTTGTATCTTGGCTTTTTCGAAGAGTTCCAAAGCCGAGGCGAAGATAACCGCTGTCAGCGCCTCGCGCGACGGGCCGAAGTTCAAAAAGTAGGTGTTGCTTTTGGTGGAATGACCGACGCGAAAAACCCGGCCGCGAATTCTCGCTTGGCGCCCCGTCAGGCTGCGAATCTTTTCCACGTCGCGCGCCGCCAGCAGCGGCAAATCGTCGCGGTTTTCCTGGGATGGCGCAGGCGCAATCGGCCGAAAGGTCACCCGGTGGCTCTGCGCTTCGCCGGGGCTCGAGTCATAGGTGGGTTCGATCCCGGCGCGGGCATTTACGTTTGCCGGCGTCGCCGAATGCCACCGCAGGTACAGCAGATGGGCCAAAAAGCCGGCGCAAAAGGACAAAAGGATCACACCGGCCAGTCCGGCTGAAGTTCGCTTCATGGCTTGCGCTCCCAGAGCCTAAAGAAGGCTTTGCGATATTCCTCCGCCAACGGTCCGGCATCGCGAAACAACAGCAAGTTTTCGTCGTTTAAACTGTCCGCCGAGTAAGTCCAGTTGTAAGAACCGGTCAATACGATCCGCCCGTCGATCACGGCGAATTTTTGGTGCATAAGCCCGCCGTCGCGCTCCGCCGTTTTAGCCTTCATCCCGGAGACCCGGCGCAGGGGAACCTGCTGCGCTTCAAAGAATTTGCCCTTGGACCTTTCGTTAGCCCGGTCAAACTCCCGATCGATGACGATCTGCACCGTGACCCCCCGTTTTTTCGCCCGCACGAGGGCTCGGGCGAGATCATCGCTCGTAAAGGCATAGACGGCCACCAGCATTTCCCTTTCAGCTTGCTCAATTTCTCTAAGGATATGCGCGGAGCATTTCCCTTGCGGGCTGAAACAAGCCTGGACCACCATCTCCGCGCCGGCCGCGCTTTGCCAAGGCGCGATCAAAAAAAGCAAAAGCGCGGCCGCGATCTTGCCGCCGCTCATGTGGCGGCCTGCCCTGTGGGTTGGCCGCCCCGGGCTTTGAGGCACATGCCCAAGAGCAATTTTTCGATCACCAGACGGGGCTGGCTGCGGCTGGATTTCAGCTGGAGATCGGCTTCGAAGATCTCTTCCATGTAGGCGTCCAGCTCTCTCAGTGAAAAGCGCTCGGCCCGCTGAAAACACATATAGTCCGCGTAGGGATTGCGCGTCAGCAGCGGCGCGCCGTCCTTGAGCACGGTACGCTGAAATTGTTGGTAAGTCATGCCGCGCTGCCAACGCTGCGCCAGCTCAGTCCCCAAAAGCTGGCGCGCCGCCAGCAAGCGGCGCACTTCGGCGGCAACCGTGCCAAGAATCTTGAGCGGATGTTCTCCATGCGCCAGCAGGCGCGCCAACTGGGCCAGCGCCGCGCGCGCGTCACGATCGCCGATGGCACGGGTGAGATCAAAGATCCACCCCCCCCCCTGGTCCGCGACGATCGCTTCCACGTCCGCCGCGCGAATCGCCGGATGATCGCCGACGAAGAGCAGCAATTTGTCTAACTCCTGGCCGAGTGAGCGCAAATCGTCGCCCGCGCGTGCGACGATCAGCTCCCGCGCCTGCGGCTCGAGGGTCTTGTGCGCTTGCCCGAGGCGCCGGCTAACGAACTCCAGCAAACCCTCTCGGCTTATTTTGCCGTAGCGGTCCCGTTCCAGGCCGAGAAATATCGCCGCGCCGCTCTCCTCCAAGCGTTTGTAAAGCCGGGTGCGGCGATCCACCTGGACCGCGGTGAGCAGCAGAAAACCCCATTCGGGCAAGCCTTGCTCCAAGAGGTGCAGCAGCCGGTGATCGTCCGAGCCCTTGCGCCTGGTCAGCTCCGGATTGCGCCCCTTGCAATAGGCCAGCAGCTCATCGGCATCTTCGCGGCGCTCCGCGCTGTCGCTTTCGAGCAGCTTGAGCAGCGCTCTCGAAGAGGCCTGATCGAGGCGCTCCCATTGCTCCTGGGTCCAACCTTCGAGCACCAGCAAATCGATCAATAGCTTGGCTGCCTCGTCCTTTTTGCCGTCTTGCCACAGTTCGAGGATCTTTTCGCCCAGTTCGCCCTTTTGCTCCCGCGAAAAAAAATATGGGGCATTTTCCACCCATACGAGTTTTTTTCCGGGAAGAAACGGCGGGGTCATGAGCGAGGCTTCGATCTGTTCCCAGCTTGCGCTCCGGCCGTCGTAACGTTCGAAGTTAAACCCGCGCTGTTCCGGCGGCACCAGCAGATCGAGCACGGTCGCACAGGCTTCTTGCACCTGCAGACCGTCGCCGAAGAGCAACAGGAGCTGCGATCCTCTGGCGCTTTTTAAATCTGCAACGAGAGTTTTAAGATCGCGTTTCACGGTAGAGCGGAGTTTTGCGCGGCGGCGGAATCGGCGCCGTCAGCGCTTGGGCACCCACATTTGATTCTTCTCGCTCCAGGCGTAGTCCGACCTCCAGACTTTGAGGCCGATGGTGTATTTGCCGCCCGATTTAGTGACGAAGATTCTTTCCATGGAATGGGGAACCTCGGTGCGGGCGATAATCATCACTTTCTTTGAGATCCCCTTGTTGATGAGAATGCGATCGCCCTCGCGCATGGCGGCGCGGTTTTCTTTCCTTCGCCTCGGGTTCATGGAGCGAAACTATCACCGCCGATTTTTCCAGGCAAATGACTTTTCCGACGGGAAGCCTTCGAGCCGGGGATTCCGCGCGGTGCGGGGTTCAACTTGACAATCCGCGTCGCCTCCGATAGCTCTCCCTGAAAAACGTCCGGCGATCAATCGGTCATGTGCATTGAGGTTCACTCGCAATGCGGGCCGTCCGACAGCCCGAAAGTCGCGGTTGCGGCCCAACCTTGGCCGGCAACGATCGCGGCCAGCTTTGACGCCGATTCCTTGAGACGGATAGCCTGCGCCAACACTTGTAAACTTCTGCGAATCGGCTTTTAAATAAGAAAAAAATCCCACGCGGAGGAATCCATGCGACTTGTCACCTTCTCACGCAAAAACCTTCAGCGCATCGGCTTGATGGGCCCGCAGGAGCAGATCATCGACCTCGCCGAGGTCAACCAGCGCTATCTCAAGGGCGGCAAGCCGCCGTTTTTGGCGAGCATGCAGGCCTTTATCGAGGCCGGTGCCAAAGCCGTCGCGGTGGCGCGCAAGGCGGAAAAATATGTCGCCGGCAAAACCGCCGAGGAGCAGAAAAAGCTCGTCGCCGTCGGCGCCCTGGTGAAGCCCAATCAGGCCAAAATTGTCGCGCCGATTCCCTGGCCAAGGAAAAACGTCGTCATGCTCGGCATCAATTATAGAGAGCATGTCGATGAAGGTGCGCGCGCGCGCGATCTGGAAATCAAATACCCCGATTATCCGGTCTATTTTACCAAACCGGCCACGTCCGTAATCGGCCAATTCGGCAAAGTGATCAATCACAAAGTCACCACCAAGCTCGATTGGGAGGTGGAATTGGCCGTGGTCATCGGCAAGAAAGGCCGCGATATACCTAAAGACAAGGCCTACGATTACATCTTCGGCTACACGGTTTGCCTCGACATGACCGCGCGTGAATTGCAGCGCCAGCACGGCCAATGGTTCAAAGGCAAAGCCCTCGACACTCTTTGCCCCATGGGCCCGTGGATCGTCCACAAGAGCGCCCTGCCCGATGCCCAGCAGGTGCGCCTGATCTGCCGGGTCAATGGCGAGGTCATGCAAGACGGCAATACCCGCGACATGATCTTTGACATTCCGACGATCGTCGAAAGCTTGTCCGCCGGCCTGACCCTGGAGCCCGGCGATATGATCAGCACCGGCACGCCTTCGGGTGTCGGCTTTGCACGGGTGCCGCCGGTGTTCTTAAAGCCGGGCGATAAAGTCGAAGGCGAAATCGAAGGCATCGGCACCCTGGAAGTCGATATCGTCGCGCCATAAAGCAATCGTTATAGGGGGTCGCGTGATCTCGGTAAGACCTCCCGCCGTCGCCGGCACTTTTTATCCCGCTGAAGCCGGCGAGCTTGGCGCCCTGCTCGACCACTGTTTCAACTCGAGCCCGCTCGGCCCCCAGGGCACGCGCGCCGCGCATCCGGGTATGATCGCCGGCATGGTGCCGCACGCCGGACCGATCTATTCCGGTCCCTGCGCTGCCCATCTCTACGCCCGGCTCGATCGCTCCATTGATCGGGTGATTGTGCTTGGCGTCGACCATCGGGCGCGCGGCCATAAGGCCTCGCTCGGTCCCTGGAAACGCTGGCGCACACCCCTCGGCGAAGTCGAAGTGGGCGACGCCATGAGCGATTATCTCCTGGCCCGGGTTGGATTCTTAAACCGCGACGCGCGCGCCCACAGCGGCGAGCATAGCATCGAGATCCAGTTGCCGTTCTTGCAGCGCGCGCTCGAGGCCTTCGCCTTGGCGCCGATTTCTCTTACTTTCCTGTCGGTGGACGAATGCGCCACCCTCGCCGCCGCAATCGCGGCCCTGTGCGAAGCCGAAGCGGCCGAGAAGCGAAAGATCATGATCCTCGCCAGCAGCGATCTGAACCATTACCTTTCGCCCCGACAGACCGAGGAACTGGACCGCTTCGCCCTGGACCAGGTTCTCGCCCTCAATCCCGCCGGGCTGCTCCATGTGGTCGAAGAGAAAGGCATCAGTATGTGCGGCGTCCTGCCCACCGCTGTGATGCTGTTCGCGGCGCAAGCATTGGGGGCGAAGGGGGCGAGATTGCTCAAGCATTGTCATTCCGGCGACGTCGCGCCGATGTCCAAAGTGGTCGGCTACGCCAGCGTCGCCATCGAGCATTGACCAAAGATTGCGCTCTGCCCGCTGCGACCGCCCTGTCCATCGACTTGAACGGTTTGAACCCGGTCAAATCCTGGCCTAATTTGACTTGCCATGATCGCTTTGTTAAATCTGCTGACAGCTAGGGGTGTCTCCCGAGTGGAGACTGAGAGCCTGCTAAATTGCAGGTAACCCTTCGAACCTGATCCGGGTCGCACCGGCGTAGGGAAGCGTGAAAGTAAAAGTTCCGGCTGTTTCCAGCGGGACCGACTTAAAACCGTATTCCCTGGCTGTCGTCGGGCAGCCGCAGCGGAAGCGGTTTTTTTGCATTTATGAAGGTCAAGGTAAACGGCGAAGAAAAAGAGATTGCGGACGGGCAGACGGTCGGCAGCCTGCTCCAAGAGTTGCAGATACGCCCCGCCCGCGTGGTGGTCGAGCATAATCGCAATATTGTGCCGCGCGACGCCTACGGCGCCACCCTGCTGGCCGATGGCGACGCGCTGGAGATCGTTCATTTCGTCGGCGGAGGATAGATCATGGATGACTTGCTACAACTGGCGGGAAACCGCTTTCGCTCCCGGTTAATTGTCGGCACGGGAAAATATAAAGACTTCGCCGAGACCAAGCGGGCCATCGAAGTCTCCGGCGCCGAGATCGTCACCGTGGCCGTGCGCCGGGTGAATATCACCGATCCGAATAAGGAAAACCTGCTCGACTATCTCGACCCGAAGAAATACACGATCCTGCCCAATACCGCCGGCTGCTACAACGCCGAAGATGCCGTGCGCACCTGCCGGCTGGCGCGCGAAGCCGGCGTCGGCAAGATGGTCAAGCTCGAAGTGATCGGCGACGACAAGACGCTCTTTCCCGATATACCCGCCACCCTCGAAGCGGCAAAGATTTTAGTCAATGAAGGCTTTGTGGTGTTGCCCTATATCAACGACGACCCGATTACCGCGAAGAAACTCGAGGACATCGGCTGTGCCGCGGTGATGCCGCTGGCCGCGCCGATCGGCTCGGGACTGGGCATCAGGAATCCCTATAACATCCGAATTATTTTGGAGCATGCCAAGGTGCCGGTCATCGTCGATGCCGGCGTCGGCACAGCCTCCGACGCCGCCATCGCCATGGAGATGGGCTGCGATGGGGTGCTGATGAACACGGCCATCGCCGGCGCCAAAGACCCGATTATGATGGCGGAAGCGATGCGCCAGGGGGTCGAAGCGGGGCGCAAGGCCTTCCTGGCAGGGCGCATTCCGAAGAAACTCTACGCCACGGCTTCGAGTCCGCTCGACGGCATGTTCGCTTAAGACTGCACGTGCCGCCCCCGGATTTCGATCTCTATCTCGTCACCGACCGCACCCAGACCCAAGGGCGAGGGTTGTTATGGGTGCTGGAACAGGCGTTGGCGGGCGGCGTCAAAGCCGTTCAACTCAGGGAAAAGGATCTGAGCGGCAAAGAGTTGTTCGAGCTCGCCGAAAAAAGCCGCGCCCTTTGTTCCCGTTACCGGGCCGGGCTTTTTATCAACGACCGCGTCGATGTCGCCCTGGCCGTTAACGCCGCCGGCGTGCAGCTCGGCAAGACCTCCATCCCGGTGCAAACGGCTCGGGCGCTGCTCGGACCGGAAAAATCCATCGGCTACTCTGCCCACTCCCTCGCAGAAGCGCGCCAGGCCGAACGAAGCGGCGCCGATTTCATCCTGTTCGGCCCGGTCTATCGGACTCCCTCGAAGGCGAGCTACGGCGCGCCCCAAGGACTTTCGGCCCTAAAAGAAATAGTGGCGAAAATTTCTCTTCCCGTTTATGCTATAGGCGGCATCAAGCTGGAGCACATGGCCGAGCTCAGGCGGACCGGGATCGGGGGAGTTGCGCTGATCTCGGCGGTCATCGGCGCCGCCGACCCAAAAGCAGCGTCCCAGAGGCTGTTGCAATCGTTTAAAGGGTAACCGTTGCAAGAAATAGCTTTGGAAGTCGTCGCCTATCTACGGGCGAGCCCGGTTTTGTTTACAAGCATCGCGTTGGTCGCCGGTATCGCCGCCGATCGCACGGTCGCCTACGAACGGCGTTCGGGAGTCGTGCTATTCACCCTCATAGGGTTGATGGGTTTGTTTTCTAGCCAGTTCGCCTTGCTGTTCTTCGGTCTGCAGGAATATCTGGACAAAGTGGCCGAGTTTCGCATCCTGTTCGATTTGCTCGCCGCCTACATCGGCGCCTTCTTCGTCGCAGCCATCATCCACTTCATCAGGCCCACGTGAGCCAACTTCGCTCGGTCACCAGTATCGCTGGAGACTGACGGCTACCGGTCGAGCTCCTGCGAGGGAGTATGAGGTCTGGCCCGCATTGTTCACGCTTCGAGGAAAACTCATGACATTCTGAGGACCGAGGTGGGACCCTGGAGGAGCGATTCCTCCAGGGGTCCGCTCCCTGCTCGCGGCGAAATTTTTCCGCCATTCCGTAGCCGATTACAAATGCTATACTCACCGCAGCAAGCGCAGCCGGCGGCGCGGCCGGACGGCGTAGGAAGCACCACCCCATGGCAGATCGCGTGGCCATCATCGGCATCGGCTTTAGCGACCTCCAACCGGCGACGCCGGCGCGGTCGTTTAAGGAGCTCACTTTTGCCGCCGCGCAAAATGCCTACGCGGACGCCGGCATCGGCTTCGACGAGATCGATTCGTTCGTCACCTGCGCCGAAGACTTCAACGAAGGAATCTCGATTTTCGACGAATACACCCCCGATCAGCTCGGCGCGGTGCAAAAACCCATGCACACCCTGACCGAGGATGGACTGTACGGCCTGGCCGATGCCGTCATGCAGATTCGCGCCGGCATCGCGGATGTGGTCGCCGTCGAAGCCCATAGCAAAGCTTCCAATATCACCACGCCAGATTGGCTCCTGGACTACGCGCTCGATCCGATTTACAACCGCCCCCTGGCATTTACACCCCACGCCGTAGCCGCTCTGGAAATGAACCGGTTTCTGCACCAAACCGGCATCACTCCATCCCAATGCGCCCAGGTGGTCGTTAAAAATCACCGCAACGCGCGCCATAACCCGTTGGCGGCCTACCCCCTGGATGCCGATTTGGCGTACGTCGAAGCGTCGCCTTACCTCTGCTATCCGCTCCATGAAGAAGAACTGGCCAAGCCTGCGGACGGCTGCGCGGTCGTCGTCTTGGCCAGCGAAGCAAGAGCCAGCAACAGCTCCGCCCAACCGGTTTGGATTTTAGGGATGGGGTTCGCCAGCGACAGTCCAACCCTGGAGTCGCGCCATTGGCATCGGGCCGAATACGCGCGCCTCGCGGCGCGCGCGGCTTATCGTCAAGCGGGTATCAAGTCGCCTCGGCAAATTGACCTGTTCGAAGTGGACGATACCTACGCTTACAAGGAACTCCAGCATCTGATTGCCCTCGGGCTCTACGACGGCGCGGCTCAGGCCGGGCGAGCTATCGAGGGCGGCGAAACCCGGCCTGACGGAAAAACCCCGGTCAACGTTTCGGGAGGATCGCTGGGCATGGGTCATGCGCTGGAAGCGAGCGGCCTTTACCGCGCCGTCGAGCTGGTGCTGCAGCTCCGCGGTCAGGCCGGGGAGCGCCAATGGCCGCACGCGCGCATCGGACTGGCGCAATCCTGGCGCGGCGTGCCGACCACCAGCGGCGCCGTCGTCATCCTGGGAAAGGAATGAAGAGTAGATCGACCCGAATGACCCCGCGCGGCACAGCCGCAACCAAATGCGATATGGATGTTTCACCACGAAGGTCGCGAAGGGCACGAAGTTCGGAAAAAAATTATCCTAACGCTTCGCGTCCTCCACGCCTCCGCGGTGAATCTTGCTTTTTCCTTTTCGGTTGCGGCATAGCCGCGCCGGGATGTTCGTGGTGAGCAAAACCACA
>CAZILB010000023.1:8900-10181 GCA_964539925.1 uncultured Syntrophobacter sp. | reverse complement strand
TCCTTTTCGGTTGCGGCATAGCCGCGCCGGGATGTTCGTGGTGAGCAAAACCACAGCAACACAGGCAGGCGCCCGCGTGGAAGCCTGAAGGATCTGCCATGGCACGCAGAGTCGCCGTCATCGGCGCCGGCATGACGAAGTTCCTGCACCGCGCTCTTGAGACTCCCAAAGAGCTCGCCTGGCTCGCTGCGCAATCGGCGCTCACGGCAAGCGAGCTGAAGCTTAACCAGATCGACTGCGTGGTGCTCGGCAGCGCTCCGGATGCCTTCGATGGCATGCACATGAAAGGCGAGCACCTTGCCGACGGCTGCGGCGGCTGGCGCAAACCCTATCTTCGTTGCTACGTCGGCGGCGGCACGGGAGTGTATGCCGTCGCGCAGGCCTGGTTGCAGGTGGCTTCGGGAATGTTCGACACGGCTCTTGTGGTTTGCGAGGAGAAGATGTCGCCATGCCTGCCCCATCCTCAAGCCGCTTTTCTGACCATCTTTGATCCCATCACCGAACAACCGTTAAAGCCGAATCTTTTATGGATCTTCGCCCTGGAACAAACCCGCTACATGGAGACCTACGGCATCACCATCGAAGAGATCGCCCGCGTGTCGGTGAAAAACAAACGCAACGCGCTCGCCCACCCGGCGGCTCAACTGGGCGCGAAACTCACCGTAAAAGACGTGCTGGCTTCGGAAGTGATGGCATGGCCGGTGCACCGGCTGATGGTCAGTCCGACCAGCGACGGCGCGGCGGCGATTGTCATCGCCGCGGAAAGCGTCGCGCGCCGCGTCACCGACAAACCGGTTTGGATTCAGGGAGTCGGCTGGTGCTTGGATACCGCCTATTGGACCAACCGCGATCTCGCCTATCCCGAATATGTCGAGAAAGCTGCCTGGATGGCCTACCGGATGGCCGGCGTCAAAGAGCCCCGACGGGAAATCAACATTGCCGAACCCTACGATCCTTTCGCCTACAAAGAGCTGCATCACCTCGAAGGCCTGCAGCTCGCGCCGCGCGGCCAAGCGCCGAAGCTCCTGGCCGATGGCGTCTTCGAGCGCGACGGCGACCTGCCGGTGACGCCATCAGGGGGTCTTCTCGGAGTCGGCAATCCGATCGCCGCCGCCGGCATGATGAAAATATGCGAACTCTACTGGCAGATGCGCGGCGAAGCGGGCAAACGGCAGGTCCCGGGCAAACCCGAGCGCGGCGTCGCTCAAGCCTGGGGTGATTTGATGCAAGTCGGAACGGTCGTCGTGATGGGAACGAAGAAACCGCAATGAATGAAACCTG
>CAZILB010000023.1:1777-8800 GCA_964539925.1 uncultured Syntrophobacter sp. | reverse complement strand
GACGGGTTGGAGCCATGAATCGAAAATATCCCGGCACACCGCTCGATAAAAAAGATTTGGCGCGCGGCAAAATCTTCACCACCTCCTACGTGCCGAAGCTGCGCTACCGCCGCGACACGGGCGAAGCCATCGGCCGCTACCTCGCCGAGCTTAAACGGGGACGGCTGATCGCCCGGCGCTGCGACGGCTGCCGGCGGGTGATGATCCCGCCGCGGATGTTTTGCGAGCGCTGTTTTCGCCCGACCGATGCATGGGTATTCCTCCAGGACACCGGCACAATCCTCACCTTCTCGCTCTGTTACGTAAGCTGGGAGGTGCGGCGTTTGCAGCGACCGCAGATCCCGGCGGTGATCGAGATCGACGGTGCTTCTCAGGGCATGGGGATTCTGCATCTGGTCAAGGGAGCGGCGCCGAAGAAAGTGCATGTCGGCATGCGGCTAAAAGCGGTCTGGAAACCCGCCGCCCGGCGCATCGGCAGCGTCACCGACATCGCCTACTGGAAACCGCTAACGCCGGCGAAGGAACCGACATGACGCCGTCACCGCGCAACCGAAACCATTCCGCGTGGCCGGGAGCCATTCCGCTGGCCTCGCTTTACACCGCCGGCGCTGCCGGTCAGATTTTTTTCGACGCGCTCAAGCGCCAGGGCCGGCTCATCGCCAGCCGTTGCCGCGCCTGCAAGCAGGTTTATCTGCCGGCGCGGGCTTTTTGCGAGCGCTGCTTCGCCGCGCTCACCCAAAGAGTGGCCGTCAAACCCACCGGGCGGATCGTGAGCTACACGATCTGCCATGTCGACCGCGATCGCGCGTCGCTGCGCCGGCCGCGAGTACTGGCGCTGGTGCAACTGGACGGCGCCGATACCGTGCTGCTTCACGATCTGCTCGGCGCCCGCGACCCCGAGCAAATTAAGATCGGCAGTCCAGTCGAAGTGAAAATCAAACCAAAACGCCGGCGCGTGGGATCGATTCTCGATATCGAAGGTTTCGTCTTGTTGGGTAAAGCGCCGAAAGCCGGCGCGCATAACTCACGCTTCGAGGAAAACTCATGAGCTTGTGTGGATCGAGGCGCGACCCCGGGCCCTGCCGGTCGACCCCTCCAAGGCAGCGCAAAGGTCGGCAAGCAGATCTTCCCCATCTTCGATGCCGACCGAAAGGCGAATCAGTCCGTCGACAAGCCCGTTTTTTTTCCGCTCTTCCTTGGGAATGGAGGCGTGGGTCATCACCGCGGGCAATTCGGCCAGCGACTCGACGCCGCCGAGGCTTTCGGCAATCTTGAACAGCCGAAGCCGCGATAAAATACGGCGCGCTTCCGCCAGCCCGCCCTTGACCTCAAACGACACCATGCCGCTGAATCCGCTCATCTGGGCGGCGGCGATCTCATGTCCGGGATGACCGCTCATCCCCGGATAGTAGACGCGTCGCACGCGCGGGTGGCTTTTCAACAGGCCGGCGATCCGAGTGGCGTTTTTCTCATGCTCGCGCATGCGCAAGGGGAGCGTCTTGATGCCTCTTAGCGTTAGAAAGCAATCGAAGGGCGCGGGCGTCGCGCCGGCGGCGTTTTGCAAAAATTTGAGACGCTCGTACAGCGCGCGATCATTGAGGCACACCGCTCCCCCGACCACATCGGCGTGACCGGCGATGTATTTGGTCGTGGAGTGAAGAACCATATCGGCGCCCAACGACAAGGGCTGCTGGAAGAACGGCGACGCAAAGGTGTTGTCGACCAGACAGAGCGCGCGATGCCTGTGGGCGATGGCCGCCGCAGCCTTGATGTCGGTGATGCGGAGCAGCGGATTGGTGGGCGACTCGAGCCAAACCAGGCGCGTGCGGCGCGTCATGGCGCGTTCGATGGCCGTCAGATCGGCAGCTTCGACGAAGCTAAATTTGAGGCCGTAGTTTTCAAACACGCGGCGAAAAATTCGGTAGGTCCCGCCGTAGACATCTCTCGACGAGACCACATGTTCCCCCTCCTTCAGCATGAGCAGGACGGTGGTCTCCGCGCCCATGCCTGAAGAGAAGGCGAGACCGTAGTTCGCTCCTTCCAGACTCGCGAGCGCTCTCTGCAATGCCGTGCGCGTCGGGTTGTCAGTGCGCCCATAGTCGTAGCCCTTATGCACACCGGGGGCGCTTTGCGCGAAAGTGCTGGTTTGATAGATCGGCACCGCGATCGCGCCCGTCGCCGCTTCGGGCTCCTGGCCCGCGTGAACCGCGCGCGTGGCGAATCTCAGGGCCCGCTGAGGGTCGGTCTTGCGCCTGCTCATTGGCCCGCGTCCAAGTGCTCGAGGACATCGAATCGGGTCATGATGCCTTTGTATTCGAGCCCGTCCCGCACCAGAACCGCGGCAGTGGACTTGAGCAATTTGACGACTTCGTAAATATCCGCATCGCTCGCGACCGTGGGGAACGGGGGCTCCAAATGCACGCCCACCGTCAACTCCATGATGTCGGGGGACTCCATGGTTTTCTGAAATAACACGCTCTCACTGAGCGACCCCGCCAGGTTGCCGCGCTCAAAAACCGGCAGCTGTGAGACTCCGCAGCGGTTCATGATTTCGATCGCCTGTCGTACCGTCGCATTGACTTCGACCGATAACAGTTCTGCAACTCGGCGCGTTTTTGCATTCAGCACATCCCCCGCCAGAGTCTTTCTCCCGAGGAACTGGTTTTGCCGCATCCATTCATCGGAGTACATCTTCGAAAGATAAATTTCGCCGGCATCGGGCAGCAGCACGACCACCAGATCCGTTTCGGAAAGTAGTTTGTCGCGCGCATAACGCAGCGCTCCCGCCACGGCGGTGCCGGAGGAGCCGCCGCAAAAAATCCCCTCCTCGCGCGTGAGCCGCCGGCCCATGAGAAACGAGTCCCGGTCAGAGACCGTGACGACGTCGTCGATGTACTGCAAGAGCAGGTTTTTCGGCACGAAGTCTTCGCCGATGCCCTCGACCTTGTAGGGATGGGAATCGCTCCACGACCACCGCTCCCGTTTAAACGCTTTCTCGATGATGGAACCTTCGGGATCGACGCCGACGACCGTGCAAAGCGGGTTCTTTTCCTTCAAGTATTTTCCCGCTCCCGAAATCGTCCCTCCGGTGCCCATCCCGGCAACGAAATGGGTGACTTTGCCGTCGCTCTGCTCCCAGATCTCCGCTCCGGTGGAGTAATAGTGCGCCCTGGCGTTGGCGCGGTTGTCATACTGCATGGGCATGTAGGCTCCCGGGATTTCCTCAGCCAGCCGGCGCGCAACCGAATAGTAGGACTGCGGCGATTCGGGAGGCACCGCCGTCGGCGTAACCACCACTTCGGCGCCGAAGGCGCGCAAACGGCGAATTTTTTCAATGCTCATCTTGTCGGGGATCGTAAAGATGCATTTGTAACCTTTGACCGCGGCAACGATGGCGAGCGCCACCCCCATGTTGCCGGAGGTCGGTTCGACAAGGGTGCCGCCGGGTTTGAGCAACCCCCGCCTTTCGGCATCCTCGACCACGGCCAGCGCGATGCGATCTTTGACGCTGCGCCCGGGGTTTGATGCTTCGATCTTGACGCAGATGGTTGCGGCAACCCCATCGGTCACTCGGTTGAGTCGAACCAGCGGAGTGTTGCCGACGGCTTGCAGAACGCTCGGAAGAATTTTCGACATGGTCTGACCTCCGCACCAACGTTCGTCGCCGCGGACTGAACCGGCTGCGTTAACCCGAGCGCGGATTTGCCTGCCTGCGGCGTGACTTTAACGACGCCGGCAAGGCCGCCTATCCGGCCCCCAGAGCCGTGCCCGGGATCGTGACAAAATCGACGATGACCTTTTTGACGCCGGGAATCTTTTCCACGACATTGCGGATTTCCAGCTCCGGCACAGTCGTCGGCAGGATTCCCGAGAGAATCAACTCGCCGTCGCTCGCCCTGACATTGATGTCCAGATTGCGCAGCCGTGGAAAGGTCAAAAAATGGGCCTGCACCCTGGTGCTCAAGGCGAGATTTTCAAGCGCCCGGCGCGACTCCACCGTGGCCTGGTAATCCATGAGTTTCGCCGCCGCGACAATGGTGTTTTCCGCCCCGACCGAACTCATCTGCGCCCGGTTCAGCACCAGCGCATAATGCCCGGGGTCGCGCCAGTCGGTGCCGAACAGCGCCATCAAGCGGCGCGTGTACGCCTTCTCCACCTGGTCGACATAGCGGCGCGCCGCTTTATCGTCCAACCCCTGGCGCGCGCGCACCTGCTCCAGGCGATATTCGCTCGGCGCGGTGAGCAGCACGCGCAAAACATGGCGAATCCCCGGCAGCAGCCAGTGACCGACGTGGCCCTGGTAGACGAGGTTTTCCACCAGCGCCGCCTCGCTCATCGCCGCCTGCAGCGCGATGCGGTAAGGTTTGAGATTTTCCTGCCAGCGCTCCCACCACTTCGGCTCTTTTTCGACCAGGTCGTGGAGCTTGGCCTCGGGCACGTCGCAGCGCCGGCTCGCTGCGATAAACAGATCCCGGCCGATGAAGGGCCATTTTAACTGGGTCGCGACATTGCGAGCGAGCTCTTCATCATCGCCGAAGGTTCCCCCAAAAATCGTTACGATAGCCATGGCTTTGTCCCTCCTTTCGGTTCTTCAACTCACCCTTTGAATTTCATCTACGGCCTGACGATTCTCCAGCGCCGAGAGATCCCCCGGATCGCCGCCGAGGTAGGCGGCGCGGATCACCCGGCGCATGATTTTGGCGTTGCGCGTCTTGGGTAAATCGCCGACGAATTTGACCGCCGCCGGTCGAAGCGGCCGGCCAAGCTCATGGGCAACCTTTTCCTGAAGCTCTTGGGCGAGCGCATCGCCGGCAACCGCGTCGGGTTTGAGCACGCAAAAACAAACCACGGCTTCGCCCTTCAACGGGTCGGGAACCGCAATCGCCGCTGCTTCGCTCACCGCCCGGTGAGCCACCAGAACCGACTCGATTTCCGACGGCCCGACGCGCTTACCCGCCACTTTGATCGTGTCATCGGAACGACCCAGGATGTACCAAAGGCCGTCCTCGGCAACGGCCGCCCAGTCGCCATGCACCCAGAGATTCGGCAATCGTTGCCAGTAAGTTTCGAGATAACGCTCGGAATCTTTCCAGAAGCCGCGCGTCATACCGATCCAGGGCTGGCGGATCACCAACTCGCCCACTCGGTTGCGCACCGAACGCCCCTCATCGTCCACCACATCGGCCGCCATGCCCGGGAGCGGGCCTGAGAACGCGCAGGGCTTGAGCGGCGTCAAGACATTTCCCATGAGGATGCCGCCGGCGATTTCGGTGCCGCCGGAGTAGTTGATGATCGGCAGTCGTCCCTTGCCGACCATGTGGAAAAACCACAGCCAGGGATCGGGGTTCCAGGGCTCCCCGGTGGAACCAAGAACGCGCAGCGACGCCAGATCGTAGCGCTCCAGCCAGGCCGCGCCGAAGCGCACCAGCGAGCGCACCAGGGTGGGCGAGACGCCGAGAATGGTCACGCGGTGATTTTGCACGAGCTGCCACAAACGATCCGGCTTCGGATAATCGAGTGCGCCGTCGTAAAAGACCATGCTCGCGCCGAGCAAAGTCGCGCCGAACACCTCCCATGGCCCCATCATCCAGCCCATGTCGGTGACCCAATAAAGCCGGTCCGTGGGCTGAACGTCGAGGCCGCAGACCATGTCCTGCGCGGCTTTGACGGGAAAACCACAGTGCGCGTGCAGCGCCCCTTTGGGTTTCCCGGTGGTGCCGGAGGTGTAAAGGATCATCAAGAGATCTTCTGCCCCGGTCCGCTCCGTTTCGGCCTGCGCCGATTGCGCCAAGACCGCTTCGCGCCAGGAGAGATCGCGCCCGGCTTGCCACGGTATCGGCTTGCCCGTGCGTTCGAGCACCAGCACCTGCTCTACCGCAGGCGCATCGCGCAGCGCCTCGTCGGCGACCCGCTTGAGCCCAACCAATTCGCCGCGGCGGTAAAAACCGTCCGCCGTAATAAGCACTTTGGCGCCGCTGTCGCGCAGCCGCGCCGCCACCGCGCCGGCGCCAAAGCCGGAGAATAACGGCAGCGCGATGGCGCCGATCTTGGCCGCGGCAAAAAGCGCCTCGGCATTTTCCGGCACCATGGGCAAAAACAGCGCCACGACATCGCCCTTGCCCACGCCCATGCGGCGCAGCGCGTTTGCCAGCCGGCTTACATTGTGAAAAAGCTCCCGATAGGTGACCCGGCGGGTCAAGCCTTCTTCTCCTTCCCAATAGATCGCGACTTGATTTTCTCGCGGCGTGCCGATCCACTTGTCCAGACAATTGTGCACGATGTTCATTTTGCCGCCGACGCACCAGCGCGCCCAGGCGATGCCGCGCGAGGTATCGAGGATTTGCTCGTAAGGCTGGTAAAACTCGATGCCAAGCTCCTCCAGCAGCGCGCGCCAAAACCAGTCGAGATCGGTGATCGACTTTCGGTGCAGCTCTTCGAAGCTCGAAATCCCGCAGCGGTCCATGAAGCGTTTCAACCGGCTGCGCTCGATATGCTCGGGCCCGGGCCGCCAGACGATTTCGCCGGAAAAATTGACGCTCTCCACCTGGGCTTCCTCCCGGCGCCGGACTAACCAGCGATTTCGATCGCCATTTGCGCCACGATTCGCTCCGCCGCACTGTAAGGATCGCACCGTTTCTCGGCGACCTGTTTCGCCCACCGCTCGATGGCTCCGGCGGCAACGCTTTTGCCGATTTTGGTCAGCAAAGCCTCTCGAATCAGCGCCAAAAGCTGATTTCGAGACATTTCCAATGCCCGCTGCCGTGAACTTCTTCCCCGATCACGATTGGCGAGATACCCGCCGAGGCCGTCGATGAGATTTGCCATGCCTTCGTTTTTGAGCGCCGAGGTTTTAAAAATCGGCAAGCCCGAGAAAACCGCGGCGCTGCTCAGCCGCGCAAAGCGTTCCTCGGCGCCGGGCAGGTCGGCTTTGTTGAAGACCACGAGATCGGCGATCTCGGACACCCCTGCCTTGAGCCCTTGAATTTCGTCCGCGCTCTCGGGCGTGATCACCGCCACCACCGC
>CAZILB010000023.1:0-1677 GCA_964539925.1 uncultured Syntrophobacter sp. | reverse complement strand
GCGCGGCAAAGCTCCGCCGCGCCGAACCGCTGTCTGCGCTCGCTTTTAGTTGGCGCTTTGGCCATCGCCCTGCCTGATTAACTCTCTGGCAATCACCATGCGCTGTATTTCCGACGTGCCCTCGCCGATCTCGCAGAGCTTGGCGTCGCGAAAATAGCGCTCCACCGGGCAATCTTTCATAAAGCCGGCGCCGCCATGGATCTGCACGGCCTGGTTGGTGGCGCGGCTTGCGACTTCGGACGCAAACAGCTTGGCCTCCGCTGCCATCCGTCTAAACGGCAAGCCCTGCTGCTTGAGTTGCGCCGCCCGGTGGACCAGCAATCGGGCCGCGTCGATTTCCGTCGCCATGTCGGCGAGCTTCCACTGGATCGCTGCAAACCCGGCGATCGGCTGGCCGAATTGGTGCCGCTGTTTGGCGTAGCCGAGCGCCTGCTCGAAAGCGGCGCGGGCGATCCCCACCGCCATGGCGCCGATGCCGATCCGCCCGCCGTCGAGAACCGCCAGCGCATCGTGGTAGCCGCAGTCGATCCCGCCCAGGAGATGGCTCTTTGTCACCCGCAGGTTTTCGAAGCGGAGCTGGGCGGTGTCCGAGGCGCGCACGCCCAATTTGTTCTCGACGCGCACCACCGCCAAGCCGGCGCTGCCGCGCTCCACGATGAACGCCGAGATGGCGCCGCGCGCCGGATCGGTGCCGGCCATCACGACGTAAATACCGGCCACGGATCCCTGCGAGATATAGATTTTATCGCCGGTGAGAAGCCATCCGTCGCCGCTCGCCGCGGCGCGGCTCTTGAGATGCCGTGCGTCGGAACCGGCCTCCGGTTCGGTGAGCGCCCAGGCGCCCAACCGCTCGCCGCTTGCCAGGGAATAAAGGTAAGTCCGTTTCTGTTCTTCGTTGCCAAAGGCCAGAATATGCCCGGCGCAGAGCGAGTTATGCGACGCCAAAAGCAGGGCGACGGCAGCGTCGGCGCGGGCGATCTCTTCGATGATGATCGCAAAACTCAGCGCATCGAGCCCCGCGCCGCCGTACTCCTCGGGGATCATGACGCCGAACAAACCGAGCTTGGCCATCTTCGGCACCAGCTCATGAGGAAAGCGCGCCGACTCATCGCGCGCGCGCGCCCCCGGCAAAATCTCCCGTTCGGCAAAATCCGCCATCGTTCGGCGCAACAGCTGCTGCGCCTCGGTCAGATCAAAGTTCATTTTGCGCTCGGCGCGACGCGCCCCCGGCGGCGCGCCGTCCATGTATGGACTTTACGAACTCGACGATCTCCTCAAGCGGCGTGCCCGGACCAAAGATCTTTTTGACGCCGAGTTTTCTGAGGGCGGGAAAATCTCGGGTCGGGATGATGCCGCCGCCGAAAACTGCGATGTCGCTCGCCTGGTTTCGCTTGAGTCTGGTGGTGACGTTTTTAAAAAGCGCCAGGTGCGCCGCGGAGTGAATCGAGATGCCGATGGCGTCGGCGTCTTCCTGGAGCGCGGAGCGGACGACCTCCTCGGCGGTGTTGTGAATACCGAGATAAATCACCTCGACGCCCGCGTCGCGCAGTGCGCGGGCGACGATCTTGACGCCGCGGTCATGACCGTCCAGCCCCACTTTGGCGACGACAATGCGCACGCGCCGACTGCTCTCACGCTTCATCGCCATCGCCTCGGAGAACCCGGCGATGAAGTCGC
>CAZILB010000022.1:27532-31348 GCA_964539925.1 uncultured Syntrophobacter sp. | reverse complement strand
GCTTCGTGGTGTGATTGATCTTTGACCTACGACCGTAGTCGGCGGAAAGAAGACTGATATGAGCGTCTATCAAGTCAATAAACTGCTTTATCTCACCGACAACGACCCGGCGTTCCGCAAACGGATGTTGACCGAGCCGGAAGCGGTGATCGAGGAATTCAGGCTGACCGAAGAAGAGCGCAACTCCCTGACTTCGGGCGCGGTGGGCAGGCTCTATCAGATGGGAGTGCACACGTTTCTATTAAACCATCTTTACCGTTACGAGCTTTTCGGCGTGAACCGGGATAATTATTTGGCGCGGATTCGCGAGGGCATGGCCTACGATCCGCGCTTCGAATTGGGCAATATGCCGGTGCAGCGATTCATAAAAAAATAACTTTCGACGCGTGATTGAACGCCGCTGCCATACAATCGCGGCCGCGGGTTGACAGTTCTTGCGGCAAAGGGCTATGCAGGGCAAAGGAAATATTGCAAGGAGGTGATCGGTGATGAATCAGGCGGCGCGTGCCGACAGCGTGGAGTTTCTCGACCGCGACATGGCGGAGAAAAATCTTTCCGGCTACTGGCGCCTCGGCATGGAAGGGCTGCCGTCTTATCCGATGACTGCCGTGGAGCCCTGTCTTTGGAAATGGGCGGACGTGCACGAAAGTCTGGTTCGCGCCGGCGAGGTGATCAGCCTGGAGAACAGCGAGCGGCGGGTCGTGCGCTTGGTCAACCCGGGTCTCAATCAACAGCAAGCCTTCGCGACCCACACAATCCAGATCTCGTTCCAATACGTGAAACCGGGAGAAAACGCGCGGGCGCACCGTCACACTCCGGCGGCGCTGCGCTTCGTCGTCGAAGGCAATGGCGCCTATACCACGGTCAACGGCCAGAAGTGCGTCATGGAGCCCGGCGATCTGATACTCACGCCCAAGCTTACCTGGCACGACCACTCCAACGAATCCCGGGAGCCGATGCTCTGGCTCGACGGTCTGGACTTTCCCCTGATTACCGCACTGCACCAGGTTATGCAGGAACGCTATTGCGAACGCCGGCAGCCGATCGAAAGTAATAGCGAGGAGGTCACGCAAAAGTTGGGGGAGTCGCTGCGCCACGGCTTGCCGCTTTCGGACTTGTTCCATTACCAGTGGCGCGACACCGAGAAATCTTTGTGCGCCCTGGCCGATGCACCCGAAGCGAGAGACCGCTTCGACGGCTACCTCTTGGAGTATCGCAATCCCTTGACGGGCGGGCCGACGATGACGACGATCCAGTGCGCCGTGCAACTTCTCACCCCGGGGGACAAAACCGAGTCCCACCGCCACACCAGCACGGTCATTTATCATGTATTTCGCGGCCGGGGCATAAGCGAAATCGGCGAGCGCCGTTTTGAATGGGAGCAAGGGGATTCTTTTGTCGTACCGCTCTGGTACGCCCATCGCCACCTGAACTGCTCGTCATCCGAGAATGCCATACTCTTTTCCATGAGCGACGCGCCGGTGCTGATAGCGCTCGACCTCTATCGCGAGGAAGCCTGTTAACGACGCGGGGCGGAAAGATTCCGTCGGCTTTGTCGATGACCATGATCCCGCGACGCTAAAGGCCCAATGCAGCCAATCTGCATCCGATGCGGACAGTAACCGCAAAGATGGCAAGTGCAAGTTTTCGCCGAGACGCCGGAGAGGTCTTTTCCGACCTTTTCTCCCTTCGATGGGGGAAGAATGAGACAGGGGGCTTGCGGTTCATTCTTCCGTCCTGGGATCAGGGTGAGTCGATGTCATGATCAAGGGACGAAAGAATTAACGCGATGAGCCGCATCTTGCCCGTCCCCGTCTTCGGAGCTAAAACGCTGTTGATAAGGGCATAAGCTTCATGATCCATTCCGAACTATCTTTACGGTTGGCGCGAACGGCGGACGCGACCGCCATCGCTCACATGTCGCGCGATCTGATCGAATACGGTCTGCGGTGGCGCTGGACGCCCGAACGGGTCGCCGCAGCTATTCGCGCCGCCAACGTGAACGTGCTGGTGGCGCGCATGGACCAAAACTTGATCGGGTTCGCGATCATGCGCTATGGGGACGATGACGCGCATCTGGATCTTCTTGCGGTGGCGCCGCCTCACCGACGATCGGGAGTCGGACGCCGGCTGCTCGAGTGGCTCGAAAAATGCGCCGTGGTCGCCGGTATATTCAACCTCGAGCTGGAGGTGCGCGCTGGGAACGAAGGCGCCAAGTTTTTCTACAGGGATATGGGCTACGTCCCGCTCGAGGAGATTCCCGGCTACTACCAGGGCGTCGAAGCCGCGCTGCGCATGGGGCGCGATCTATCCTGCAAGTCCCGCGAGTGACCAGGAAATTCCTATGACTCGGAGCGGGGAGGAGTACATTCGTAGATTGCGCGACGGCCGCACAGTGCTGCTGGGCGGCGAGCGCGTGGCCGACGTGACGGCCCATCCCGCCTTCGCCGCCGGTGTACGCACCGTCGCCGGCCTCTACGATCTCGCCCACGAGCCGGCCAACCGCGAGCTGATGACCTATCCCTCGCCGCGCGACGGCCGGCCGGTCAACAAGGCCTGGCTGGTGCCGCGCACTCGCGAAGATTTGGCCGCGCGGCGGAGCGCGATCAAATCTTGGGCCGATGCGAGCTACGGCTTTCTCGGCCGTTCGCCCGATCACGTGGCGTCTTTTTTCGCCGGCTTCGCGGGCTCGCCCGAGTTCTATGCGCGCGGCGGGAAACGGTTCGCCGACAACCTTTTACGCTTTGCGGCGAAGGCCGCCGACGAAGACCTTTACGTCAGCTACGTGATCGTTCATCCGACTGTCGACCGTTCCAAACCGGCGCACCAGCAGTCTGAGCCCTATCTCTACGCCGGAGTCGCTGCCGAGCGCGAGAGCGGTGTCGTTCTTCGCGGCGCGCAGATGCTTGGCACGGGCTCGGTGATGTCGGACTACCTGCTGGTGACGGTAATCCTGCCGCTCAAGCCCGGCGACGAAGACTACGCGATTTCCTGCGTGGTCCCCAACGGCGCGCCCGGCCTGAAGCTTTACCCGCGCCGGCCTTACGCGCTCGGAGCGACGGGCGTCTTCGACTATCCGCTCTCCAGCCGCTTCGACGAGACCGACTCGCTGGTGGTGTTCGACGATGTCTTCGTGCCTTGGGAAGACGTGTTTATCTACAAGAACATCGAACTCACGGCCGGGCAGTTCAGCGCGACTGCGGCTCACGTGCTCGGCAATACCCAGTCGCATATCCGCTCATGGGCCAAGCTGCAGTTTCTCGTCGGCCTGATGAAGCGCTGCATGGATTTGAGCGGGCGGGCGGCCACCAGCGAGACGCTCGCCCAACTGGGCGACCTTGCCGCCCGCGTCTCGCTGGTGGAAGGCATGATTCTCGGCGCGGAGGCGGCAGCGGAGCCGGACCAGTTCGGCGTGATGCGACCCAAGGATTCTCTGCTCTATGCCAGCCAGGTTTTTCAGCAAGCGATGTATCCGGCATTGGTCAACCAGATGCGCGGGCTGATGGGCGGCAGTTTGATCCAGTTGCCGGCGACCGCGGACGAGCTGCGCGCGCCCGAGTCGGCGGCGGACATCGAGCGCTACGTGCGCTGGCCGAAAGCCAGCGGCCGCGAGCGGGTCAAACTCTTGAAGCTTGTGTGGGACGCGCTCGGCTCGGAGTTCGGCTCGCGCCATCTCCAGTACGAGATGTTTTACGCCGGCGAGCCCGCGGCGATCCAGGGACGGGAGTTTCGCAATTTCGACTGGGACGCAGCGGAGGCATTGGTCGACCGCTGCCTGGCGAGCTACGATTTGGAAGAAAGTTAACCCGACTTCGC
>CAZILB010000022.1:0-27432 GCA_964539925.1 uncultured Syntrophobacter sp. | reverse complement strand
TGGTCGACCGCTGCCTGGCGAGCTACGATTTGGAAGAAAGTTAACCCGACTTCGCGGATTCGGAGCCTGAAGAAAAATGTTGAGGTGGTCAAGTGACTGGAATCGCGCGGTTGAGGTCAGCGAAACAGGCCTCATTGGGTTGTAGTGGAAATGGTCCCCCCCTTTTCAAGCGGCGCCTTATGTGGATAATCGTGCTCGACTTCAATCCAGGCCGAGTTGCTTCTTAACATTGATTGCTTTGACGGCCTTGGTTTGTTTGCCGCGGGCATCGAGAAGCTTCATTAAAGCCTTGTTTTGTCGTGTCAGCTCAATCTCCCGATTGAAGTCGTCGATCTCGGCTAGAATGAATTCCTGTCCTTCGGGTGATCGGAGAATGAGTCCTCCCCTTTGGGCTTTCTTAAGCAACGAGGTGACGGTTCTTGCCTGTGTAGGGATGTTTACTGTCTTCATAATTGATACTCCTTCCCACGGATGAACAACGAGCTGCCCACTTTGTGGCCGACAGCTTCAATCTTAACAAGATTCCTGTTTTCATCAACGTCGTAAAAAACACGAAATCTCGTGATCCGAAGCTCAAACTCCGCGACGTTATTGGAGCGTAGTCGCTTTCGATTTCGAGTTTCGTGCGCCGGTTCGTAGGAAAGCTGCTCATCAATCTGGTCGACAATAAGCTGCCGCTCGTACTTTCTAAACGACTTCAAATCCGAGATTGCTTCGAGCGTGTATTCGATGTCGTACATGGCCGATCAGGAATAGTGGATCCTCGATTCTCAACACAGTTCGGCGGTGCGCCAAGCGTAGCCTCTGTGACCAATCGAATCACTTCTGCAGCTCTCGGGCGACCCTATGAACCTCGTCCATGACGCGCAGCAGGTTGCCGCCCCAGAGTTTTGCGATTTGCGGTTCGCTGTAACCGCGGCGGACGAACTCCAGGGTTACGTTGAATGTTTCGCCGGCGTCGTTCCAGCCCTCGATGCCGCCGCCGCCGTCGAAGTCGGAGGAGATGCCGACGTGGTCGATACCGAGCAGGTTCACCGCGTAGTCGATGTGATCGACGAAGTCTTTGATGGTGGCGGGCGGGTCGCCGGGAAACTGACTGTCGATCTCGGCAACTTTCTGATCGTATTCGGCCCGCCGATCTTTAGGCAACCGCTTCAGCGCGGCTTGAAGGCGGCCGCGCGCGCCAGGGCCGTTCGGATCGGGTAGATCAAATTCTCTGCGAGCCGAGCTCAGGGCTGCCGCTCGTTCCGGCGAATCCGGCTGGCGTTTTTTAAGGAAGTCATCGTAGGCGACGATCTGGATGACACCGCCGGTTTTTTTGAGCGCCAAAAGCTGCTCATCGTCCAGGTTGCGACTCACGTCGCAGAGCGCCCGGACGCCGGAGTGCGAGGCGATGACGGGCGCGCGGGAGAGAGCAGTCGACTGCAACATGGAGTCCTTCGACGCGTGCGAGACGTCGACCATGATCCCGAGTCGATTCATTTCGGCGATCACTCGCTCGCCAAGGGGAGAAACGCCATTCCACTTCCAGCCGTCGCGCTCGCCGGTATGGGAATCGGCGAGCTGGTTGTGGCCGTTGTGCGTTAGCGACAGGTAGCGGGCGCCGCGGTCGTAGAACTCTCCGACGCGCGCAAGGTCTTCGCCGAGGGGATAGCCGTTCTCGACGCCGATCAGCGCGATTTTCTTGCCCTGTGTACGAATCCGGCGCACGTCGGCGGCGGTAAGCGCCAGCTCGATACTGTCGGGCGCGATCTCTTGGGTGAAGCGACGGATCGCGTCGAATTTTTCGATGGCAAGGTTATAAGCGCGCTCGTAGGCGGCGGGTTTGAGCGCTTCGGGATTCTGTGATTCCCGGGTCTGGCCGACATAAACGACAAAGAACAGCCCATCGAGCCCGCCGTCGATCATCTTGGGCAGATCGAACTGAGTATCGAGACGCTGCGTGTAGTTTCTTTCGCCGGTCAAATGGACGGGGGCGAAGTCGACGTGGGTGTCGAGGGTAATGATGTTCTCATGAATGGATCGCGCACGTTCGGGCACCGCGCCTTCGCTCGGCGAGGCTTGGCCCGGCGCCGACGTATCGGGTTCAGCGGTAACCATGTGGCGTTGGTTTATGCACAATGATTGCAAGCACAAAATTTCGCTCGGGAGAAGCTAAACGCGGCCGGGCGTCATCCGACCGTTTGTAACTTATTCGCGAGATCTCGTCCGGACGTAGCGGGAGGCAACGGCTTTCCGTCCTTACGGTAAAGTTCGATCGCTTCCTCCACGATCTCACACAAATGATTGAACACTTCCTTTTCGTCGCTCCCATGACAGCCGCCGTAGATCAAGCCGGGCGAGCTGCCGACGTAGCATTGATCTTCTTCTGACCATTCGACGATTTTTACATACCTGGCACTGTCCTTCATTTTTTGGACTCCTCAATAGCGAGCTTTACCGCACGAACTTGATAATGTTTGGCATCATCGCCTGGGCTTCCAGATATCGTGACCGGCTTCGTCACCTTCGGATGCACATAATTCCGATGACTCCCTTTTCCTCCGCGATCTACGAACCCGGCCGTTTTCAGTTCAGCAATGAGATCTCGGATTTTAGGCGGCACAAAGATTTCCTGAAACCGAGGTTCTCCGCTCTCGATACGCAACGGATTGCGTTGCGTTCACTCGCGATCAAAGCTTAGCGGATTTTGTTGCCGGCGGCTAGCGCGTGTCGAAGCCCCTGGTCCGCAATGCAGCTGAGCTAGAATTTTTACTTTGTTTCTCGCGCTTTCCGGGCGCTCTATGGCCGGTGCTAGAAGATAGGACGGGGGTTGGTTGTATCGTTGCATTCGCGCGAGTGCTTTCTAAGAGGCACGCTTTGGGCTAATCTGCGGCGATTCGCACAGCGCGGGAGATTACTCGCAGCGTCGATGAGCTTCATGGAGATTATTTTCGGTGGAACGTAAGTGGTGGCTGGTCATCCTCGGTTGCATTACCCACGCGACCAACACGGGTTTCGCCTACTTCGGCATGAGCGCGTTTTTTCCGTCCTTCGAGCGTGAGTTTGGCTGGAGCCGCACGGCGATTTCCGGCGCGTTTTCCCTGGCGCGCATCGAAGCGGGCCTGTTGGGACCCATCGAAGGACATTTTGTCGACCGCGTCGGACCGCGCCGCATCATGTATATCGGCATCGTCATCTGCGTCCTCGGCTTTGTTTCGTTGAGCTTCGTGAACTCGCTGCCGATGCTTTACGCCTCCATCGTGCTCGGCATCGTCCTCGGATCGAGCCTCGGCTACCACATGCCGATCAGTTTGCTGATCGCCAAAAGCTTTCGCGAGCGGCGCAGCCTGGCCTTCGGCATTTTTCGCACGGGACCGGGAATCTCCGGGGCGCTGGTGCCTTTCGTCGGCTGGATGGTGGCGGTCTGGGGCTGGCGCAGCGCGGCGGTCGTCTCCGGATTGATACTCCTCGGCGTAGGCTGGCCCATCGCCTATCTGATCAACCGGATTGTTGACGCCCAAGAGCGCGAAGCCGATCGGGGTTCGATCATGCCGGCGCCCGGCGCCCATACCGCCCATGTCTCGGACGATCCCCAATTCTCCTTGCGTGAAGCCCTGCGCCTCAAGGCGTTCTGGCTATTTTCTACGGCCATGGCGCTGCGCCACATGGTTACCGAGGGCGTTTCGGTTCATTTCGTGATCCTGCTGGTGGACCGGGGCTGGGGCATGGAGGCGGCGAGCGGGTTGCTCGGTCTGTCGACGCTGATCGGCGCGCCGGCGCGCATCGGCATGGGCTGGCTCGGCGATTTACTCGACAAACGAAAACTGGTGATGAGTTTGCTGGTGGCGTTGAGCGCTTCGGTCTTTTTCATGGGTTGGAGCGCGCTGCCATGGATTTTCACACCCTGGATGGTGGTCTATTCGCTCGCTTACGGAGGTCTCGCCGCGCTTCAAGAGCCCATTCGCGCCGATTACTTCGGCACGAAGGCTTTCGCGACGATACAGGGCGCGAGCCGTACGGTGCAGACCGTCGGCACGTTCCTGGGGCCGCTGATCGCCGGTATCGTCTATGACGTGACCAAGAGCTACACTCTCGCATTTGCGATTTTCGCGGCCGTGAGTCTGATCGCGACGTTGTTCATGTTTTTGGCGAGACGACCGCAAATCGTTACCCGATCCAGGTAGTTTGACCTGGAGAATCACGAGTCGCTGGCGCGCTCCTTGGCTCGCTCGTGCCTCGCCGTGCCGGCGGGGCCCGGGCGCCGCTCAGCGAATGCGTCGCGCTAGTATCGCGGGGCGGCCAGCGAATTAACTCAGTTGATCGGCGCGAGGAATTCTTTTCTGACAAATCCCGCTGACTCGGCGTTGCCTACCCGGACCTTGAGCCAATCGCCTCGAGTTTCCAACAAGCTAAGTTCGGTGTCCGCGTCTATTTCGTGGACGCGCGCGGCGGAGTATCTCGGTTCCAGTCTGAGGCCGACCGCTTGGGTGGTCCTTAACACCGCCAAGCGGTGCTCGGCCGGCGCCGGTTTGTTCGCCTTTGCCGCCGGCACGGGCTTGGGAGCCTCCCGGCGCGCGCTGTCGAAAATCGCTTTCGAGGTTGGTACGGCTCGGAGCGTCGAAGTGTTTGGCGTGCCGGCAGGGGCGCCGCGGTGCGCGGCGGTTTTGTGCTGCTCGACGCCTCTGGTTTTGCGCTCCCAATGAACCACAGTGCTCGTGTCCAAGCCTTTCGGAACGAACAACAGCGGCATCGTGATTTCAACAGGCTCGACGGTTCCCCCCGGAAAACTCCAGCGCCGGATTTCGCTGATGACGACGCGGGTAAAGATCGCGTCGGACAAGCGCGCCGCCAATGGATCGACTCGGGACACGTTTCCCGATTTATCGACCCGGAGTTTGACCAGCAAAGTGCCGCTCAAATCCTCGTGGTTTTCAACCCAGTCGCTGTAGATTCGATGCAGACTGGCGAGCTGCGCCATCGCGGCTTTCTCAAAGTCATCGATGGCTTCTGCGGAAGCGCTCCGGCTTTGAATCGTCAGTCCATTGACGTCCACGGCGAGCACGGCGCTCTTGGTCGAGCCGGATCGAAAACCGAGCTGCTTCAAGTACGGAATTTTTCCATAAATGTAATTCTTGCCGGAAAACGCGAGGCTCACCGGGAGTGCGAAGATCGCCAGAGTCGCGACCGTGCTCGCCGTCCTCGCGATCAGAGTTTGAGGTGAGGGCCGGCTGAGGTCTCGCGGTTGGCTGATGGTTGTAGGCGCGTGGCCGCGGTGTTCAAGATTTGATCCGGTATTTTCAGTTCGATCCATAGCGAGACCCCATGTGTCGGCAAACGACCGCGAATCCCTCATGCTGTCAATTTTTCAGGTGTTCAATTATTGCGGTTTGGGTTCGGTGATTGTCGATGAGCGAGCGATCGCACCCGGGAAAATCATTGATAAAGCGTGACAGCAGCCGCGGCGCCGGCCAGGCTCCGTTGCGCTCGCCTACCCAGGGCTTTACCGGAGCAACCATGATGCCACCGAGCGCAGCGGTCGATGGCACAAAAAGGGAGAGAAATTCAAAAGACTGACCGGAATGATTCTAAGGCAGGCTTAAATCCACCGGACGGAGATTTTTTCTCGGCTTGCGAGCAGTGGTTGTTACCGCTGCGGATTAGCAGTCAGATTGCCCCTTGTGTGCTGAATACAACTCATCCTTGTCTCCCTATTGCACAATTATCGATACGGGTGCATGACTCGACGATTTTAAATCATAGGAATTCCGTGAGTTAACGGCGTTGCCGCAAGCGATTCATGCTGGCCCGACTTTTGCGCGCTCTGATTGGCGCCTGTCGCTAAGGCAGGTTTTAATCAAACTTGAAAATTGGGGGAATGATGCTTTCGGATCTCATCGCCTACGGAATGCTAGCGAGTATTTTTGTCGTCAACGGATTACGCATGGTCATCGAGAAGCGCACCAAGGTGGCTTATCGTTCGATTCGCCTCTTGCGGGGTTTTCGCGGGGCCAAAAACCCCCGCAACGCCACCGTCCAATCATAAGGCGTCCTTGGCCGGTTCTTGGCGCAGTTTTTTTCCGTGGGAGTTGCTTGTGCTTGAATTCAAGACGACATGCGCGCCCTCCCCATCGATTTCCATCAAAATTTGTCGGCTGAAGGATAGCAGCTTCCACCAAACGATCAGCTCCCGCGGCGGCAACAGTCGCGGCGCCAGTTCCGTGTCGCCCCCTTTGATTCGGATGACGGCGGATTCCGGCGCTCCTACTCTTGCATGACCACCGCCGTGCCTCGATCGATCGCAATCTCGCGGATTTCGGCTGGCAGGGTGAAAGGTGCGTCGATATTGAAACCGTTGGGATGCTCCGGCGTGCGCGAAAAAAAACTGACAAGCTCCTGCACGAGCGGTTTGGGCAGCGGCACGCCGTGGATTTCTGCGGAAGCGAGCTGAAATTGACCGGTGCCGTCCTTGGTTCTGAGGACGCCGTGCGCCGTCACCGGCACTTGGCCGGAAATAAAGCTGAACGGATCCAAGAACCCGCCGCTGCGCCTGTGACGTTTGAACTCGTCCATATCGACGAACACCCGGCCCGAGAGCTGGCCCGCGCCGACCATGCGAATCTCGGGATTGGCCAGGCCAGGCGGAATTTTGTCCTTGATGTTGAAGGCCAGGTAAGAATTGACCTCCGGTTCCGATATCGGAGTTTTCTTTGGCCGGACCGGGTCGGCCGCGGCATTATTGTTGATCTCGTCGATCTTCCGGGCCAAGCGCTCGCCCGGCTCTCGGCTAAGGTTTGGCGCGGCGCTGCTCGTTGTTGCCGCGGCGAGTAGAAGAATTCCCACGATGCTCCGGCGCGCGAAAATGCCAAGACTCATACCAACACCTTAGAGTTTGACGCCTGAGCCTGCAAGACGTTATCTGGCCGCTTGCTGGAAGCCCCCCCTTGGGCGGAATATCTTGGCCGAGCGCGGCGGCTTGCAAATCCCCCTATGCCATAGTTTATTGATTGGCATTCAGCGGACCAAAGTCAGGAGCGAATCATGGCGGATAATATGAAGCCCCGCAGCGGGGTGATTACCGATGGGCCGGACCGGGCGCCGTCCCGGGCGATGCTCAAAGCGGTGGGCTTTAGCGACGAAGATTTGCGCCGCCCCATCGTCGGCGTGGCCAACACCTGGATCGAGATCGGTCCGTGCAACTATCATTTGCGCCGGTTGGCGGCGAAGGTCAAGGAGGGCATTCGCGCCGCCGGCGGCACGCCGATGGAGTTCAATACGGTGTCGATTTCCGACGGCATCAGCATGGGCGCAGAAGGGATGAAGTGCTCGCTCATCAGCCGCGAAGTGATCGCCGATTCCATCGAGCTGGTGGCGCGCGGCAACCATTTCGACGCGCTGGTTTGTTTATCGGGCTGCGACAAAACCAATCCCGGGGTGGTGATGGCGCTGGCGCGCCTCGATATTCCCGGGCTCGCGCTCTACGGCGGCTCCATTGCGCCGGGCCATCTGGGCGACAAAGACCTCACCATTCAAGACGTGTTCGAGGCCGTAGGGGCCTACGCCAGCAAACGCATCAGCGCCGAACAATTCCTCGCCGTGGAAAATGCCGCCTGCCCCGGCGCCGGCGCCTGCGGCGGGCAGTTTACCGCCAACACCATGTCCACGGTGTTGGAGTTTCTCGGCATCTCGCCCATGGGTAGCAACGGCATTCCCGCCACCGTGGCGGAAAAAGATGAAGCGGCGTTCAACGCCGGCAAGCTGGTGATGGAGATGCTAAAAGCGGATTTACGGCCGTCCAAGATTCTCACGCGTAAAGCGATCGAGAACGCGATCGCATCGGTGGCCGCTACCGGAGGATCGACCAACGCCGTGCTGCATCTCCTCGCCATCGCGCGCGAGGCCGGCGTCGAGCTGACCATCGAAGATTTCGATCGCATCAGCGAGCGCACGCCGCTGATCGCCGATCTCAAGCCGGGCGGCCGATTCGTCGCCAACGATCTTTACAAGGCCGGCGGCATCCAGCTGGTCGCCAAGCGGTTGCTCGACGCCGGACTGATTCATGGCGATGCCATCACGGTGACCGGTAAAACCATCGCCGAGGCTGCCGCCCAGGCCAACGAGACGCCCGCGCAGGAGGTGGTGCGGCCCATGGCGCAGCCGCTCAAAGCGACCGGCGGCCTGGTCATACTCAAGGGCAATCTTGCGCCCGAAGGCTGCGTGGTCAAAGTCGCCGGGCATGAGCGCATGCTGCACAAAGGCCCGGCGCGAGTCTTCGACCGCGAGGAAGACGCGTTTCAGGCGGTGCAGCAGGGCAAGATCAAAGACAACGACGTGGTGGTGATTCGCTATGAAGGGCCCAAGGGCGGGCCGGGAATGCGCGAGATGCTCGGCGTCACCGCCGCGCTGGTCGGCGCCGGGCTGGGGGATTCCGTCGCTCTGCTTACCGACGGGCGGTTCTCGGGCGCGACCCACGGGCTGATGGCCGGCCACGTGGCGCCGGAGGCGGCGCACGGCGGACCGATCGCCGCGGTGCGCGACGGCGATACGATCACTTTCGATATCAAAGCGCGGCGCCTGGACGTGGAGATTTCTGAAAAAGAGCTGCAGGCGCGGCTCAGCCGGTGGCGGGCGCCCGAGCCGCGCTACAAGAGCGGCGTCATGGCCAAATATGCCAAGCTGGTTTCGTCGGCGTCGGAAGGCGCCGTGACGCGGTAAGCGGCGCGGCGAAGGCATCGCCCGTTCAAGGTTCAAAGTTCAAAGGCTCAAGGTCGGAAGGGAGGCTTATCGCCTCCCTTTTTTTACTGGAGGTTTGACAGCTCAAGGCTGCTTTCGATAGTGTGCGCGCGAGATTGAGAGGAAGCAAAGGAGAGAAATTCATGAGCCTCGATTACGTCAGCAACCAGGAGATCATACAAGCGGCGCGTCGCAATCTACCCCAGGATGTTTGGGACTATCTCACCGGGGGCGCCGAGTCGGAAACCACCATGCGGCGCAACCGTCTCGGCTTCGACAGCCTGGGGCTGCGCCCGCGAGTGCTGGTGGATGTTTCCAAAGTGGACACCTCGACGACCTTCTTGGGGCAGAAATTGCGGATCCCGGTCATGATGGCGCCCATCGGTTCGCTTCAGACGATCACCCCGGAGGGCGGCGTGGCGGTGGCCAAGGCGGCAGCGCAGTTTGGTACGATGAATTTTGTCAGCTCGGTGACCCAACCGAGTCTTGAAGAAATTGCCGCCAGTACCGACCACCCGAAGATTTTCCAACTTTATATTCGCGGCGGGCTCGACTGGTGCGCGGAAATCGTCGGCCGGGTGAAGAAAGCCGGCTACATCGCGCTCTGTCTCACCGTCGATACGGCGCACTACAGCCGGCGCGAACGGCCGCTGCTCAATCGCTGGCAGCCGCCCAGCCGCAGAACCGAAACCGGGCGCATTTATCAAGCGATGCTCACCTGGGAAATGGCCGATCAGATCAAGAAGATTGCCGGCATGCCGCTGATCATCAAAGGAATCGCCACCGCCGAGGACGCCAGGATCGCCGTCGATCACGGTGTCGATGTCATCTACGTCTCCAACCACGGCGGGCGTCAATTGGATCATGGACTCGGAACGATCGATACTCTGCCTGAAATCGTCGAAGCCGCGGGCGGCAAAGCGGAGATCGTACTCGACGGCGGCGTGACCCGCGGCACCGATATCGTCAAGGCGTTGGCGCTGGGCGCCAGAGCAGTGACCATTGGCAAATTGCAGGGCTGGGGGCTTGGCGCCGGCGGCAAAGACGGCCTGGTGCGTGTGCTCGAGCTGCTCGAAGAAGAGCTGATCGTGGACATGGCGCTCTTGGGCGTGACGCGGGTGGATCAGATTACTTCGAACTACGTTCGCAAAACGCCGCCGGTCACCTTGGCGCACGAGATGAGCGCCTTCGTGCATATTCCTGGCGGACAACTGCGTTAGCTAAACGAATCGTTCAATGTTGAAGGTTCCAGGTTCAATGTCGGAGCCGGAATGACCGAGGCAGAACCGCGCCCCGCACGAGGGAGTTTTAGCGGCAAACCCGCGTCATTGCGGCGCGGTCTTTGCCGATGAAAAGGGTTGAAAATTCCCTCTGCCATCGCCTCTGAGCAGAATCACTCTGTGCGAGGTGGCGGATACGAGCGCGAGATCCATCTGCTTATCGTTATCGAAATCGGCGGCCGCCACGGCGATGAGGTCCTCGCCGATGTGGATCGGCTGACCGACGGCAAAGCTCCCCTTTCCATCGCCGATCAACAATTGTATATCCATGGAGCTTCGATTGGTGACTACGAGATCCAAGTTCCCGGTGCCGTTAAAATCGGCCGCGGCCAAGCCGTGAGGATTAAGCCCAACTTGGTAGCGCGCGCTTTTCTCCAGGCGGCCGGTGCCGTCCCCCAGTAAAACTTCCACTGCGTCTTCGCCGGCGACGGTGATCGCCACATCGATATGCCCGTCGCCGTTGAAGTCGCCGAAAGCCTGGTAGTGGGGGAAACGTCCGACCGGCACCGTGATCGGTGGGCGGAAAGTGCCGTCGCCATGGCCCAAGAGTACAGTCAGCGTATGGGCACCCAAGCTGCCGACGACCAGATCTACCCGGCCGTCGCGATTAAGATCCGACTTCGACAGAATATGCGCGCCCCGGCCCACCCGATAAAATCTCGCCACCTCCAGTTTACCTTTTCCTCGATTCAGGAGGATGGCCACCTCAGACTTTCCAGCCAGCGCCACCGCAAGATCGGGATTTCCGTCGCCATCGAAGTCTCCGGCGACGGCGGATACAGGACCGTGAAGGCCTTCGATATCCTGCCCGGGAGCGAAGCCGCCCCGCCCGTCGCCGAAGTAAATCGACAAACTTCCGGCGCCGGTATTCGTTGTGACAAAATCTAGATGGCCGTTTGCGTTAAAGTCTGCTGCCTCGATCCAGGTGGGGCCTTGGCCGACGGGGAAAGAATGATTCGAAAGAAATCTTCCTTTGCCATCGCTCAACAGGATAATCGCTTTTCGCTCCGCCGACGCCGGAACGGCAATATCGGGATAGCCGCTATTGTTAAAGTCCGCCACCAAGATGCTGTGAGGAAACAGACCGGCGTGCTCGCCCACTTCTGCCGCTAATAAAAAAGAGGCGAGGATTGCGCTCAAAAGAGCCGCAACTGGAAAACCCATGGCTTTGACCCGTTGCATAAAGTAACGGTACTCCTATCCTTCAAGGTATTCGCGGCTCACGCAAATTTCCGCCGACCATAGCTCTCCAAAACGGCGAATTGCTCGCGCCAAGCGCGCCAAGTACGCAAAGGCCACCCAAGCCCTTAGGAGATTTCATCTCTTAACTTAGCGCCCTTTGCGACCTTCGCGCGAGATATTCCGGCTTTGGGGTTATGTAGCAGCGGGTTTCAAACCCGCCCCTACTTCCCTTTGCGCTGGAGCGAGCGGAGATAAGCGACGAGATCTTTAAGCTCCTGCTCCGTCATGTTGAAACCAAAGGCGGGCATGAACCGCGTGCGGCCCACGGCCTCGCCGCCATTGCGAATGACCCTGAAAAGGTAGTCGTCGGAACGCTGCGGAAGGATATCGAGAAGGTTCGGCACCGGCACCGGAGGACGATCCACTTTATTGTCCCAGTCCCATCCATATCCCTTGGAGCCATGGCAGAGGACGCAACGTTCCACATAGAGTTCCTGACCGTGGTCCGGGTTTCCGGGCCAAGCCGGTGTAGCAAACAAAAGCACCGCCCAAACGCCAGCGAAAAAGAAAAAGGCCGCAAAGCCCATCAACCCAGGAAAACTGTTGGTGGTCCTTGGGAAATGGGCACCTCGAGGGGAGCGCTCATCTCGCCGCCCCAGACGATCACGAAGCGCAGGATCACTCCTCCGATCAGAATCAGAGCGAATTTGGTCGTCGCCACGGCCTTGAACCATGGGCGATCGAAGAGCCCCATTGTAAACTCCAGGACGCTGATGAGGAGCGGAATGGCGAGACCGACCGCGATGACTCCCCACCAAAACCAGGGAGCCAGCGCTCCCTTCGTCACATATTCATAGGCCAGTTCCGCCCCTTTCGGGGAGATGGTGCGCCCGAAGGCTTCGTGTTCGGCCCCTCCCGCCCGCAAGTACGTCATAAAGGCGTAAAGCTCATAGAGTTCGAGAAGAATAAATACCACCACCGCGACACTCAACCACCGAATGATCATCGGTGGATCCTGATCCTCGCCCCTTGGTCGCAAAAAAGGCCATGCGAGGAGAAAAACCAGTCCCGCTGCCGCCAAACCGGTGGTCAACCCGGAATTGAGAAATATCCGGGGCAAATACTGCGGCGACCACAAAGGAACGAACCCGGCATTGCTTAGAAGCCACCCGGTGTAGAGCGCCATTGTCCCGATAAGAGGTAAAGCCACCACGCCCAACAGTCGGCGAAGGAGCGGCAGCCAGCGGAAATACCAGAGAGCCGCATAGAGGACGACCAGTGGACTTCCCATACCGACAATCCATCCGCCCCAGGTCATCCAGGAGTTGCGGTTGGTGAAGTACAAGGGAAACGCGAGTCCCCGCTCGGGCTTACCCAAGTGGATTGTAAGAAAGAAGCCCGCCAGGGCGAGGATTGCGACCGAGGCATAGGCTGCCACCTTGGAAAGGGTTTCGAGGCGCTTTGACTTGATCGAAATCAGATCTGCGAGCACGGCGACGATAAAGATCCCCGCGGTCAGTCCGCCGAAGAAAAGATACAGCGGCACAAACGCGCCTTCGCTCCATTTGTCCTGCCAAATAATGACCGGTTCCATTGCCGCTCTCCCTTAAAGTTGCCAATCTGCGCAAGCTCGGGGCAAACCCGGCATGCTGGTCAAATAGCTCGGCAAACCGAAAGCAGAAACTAGACGGATTCTTTATAAGCTGTGTTCCAGCCCCAGGCCCCTTCTCCGTAGCCTCTGGCGGCTACCCGCTGGCGGACCACTTTTTCTATCTCTTCGGAATCGCCGGCCACCAGAGCCTTGGTCGCGCAAACCGATGCGCACATCGGCAGTTTGCCTTCGGCAATCCGGTTGGCGCCGTAAAGCCGCCGTTCGCGCTCCGAGAACGCAACTTCCGGCCCGCCGGCGCAGTAGGTGCACTTGTCCATGACGCCGCGGGCGCCGAAAGCCGAGGCCTTGGGAAATTGCGGCGCGCCGAACGGGCAGGCATAGAGGCAATAACCGCAGCCGATGCAAGTCTCTTTGTTTAGCCCTACAATACCGTCGGGCCGGTGATAGAGGGCGTCGACGGGGCAGACGGCGACACAGGGCGCCCTGGTACAATGCATGCACGGAACCGCGACGTTGCTTTCGCCGGGCTCGCCGATCTTTACCGATACAACCCGGATGCGCGCAACTCCTGGCGGAACGCCGTTTTCGTTCTTGCAAGCCACTTCACAGCCGCCGCATTCGATGCAACGCCGGACATCGATGTAGAACTTCATGCGGGGTTTTTCCGATTTTCCCGGAGAGGTAATGACTTCTCTTTGGGCCGTTGCGCTCTGTGCCTGTGCCATTATCGGTCCTCCTTCGGCCTAGGCCTTTGTGATCCGACAGAGGGTGGTTTTTGTCTCTTGCATTTGAGTCACCCGGTCGTAGCCGTAGGTCGTTACCGTATTCGCTGACTCACCTATGGCGTATGGCACGGTTCCCTCGGGGAACTTGTGCGCCAGCGACTTGCCTTCGAACACGCCGGCAAAGTGCAACGGCAGGAACACCGTGTCAGGGCCAACGCGCTGCGTAACCCTCACTTTGACCCTGATGCGGCTCGGTCTCGGATCCATATCTTCCGGCGTCTCGACCCAGACCCAATCGCCATGACGCAACCGGTGCTCCTGAGCCAGCTTGGGATTCACCTCGACATACATCTCGGGATTCAGCTCTACCAGCCACGGGGAGGCTCGTTCCTGCGCACCGCCGCCCTCGAACTCCACGAATCGCCCGGTGGTCAGAATAATCGGGAAGTTTTTTACCCAGTCGGGTTTTTGCATGCTTTTGTAGGGCTGCGGGACACGGTAGTGTTCTTTGACATCGTCATAGGTTGGCCACTTGACGATCAGGTCGGGCCTTGGGCTGTGAATCGGCTCGCGATGAATCGGCAACGGATCGGGAATGTTCCACGAGTTGAACCGCGCGCGGCCGTTACCGTAGGGGCTCCGGCCTTCGGCAAGAGCCTGCTTGATCGCGCCCAGCGTCAGGTCGGTGGCATATTCCTTCTGGGCCGGATAGCCGGCCTTGGGGCCGGCCGGCGGGGCCGAGCCAGATGCCGCCATCAGGTCGCGCCCGTCCGGCGCCTTAGGTCCCCAGACCGCACGAAACCCGCAGCCTCCTTCGGATACGGGTATGTCGTTGCGGTACAGGATCGGAGTTCCCGGGTGTTTATCGGTCCAGCATGGCCACGGGAGCCCCCACTGCTCTCCCTGCACCGGGCCACTCATCGCTTTCTTCGTCCTGATGTCGAAGACATGAGCCCATTGCTGCTGTCGTTTCAGCCGTTCCGGTGTGTGGCCGACATAGCCGATTGACAGGGCGCCGGCGTTGATCTCGCGGAGCACGTCGTCCATCGTCTCCTCGGGGAACTCTTTTGCGCCTTTAACATCGGCCGGAATGCCGCGCCAGCCGCCAATCATATTGTGGGTAAACTCTTTTCTGAAACCGAGGCGTTCGGCGAGGTCGACCATGATGGCGATGTCGGTTCGGGCCTCCCACACGGGAGCCACAACGCGCTGGCGGTACTGATTGTCGCGATTGGTATTGACCGACGAGCCCCACTGTTCGTAGCTGGATGCGGCCGGTAAAATATAGATACCGTCCTTGCGATCGGGTAGGACCGCCGTGTTGGTAACGAAAGGGTCAATGTCAACGATCAACTCGACCTTCTCGAGGGCCTGCTTCACTCGGTCCATCTGTTGCATCGAGTTGGTCGAGTGGCCCCAGAACATGACCGCCTTGATATTGACGTCTTGGCCTAGCTGTTTCGCATCGAGAAGGACGCCCTCATACCACCGCGCCACGGTGAAGCCCGGTTTTTCCATCATCTGTTTGTTCTTGAACCTGGAGAGAACCCAGTCGTATGGGACGTCCCAGACCTTTGACCAGTGCTTCCACGCCCCTTCGCCGATTCCGTAGTACCCGGGCAAAGTTTCCGGGCCGCCGCCGATGTCAGTCACCCCCTGGATCGAGTCGTGGCCGCGGAATACGTCGCAGCCGCCCCCGGGCACACCCATGTTGCCGAGAACCATTTGCAGGTGGCAGAATGTCCGGACGATGCCGGTGCCGTGGTTGTGCTGGGTACCGCCCATGGCCCAGATGACGGTGCCGGGACGGTTCTGCGCCATCGTCTTGGCGACCCATTCGAGGTCGGCGGTGGAGACTCCGGTTACGTCGGAGACGGTTTTGGGATCGTACTTGGCGACCTCGTCCTTAAACTCCTCGAAGGCGTAGGTCCGCTCCTGAATAAACTTTTTGTCCTCCCAACCGTTGGCCAATATGATATTGATGAGACCGTAGACGAACGCGACATCGGTGCCGGAACGGAGCCGGACATATTTCTGAGCGAATGCCGAGGTCTTGGTGAAGCGGGGATCCACTGAAATTATGACCGCTTTGTTGGCTTCTTTGGCGGTCAAAATATGCTGCATGGAAATGGGATGATTCTCCGCCGGATTCATGCCGATGATCAAGATGCTCCGGCTGTTGCGGATATCGTTCTGGTGATTCGTCATCGCGCCGTAACCGAATACGTTGGCCAGACCGGCCACAGTGGTGGAGTGTCATATCCGTGCCTGGAAATCGGCGTTGTTGGTCCCCCACATACCCGCCCATTTGCGGATGGCGTAGCCGTTTTCGTTGGACTGATGCGCGGAGAAGTTGATATGCAGCATGTCCGGGCCATGTTTTTTACGTAGATCCAGCATCTTGGTGCTAATCTCGGACAGGGCTTGGTCCCAGCTCAGCCGTTGCCACTTACCCCCCGCCAGTTTCATCGGGTAACGAAGGCGCTTCTCGCTGATAACCCCCGAACGAGCCGCGGCGCCCTTGGAGCAGAGGCTGCCCTGGTTAATGGGATGCTCGAACCAGGGCTCCTGGCTCACCCAGACGCCGTTATTGACCTCGCCGATCAGGCCGCAGCCGACCGCGCATTTGGTGCAGATGGTCTTGTACTGATCGAGCTTTGGGGGTTGGGGCTGCGCCTGCCCCTGAGCTTTCACCTCTTTGATTAACGATGGTCCGGACAAGGCATATAGGCCGACGCCAAGCCCGCCAAGTCCGGCAGAGCGTAGGAAGTTGCGCCGGTCCATTTGGGGATTGAGTCTCGCGAGCGGTCCCGACGGCGAATTGAAGCCATCGTTCCCATTACTCCGAATAAGCTTCATACCTGCCTCCTTACCGGTAAAGGGTCCTATAGTACCGCTCCGCCTCTTCCGTGCGGCGATACAATATCGGCCCTGGCTCGACTTCTGGAGCCGTGGGCTTTTCGGCTTGAGCCCTCGCCCTTCTGGGAGTCAAAAGCATAGCGGCCAAGCCTGCCCCGACGGTTAGAAGTCCGCTTAAAAACTTTCGCCGGGGCTGTTTCCCTGGCGATTCGTAATGCTCCATATCTTCACCCTCCAGGCACGGAAAGAAAGGCTTTGCATCGACTCAGCTTATGCAAACGAGAGAGGCGCAGGCGCAGTTCCCCTGCGCATCCTGCGCTGCCAACTCCACTTCGACAAAATACCCTTCGCGCAGGTCCTCCAGATCGCCTCCCATGGTTCCCATGGTCACCGGCTCATGCACCTCGATATTTGCACCCGTTGGGAAGGTCAGGGTTATCTCTCGATGGTCGTGCGTATTGATGACGACTGTGCGGTTGGCCAAGTCGATTTTTTTGATCTGGGCTTCGATCACGGTTCTTACCTCCTTTTGGCGGGATGCTGTTGCGAGGCAGAAAAACCTGTTAACCCTGATACTCCGCCTACCGCTTTGTCAAGTCTGTGTCAAGGGGGTCAATTTTTGGCGATTCTCTTCAATTGAAGTCAATCGTCGGCCCTTTCCATACGGGAGCCGCTCCATAAATCCGCCTGACTTCATCGAGCGAGGCGATTTTATCAAGAGCGCCATCGGGGAAGAACGTGGTTTCCAATTCTAGAAATCCGCGGAGAACCTTGGCCGCTGCTCGGTAAAAGCGAGCCCCCTGGGCCGCTTCCATATCCCGGGCGCACGCCGGCGCCCAGACGAGCAGGTGGTTTTTAAGAAAGTCTGCCTGGTGCCGCAACCAGGAGTGCTCGTCATCCGTTTGTGCGGACGCCGTCTGTTTGCCGATCAGCCAGCGCATCACCTCCAGCTCGAGGGCGAGAAAGTCCTCCGGCTCCGCATGTTCCTCGGATTTTTCGATGCCGATAATTTTGAGATCGGCGCGCAGCTTCGCCAACGGGCGGTCCAGCAAATGCCCCGTTAAGTAGTAAGACTCGTAGGGAGTTACCGTGGGACCATGGGGGCCGATAAAAAGTCGAACATACTCGTCGGCAACCGCTTCGGTCCACTGCTCGGAAGGAGTCTCCATGAGAAAGCGATTGAGCAGTTCCCAGCCCTCGCCAAGGAGAGCGTGCAGTTTGCGCGAAGCAGGGATTCGTTCTTCGATGCCGTCGCCCAGGCGGCGAAGGAGTTCGCCCGGCGGTTCTCTCCAGAATAGCGGCACGAGAAGAGCGTAATAGTCCTGGCGAAAGGCTGAGAGATCGCGATCTCCAATCATGAACCTGCTCCCAAGTCTCCTTCCCGCAGGAGTCTCTCCAGCGCGGTATCGACAAAAGCTTTGTATTCGGGATCTTCTTCGAGCGGGCGGTCGCCGCTGGCTTTGCGCTCGGCCTCCTCGTCCGCCAGCGCTGCCGAGACCGCTCTTTCAATCGCCGCAAAGAGGTTCCCGGGATCGCTTTCGGCGATTTCCGGGCGGAGCTCCGCTTGCCATCGCGCGGCCCATTTTTGCCGGTAGCGCCCGCGGCTGGGAAAGCGGCCGGCTTCGTCGATGGCCTGCGCCAGATCCATTCCCGCCGTCCTTCGCAGATCGTCAAGCTCGCGCCATTTCTCCAGGGCGACCCAGCGGATAAAGGCCGCGCGAACGGTGTCCATAAAGGAACTCGCCTCGCTGGTTCCTTTGCGTTCGCGTTTTTTTCTTCGCGGCTCCATCTGAATCAGGCGTTAGGCAACAGGCAATAGGCAACAGTTTAGAACAAAATTTTCGAAGCAAGTTTTTCCCTACTGACTACTGCCTACTGCCTATTGCCTCCTTACGGCTTCCATCCCTTTTCCACTTCCAGCATGGCGGCGACCGTGCGGCAGTCGGGACACATCTTTAGAAGATTGCGGCGATTGCCGCTGAAAGTATCGAGCAGGGACTCGAGCGAAAGCACCCGCGCCTCGATTGTTTCCAGGGCCCTGCGGTTGATATAGGGCTTGCCGCAGTTGGCGCAGGCCACCATGTCATCGTTCACAACGGTCAGGTATTCGAGGGCGTCGCGGTTGAAGAAAATTTCCCGTTCCAGCGTGATGACCTGTTCCGGGCAAGCCTTCTCGCATAGGCCGCAGCCGACACAGGCCATGTGTTTGAACTGCAGCGATTGGCTGCCCTCATCGAGCTTAAAAGCATGAACCGGGCAAACGTTGACGCAGGAACGGCACAAGGTGCAGCCGGATGCTTTGACATCGGCAAACGCGAAGGGGAGCGACGGAGCTAGCGGCCGGCGTCCCGGTTCGCTTCCGAGCTGCTCGATGAAGGTCTTGATCGCATCGCCGATCACCTCGCGGTTGCCCCACTGGCGCATTTGTTTGTCATCCCACTGGATCGGCGTCGGTGTCAGGGAGTCGGCAAAGCCGGCGAGAGCGGCGACCGCTTCAGCCTCGACGCCGTCGTCGGCGGTGATGAGACGAAGTCGCTCGGCGCCCAATGCGAACGCATCCAGTGCGAGCCGGCAGAAATCGATCTGCTGATGGAGCAGCTCCCGCTCGCCGTGCGGACATCTCTCGCATCCCAAAAGGCCCACGCCGGCGGCGCCCAGAGCGAAGGCCGCAAGCATGTTGGCTTCCGAGACAAAGCGCAAACAGGGAACTTCAAGAGGTAGAATGGTCGCAGGATAATCGCGGTTTGTACGGCCGGCCTGCTGCAGTGCCTGCCGGCCTTTCTCGCCGCAGTGAAAGAGCAGGATTAAAGCTTCGTCGTGGTTGCCTCCGGGCAGAGGCCTCAGGAGAGCGGCCATTCTTGCGTAAAGTTCGTTGGGCGAAGGCTCGGTAAAACGAAGGGCGCTTGTGGGGCAGGCCGAAACGCAGGCACCACAACCTTCACAGGACATGTGGTCTACGCGCATGCGCAGATGATTTTCGGGATCGCGGCCGATGGCGTCGTAAGGACAGGAGCTGATGCAAATGCCGCAAGCTTCCTCTCCGGCTGATCCGCCGGCGCAAATCTCGGGATGGTAATGAACCTGCACCGGTTTTAGGAATTCGCCCTGTAGTTCACGGACGCGCATCGCGAGGCGATGGAGATTGATCTCGCTTGGATCGGTGAGGAGATGGCAACCGGTGCGCGGCTTAAATGCCGTCGAGGCATCGCGGGAGATGATCACGACCTGATCGGCTTCGAGGTCGCGCCGGGCGCTCGTCGGCCCGCCGAAGTCTTCAATGCTTACATGGAAGTCGCCTAGTCGACCTCTGACCTCGACGACCCTGCCTTTGTAGAGCCGCGGCAGCTCCTCGATCTCGGTGGTTGCATGGTTCTCGGGAGCAATAACAAAAATCGGCTGAGCCGAGTCGCGAAGCTCTGCCGCCAGTTTTTTTGCCTCCAGGACGTCGCCGGCGACGAGGATGCGCGGGCCCACTTTCAAGGGTTGATAGGTCGGCGTCTCCTTGGTTTCGGCAGCCGCCATCGCCAGGCGAAGCAAACGAGTCGCCTTGGCATGCGCCTGTTGGGTGTCGGGATGGACCGAAAAGCAGGACTCTTTCAGGTCGACAAAGTGAAGCTTCGGGGATTGCGCATGAGCCGCGTCGAAGGCTTTAGAAAACAGCTCGGGTGCGGCGCAGCAGGCGATTAGAAGTTGGTCGGGCGGCTCCCGGTTGACGGCGGCGGTGAATTCCCCTATGTCCACGCCGGGCTCGCTGGCGACGGACAAAATCGCGGGAGCGACGGGAAGAACGAGCTTTTGAAGATCCAGCGGCAGCGTGCCCCGACAATTACAGAGGAATAGTCCCCAGCTTGCCATCATAGCGCCCTTCTATCTCAACGGGAGGGGACAGGTCAATCAAGTGGTTGGCCAACGTTTACTGTACGGAAGTCTTTCGGACCTGGGTGTTATGCTCAATGAGAAATCGTTGGTGTTTTCATTCTCGCCGCTCGATTTCCCGGCGCAGCTCTTCGGCAAGAGAAGAATCCAGATTTTGCAGCTTTGCGCGGATTTCATCCGCTTGATCGCCGTTGCCGCTGGCTAGATAGGCGAGCGCGAGATTGAAATGCGCGCGCGCATTCTCCGGTTGAAGACGGGTGACACAGTGAAACAGGTTGCACGCGGCAGAATACTCGCCGAGCTCGTACAGTGCGATGCCAAGATGAAAATGGGCTTCGGGATCTTCGGGCAGCAGACGCATGGCTTGTTCGAGGACCTGGACCGCTTCCGCACGCCGGCCACAGCCGAGATAGGCAAGACCCAGGGCCCGGTAGCTTTCCCCTCTCTGCGGTTCACAGCGAATGGCCTCTGTCAGCGGGGCGATGGCTTCTTCGAACTCCTCATGCTTCAGGTGTTCCAGGCCCAACTGCACGTGCGCCTCGACAAAATCCTTCTCGACGCGGATCGCCTCACGAAAAGCGGCGAGAGCGTCTTCGTGCCTTCCCAACCTGGCATAGGCGAAGCCCAGATTGGTGCGCGCTTGGACAAACCCGGGTTGGATCCGAATCGCCTCATGATAAGCCGCCAACGAGCTTTCATAGTCGTGTTGACCAATGTAAGCGTTGCCCAGATTATAGTGCGCTTCGGCGAGCTCGGGCTGATCTCTGAGGATTTCCCGAAATGCTGCTATCGCCTCGGCAAGCTTTCCCTCTTGCAGAAAACGGAAACCGTCGGCGAGGAGGAAACCGGACATAGGCTCGATGACGGGGACGTCACTTCTTCCTGGCGCGCAACCCCTCGATCAAAGCTGTAACCTCTTCGAGGCGTGTGCGGACCTCCGCCTCCGCTTTTCTCAGCTCCTCGGCCGGCGCGGCTTTATCGACGGCATCCTCATAAGCGGTCACGGCAACGCCAAACACTTTCAGCACGCGACGGGTCTCGTCGGTTGGCATGGCTCGTTCCTCCTGCGTCCTCGCGGTTTTGAGTTACGCGTTTGTGGTTTCAGGTTAACGCGAAAATTGCCAGCTGAAAACTTAAACTTTTCTCTCAACTCGAAATTCCGAGATCCTTCAATTTGTGCACGGGAACGAATCCGTTCTCGTCCCATTGTCTGGCTTTGTAATATCCCCGGATCATTTCTCTTAACTCGTCGGACGTTAAACCTATACCCCGGGCGACGCCGGTGGGGAGCGCCTCGCTCAGCAAACGCTCCGGCAGCCAGTCGTCTTCGAGTTGCCAGCCTTCGCGGATATTAAATAGTTTCTTGACGGTATGAATACGCTCGCCGATCAGCCGCAATTCGGCGCTCGAACAGTTCCATCCGGTGACGTTGCTTAACAGCTCGGCTGCCTCGCGGTAAAAATCGTTGAAGCACTTGCGCAAAAACTTGCAGATAATCAATGAATCCAGCACTGCGGCGAAATTCTCCGAGTCGGCGACCAGTGAGCCTCGACCGGCGTCGGCGCGGAAACGATCGACTGCCCCTGAGAAGTCAGCCTCATACGCGCCAGAGCGGTTGTGACAGGCCCCCCGCGGGCTAACGGCCAAGCCTAGAGCCATGGTTTTCAAGCTCCGGGGCTCATAGCCCGGCAGTTCCAGCCCCTTGACATGCATTGCCCAGTACCGGCTCTCGTTGCCGATCTCGAGTGCGGCCCGTCTCGAACCCTCGGCCAAGAGAGCGCCAAGTCCTCGACGTTCCGCGATAGCCGCAATGACCGCCGTCAGTCCATCGGCCTGGCCAAAGCGCAAGCCCAGTCTCTGAGCTTCAGGCAACAAACCTTTATCGCTGCACTCCATGGCCCAGGCCAGCGTGCCTCCGGTGCTGATCGTATCGAGGCCGTAGAAGTCGCAGAGCTGCGCGGCCTGCAGCACGGTCTCGGGATCCGTGACGCCGCAGAGCGGTCCCAGGGCAAATAGGGTCTCGTATTCGAGCCGCTGTTCCTCGCCAGCCAGCGATTTGAACAGGCGCTCGCATTGGATCGTACAGGAAGCGCAGCCGTGTCTCCGACTGAAATGGTTCTCGGTCAGAGTCTCCCCGCAAAGGGCTTCGGCGGCCTCGAAAGTCGATTGTTGAAAATTGCGCGTCGGCAAGGAACCCAGGCGGTTGAATACCGCCAGATTCGCCACCGTGCCGATGCTTCGATACTTGTCGGTCAGCGAGCCCAGGCTGCGTTGGCGCAGCGAGTCGGCGATAGCTGCGACCCCTTTTTCATCGGCTACGCGAATCCCGCAGTTGCCGCGCAGCGCGATCGCTTTCAAATTCTTTGATCCCATCACCGCGCCGACGCCGCCGCGACCGGCGTGGCGCCCTTCGTTGCTGATGGTGGCGAAGCGCACTCGGTTTTCCCCGGCTTTGCCGATGGCCGCCACCCGCAGCGCGGAAGTATTCAGCTCCGAGCGGATCATGGATTCGCTCTCAGCCGGACTTTTGCCCGCGAGCCGACGGGCATCGCGGAGCTCGACCTTCTGATCGTTGATCAAGAGATAAGCCAGGGACGGAGCCCGCCCGGTAATCACGATGGCATCCAATCCGGTTCGCTTGAACTCAAGCGCGAAATAACTGGAGGAGAGCGAGTCGGCGATAAAGCCGGTAAGCGGGGATTTGGTCACCACCGCGAACTTTGCCGTGGTGGTGAGACCGGTGCCGACAAGCGGCGCGCTCGTGAAAATCAACGGGTTGGCAGGGGAGAACGGATCGATTCCCGCCGGCGCATACTCGTACAGCAGACTGGTCCCGAGCCCGATGCCGCCGAGAAATGCCCGCAGCCGCGCTTCATCGAGATCAAGCCGTGAGCTTTCTCCGGTGCTCAGATTTATGTGCAGCAGGCGGCCGTGAAATCCGTACATTTCTCAGCCTCCCGCATCCGCGGAAAGAATGAAAATTTTATCTCCCGAGTTGACCTTGGCGCCGGGAGCACGAACAAAGTTCAAGCCATTAATGTTGCAGGTATAGCCGCTGACCAGACCGTCGGAATTGATGATCCGACCGACGAGAGTGGGCAGTTTTTCAGCGAGAGCAGAAAAGACCTGGGCGAGAGTCGCTCCCTGCGGCAAAGCGAGAGAAACCATGTGGGTCTTGGCAACCAAGCGAGCCACGCCGAAAAGCTCGACGGTGACGGAGACCGGCATAGAGACAGGGGGTAGACCGGGTTCACGCCATCGCTTGAGCACGACTTCATAATCTTCCGGCGTATTCATGTTGAGAAAGCTCAAGCCTTCAGGATCAAAGCGGCGGATTTCCTCTTGAGGGACTTTGTCGGTGCGCGCCTTGTCGTAGAGATAAACGGGCCTGAGCTGCCCCAGCTCAAGCTGCTCTTTTAGAAGCGGCAGCAGGCTTTTCCGGTAGACTGCGTGCAAGGGTTGAAGCCGTTCGTCCCAGTAGGGGACCACCACGTCACAGTTGGGGATTCGCGAAACCAGAAAGGCGATGAGCGGTTGATTGATAAAAGCCACGTCGCAGGAGGTGACGAAAGCATATTTCGCGCCGGCGGCCTTCAGTCCGTAATAAATTCCGCCCGCCGGGCCTTGATAAGGGACTTCATCGCGCGCCACCGTCGCGGGCATAGGCGGCAGCTCCTGCTCGGGGGCGGCGACGACGACGGCTTCGGCAAACATCGATCTCAGCGCGCGGACGATATGGACGATGAGCGGTTCGCCGTCAAACGGCAGGAGCGCTTTGGGACGGCCCATGCGCGAGCTTTTGCCGCCGGTCAGGATGATGGCGGCGGCGTCGGCCATGGGCCCGCGGTGACCGAGCTTATCCATGAGATCGTTTAGCCTGCGTCGATTCTAGGTTGATGGGAACCCAAGAGTCAAGAATGGCATGAGTGTGGGTGGGCATCCAGGGTCTCCGGATTATTCAATAGACCGCCGCCCTCTCGAATTTGTGCTTTTCGCTACATCGAGAAGCTATATTGGGTTTGTGCGCCGTCAACGAACCGGCAAGCGGACCCGACTAAATAACTCGGTAGGATGCTCTGCCGCGACCAACCCGGTCAGAGGTCGTAGGGATGGTCCAGGGCGGCTTGCTTCATCTGGGCTTGCAGGTCGATCATTGTCAAGGCGCAGTATTCCATCGAGTAGCCGGCGCGGAACTCGACGCTCTCCTGGAGCGCGCGCGTGAGCACGGTGCGGTTGAAGGCGCCGTGGCCCATGGCTTCCTCGCCGCCCTCGCCAAGCTTGTGCGTATCCATATCGGCTTCCTCATGGGTGGAGAAGTAGATCGCGTCCTGTTTGCTGAAGCCGTAATGGGTGGTCAGTGCGGTAAACCACTGGCCCGACCACATGGACAGCGATTCTTCGAAAACATGCAAACCCCACAGCTCGACGATGGAGCCGTCGATAAAGATTTTGTGGCAGAAATCGTTAATGCCTCGGGCGGCGGGAAGATACGGGTCTTCCAGGACGGCTTTTTTATTGAGCCCCATTTTTTCCGCGGTTTGAAGCAGCACTAGGACATGGCCGGGCGCTCTGGGCGAAATCAATTCGTCGGCGATCTTGGCGCAAAAGGGCCCGAGGAGATCGAAGTGGCGGACAAAAAAGGGCAGATGGGTGTAGTAGGAAACCGCGTTCAAGGCATTGACTTCGAGCGAAAATCGTCCCCAGTTTCTAAAAAACTGCCGCATGACGGGAAGCGGCAGTTTGCCGTCGCGCAATTGGGCCATGAAGAGGCCTTGGTAAATCTTCTCGTGCGCATACTTGTAAAGCGTCGAATAGAGGTAGTCTACGTAAGCTTTCGCTTCGCTTTCGCTGAGCTTTTCTCCCGCTCTCGGTTCTCTTGGCTTGCTCACTTTAATTCCTCCGCAAAACCCTATCCTGATTGCTATTGCGGTTATCACCGCCCCCCGGCCAAGTCAAGTTAAGTCGTCGATTTGGAAATGGTTTTAAGCCGAGTTACAATCGCGCCATGGCGACTCGACCAAGCCCAGAGCTGGCAACATTCAGCAACCCGCGGCCCGAACGCGACTACGAAATCAATATGGAATGTCCGGAGTTCACCTGCGTCTGCCCGCGCACCGGCCAGCCGGATTTTGCCACCATCCGCATCACCTACGTGCCGGATAAGCTGTGCATCGAGCTCAAGTCTTTGAAGCTCTATCTCTGGTCTTACCGCGACCAGGGCGCCTTTCATGAAGCCGTGATCAACAAGATCCTCGACGATCTCGTGGCGGCCTGCCGGCCGAGAAAAATGACGGTGGTCGGCGACTTCAACGTGCGCGGCGGCATTCACACGACGGTGACGGCGGCCTACCGCCAGGCGTGACGACGTCTCGCGTCGAATTTTTCGATCTTTTCAGCTCATGGGTGAAGTCCACCTCCTGCAAGAACTGCTGATCGTTCTCACCGTAACGATTACCATCGTCATCTTGTTCCAGAAAATGCGCCTGCCGGCTATCGTCGGCTTTTTGCTCGCGGGGGTGGTCATCGGTCCCGGCGGATTGGCGCTCATCCGCGATGTCCAACAGGTTGAAATCCTGGCGGAGATCGGTGTGGCGCTTTTACTTTTTATCATCGGCATCGAATTCTCCCTGAAAAGCATTCTCTCCATGCGGCGGCGGATTCTTTTGGCGGGCTTCCTGCAAGTGTCCCTCACCATCCTGGCGATTTTTCTCGTCGCTCTTGCTCTGGGGGCGTCGCCGGGCGTGGGCGTGTTCTACGGATTCTTGGTTGCCATGAGCAGCACTGCGATCGTGCTCAGAATTTACAACGATCGGGGCGAGATCAACGCCATCCAGGGCCGGCTCGCAAGCGGCACGCTCTTATTCCAAGACCTTTGCATCGTGCCGATGATGCTGCTGGTGCCGCTTTTGGGCGAATCGGGCGAGGGTTCGCTCCTGGATGTCGCGTGGGCCGTCGTCAAATCATTACTGGCGCTCGGCTTGATCGTCTGGACGGCGCGCAAACTTCTGCCCTGGCTGCTGCATCAGGTGGTGCTCTTGAGAAATCGCGAGGTCTTCATTCTGTTCGTCGTCCTGGTTTGTTTGGGCACCGCATGGCTCGCTTCGGCAGCAGGTCTTTCGCTCGCGCTCGGCGCGCTGATCGCCGGCCTGGTGATCTCGGAATCCGAGTTGAGCCACCAGGTAGTGGCGGACGTTTTGCCCTTGCGCGATTGTTTCAGCGGGATTTTTTTTATCTCTATCGGCATGCTGCTCAAACCCGAAGTTCTGGGCGGCGATTTGATCACGCCGATCGTGGAGCTTCTGCTGATGGTTGGCATCAAGACGGCGGTGGCCCTGTTGATCTTCTGGTGGCTTTATCGTTCGCTACGTCTGGGCATCATTCTGGGGCTGAGCCTGGCCCAGATCGGCGAGTTTTCGTTTATTTTGGCCAAGGCCGGCATCGGCCATAAGTTGCTGAGTTCCAGCGAAGAGCAAACCTTCCTCGCTGCGTCGATTTTGAGCATGATTGCGACGCCGTTCTTGGTTCCATCCGCCCACGGGATTGCGAACCGCTTGACCGGCCGGGCGCGCCGGCGCCGCGCGGAGACGCCCTCCGGCGAAACGGGGCCGCCTCGCCTGGAAGGCCATGTGATCATCGTCGGCTACGGCCTCAACGGACAAAACCTGGCGCGCGTGCTGAGGGAGTCGGGCATTGCGCATCGAATTTTGGAGCTCGACCCCGAACTGGTCAAGGCCGGCAGGGCGGCGGGCGAGCCGATCGTCTTTGGCGACGGCACCCGGCCGGATATTCTCATGCAAGCAGGCATCGAGCGGGCTCGGGTGCTGGTGATCGCCATTTCGGATCCGACGGCGACCGCCCACATCGTATCCCAGGCGCACCGGCTGCGCTCGGACTTGAAGATCATCGTGCGCACCCGTTACGTCACCGAGATCGAGCGGCTCTATAGTCTCGGCGCCGACGAGGTCATCCCCGAGGAATTCGAAACCTCGGTGGAGATCTTTGCCCGGGTGTTGCACGAGTACCACGTGCCGCGCAACGTGATCGGCTTGCAGGTCGATTTAATTCGCAAGGAGCATTACGGCACACTGCGCGGTCTGCGCCTGGAAGGCAAGCGACTCGACGAGCTGAATCGGTATTTGATCGGCGCCACCACCGACATCGTTTCGGTCCTGGAGGATTCGGCGTC
>CAZILB010000021.1:2914-31986 GCA_964539925.1 uncultured Syntrophobacter sp. | reverse complement strand
AAGGCCATGACAGAATCCGGCTTACCAATCCACTTTAGCCCGCTTCCGACGATGCCTTTTGCCGGCTCCTTTAAAGCGGCTGGCCAGTAGCCAGTTTATTTAAATCTTGCCGGAGCCTCGGTTTCTTTCTCCTCCAAGGCTTCTGAAGGCGTTAACGAGTCGTTCGTCCCACTTTGCATCATTGGACCGGCTCCTATGGTCCAACTCGACGGTCTGTATTTTGTGGCCGGATTGGGGTCCAACTCAAAATATAGCGTTCAATTTTTTTCCATCGACAAAAATCCTTTTGAATTCAAAAATTTGATTGACAGCTTCTGGCCCGCAAGCTATAGGTGGGTGCTAAGGTTGCCAAAGTGGGATAAATTCCCAAAATTTGGCCGGGCAATGGAAATCGCCATGTTTCGCGGCAATTTTGACCACACCATCGACGCCAAGGGACGCATAAGCATCCCGGCGAAATTTCGCGATGTTCTGGCCCGGAAGAACAGCAATCACTTGATGGTCACTAATTTTGTCGTCGGCGGAGAGCGTTGCCTCGAAGTGTATCCCATCGATGAGTGGTCGCGGCTGGAAGAAAACGTGCGCGCCAAACCGCAGTTCGATGACCGCGTGGTGAAGTTTCAGAACTACTACCTCGCGCGCGGCGTGCCCTGCGAGCTCGACGCGCACGGCCGTATATTGATTCCGCCGGCGCTGCGGCAATACGCCGAGCTCAAGCGCGATGTCGTTCTGGCATCGGCGCTAGTCAAGTTTCGAGTGTGGAACCACGAGAAGTGGAAAAAAGTTTTCGAAGAAGCCGAATCCAAGCTGATGCAAGAACCGGATTTTTTAGGCGAGCTGGGCATCTAGACCGGCGCGAACCATAGGCGCGAGGCGGCGAAGAGGAGGATAGGGAATGCTGGCGCGAAAACCCATTCAAGACATCTCGGTGATTGACGTCACCGGCGATATCGATTTTCGTGAGATGATCCGCATCAAGGACGCCATCGGTTCGCTTATCGAAAAAGATCGGACGAAGGTCGTTCTCAATCTCAAGTCAGTGGACCACATCAACTATCTCAGCATCGGCGTGCTGCTTGAACGTTTGAAGGCGCTGCGCAACGTGAATGGCGATTTGAAGCTGGCGGGGATGAGCCCGTTTCTGCGCGATATTTTTAAAATCGTCGGTATGGATCGCTTCTTTGAGGATTACACTTCCCTCGAAGACGCCATCGAGAGTTTTGACGATGATTGGGAGGGTGACGGAACAAGTCATTGAGCGGTGTTCATCCATCTCTCCGTTTTGGTTCAGGAGGTCGGCAAGCTTCTCAGTGTCGGTCCGGGCGGCCGTTATCTGGACGGCACCTTGGGCGGAGGCGGCCATGCCGAGCAGATTCTCTTGGCCAGCGGCCCGCACGGCGAGGTTCTGGGATTGGATCGGGACGAAGAAGCGTTGGCGGCGGCGCGCCAGCGGCTGGCGGATTTTAAGGACAGGCTAATCACGCGCCAGGCAAGCTTCGCAGCGGCGCGCGAGCTGCTTGCGGCCATTCATTGGAGCATGGTCGACGGAGTTATCTTGGATTTAGGAATTTCCTCCCATCAGATTGACACTCCCGAGAGGGGTTTCAGCTTTCGAGCGCAGGCACCCCTCGACATGCGCATGGATCGCCGCCAGGCGCTGCACGCGGGGCAGATCGTCAATTCGTTCGCCGCGGTCGAGCTGGAACGAATATTTCGCGCCTACGGCGAAGAGCGCCAGGCCCGGCGTATCGCGCAAGCGATCGTCGCTGAGCGCAAGGCGCGGCCGATCGAAACGACGGCGGATCTTGCGGGATTGATAGAACGCGTCAAAGGCGGCGGGCGGCGCGAGCATCATCCGGCCACACAGGTTTTTCAAGCCTTGCGCATCGCCGTAAATGATGAAATCCGGCAATTGGAGGTATTTCTCCACGACGGTTACGAACTGCTCCGTCCCGGCGGACGCATGGCGATCATCGCCTTTCATTCCCTCGAGGACCGCCGGGTGAAGCAGGCGTTTCGCAAGTGGAGCCAAAGCTGTATCTGCCCGCCGCGGGCGCCGATCTGCCGATGCGGTTGGAGTCAGAAAGCCAGGCTCTTAACCCGTAAACCGGTGGTCCCATCGGTGGACGAAATTCACGCCAACCCGCGCGCCCGCTCGGCGAAATTGCGGGCGGTGGAAAGAGTTTAGAGATTGCCCATGGCCGGTACCGCCACCGCCCGAACGCTCAAAACCGTCGCCGCCCGGCGCAGCCGGTCGGAGCGCGGTGCTAAGACCGGCGGCCGCCGGCGCATTGTGCTGCTGGCACTTTTAGCCTTGTGTTTGATTGGCGCGGTGTGGTTGCACGTCTGGTTGAGGCTCCAGGTTGTTCACTTCGGCTATGTTCTTTCGACCACAAGCAAGTTGCAGAATCGGTTGGAACAGGAGAACCGCGAACTCAAGATCGAGTTGGCGACGCTGACCTCGCCGGAGCGCTTGGAAGCTCAGGCGCGCAAACGTTTGGGCCTGGCGCCGCCGGAAAAAGGCCAGGTGATTATTTTGCCATGAAACGCCGGTTACCGCAGCGCAACGACGGCCGTCTGCTCGCAGCCAAGGTATTGTTTGCAGTGGTGCTTGCCGCAATCGGCGGGCGCGCGTTTCACCTTCAGGTCCTGCAGGGCGACCGGCTCATGGCGCGCGGCCAGCAGCAGCATTTGCAAGAGGCCATCGTTCTGCCCAGGCGCGGCGCATTGCTCGATCGCACCGGCGAGCCGCTGGCGCTCAGCGTGGAGTCGCAGTCGGTCTATGTTCGGCCGCGGCGTGTTCGAGATGCCGATGCGGTCGGTCGCCAGCTCGCCGAGGTTCTCAATATGCGTATCGCCGAGGTGAGGCAAAAGTTGGCTTCGGACCGGCCGTTTGTCTGGATCAAGCGGCAAATCTCTTCGGCGGAAGCGGAGAAAATTCAGGCCCTCAGGTTGGCGGGCGTCGGCATGTATCATGAGCCCAAGCGGCACTATCCCCAGGGCCAGCTGGCCGGCCAATTGATCGGTTTTGTCGGTCGTGATTCGGAAGGCCTGGAAGGCCTGGAGCTCAAATACAACGATTACATCCGCGGTGAAACCGGTTCGACGATGGCCGAGCGCGACGCCCATGGCCGGCGCGTTCTGGTCCAGGGCGTCGAAGGGTTGCATATCCCCCCGGGGAGCGACATTCATCTGACGCTGGACACCGCGATTCAGCATATCACCGAAAAGGAACTGGAGGCGGCGATCTTAAAATATCGCGCCAAAGCCGGCGTGGCGATCATCGTGGAGCCGACTACTGGCGCAGTGCTGGCGCTGGCCAATTATCCCTCTTTCAATCCCAATCTCTACAATAAACAATCGGCCGACCAGCGGCGTAATCGCGCCGTTGCCGACACCTTCGAACCCGGGTCTACCTTCAAAGCCGTCCTCGCAGCGGCGGCACTCGAAGAGGGCGTCATCGGCAAAGATGACCTGCTCTACTGTGAAATGGGCCGCTTTTCCTACGCCAATCGGATCATTCACGACACCCATCCGCACGGCTGGCTCTCCTTTTCGAAAATCCTTCAGGTATCGAGCAACATCGGCTTCACCAAGGTGGCCGATAAGCTTAAGAGGGACCGATATTTCAGTTATATTGAAAAATTCGGCTTCGGGCGCACAAGCGGTATCGACCTGCCCGGCGAAGTGGCCGGTTTGGTGCGCAGACCCGAAAGCTGGGCGGCCATCGATCTTGCCACGCACGCCTTCGGGCAAGGTATTGCAACGACGCCCTTGCAGATGGTGATGGCCTACGCGGCGATCGCCAACGGCGGGTTTCTCATGCGTCCCTACGTGACCCGGCGCGTGGTCAGCGCACGGGGCGAATCGCTGATCGAGAATCGGCCCCATGTCGTAAGACGCGTAATTTCGGAAAAAACCGCCAAGCAACTGGCCGCCATGCTGACCGAAGTTACCGGAGAAGGCGGAACCGGGGTGATGGCCAAGATCGAAGGGTTTGAAGTCGCGGGGAAGACCGGAACGGCGCAAAAGGTGGACCTCGTCCACGGCGGTTATTCGGCCAAAAAACGGGTCGCCTCCTTTATCGGGTTCGTTCCAGCCCATGATCCGCGCCTGGTGGCCTTGATCCTGATCGATGAGCCGGAGGTGAATGTATACGGCGGCGTGGTTGCGGCGCCGGTCTTTCGCAATGTCGCGCAAGGCGCCTTGCGCCGGCTGGCGGTGGCGCCGAATAAGACCAACGCGATACCGCCAGCAGCGACCCAAGCGCAGGGCGACTCGGTTATGCGACGGGCGGTGCGGCGCGCGCCGGCGGGCGCGATCCACGACGCAGCGGACGAAGTTCCCGACTTCGTCGGCCTGAGCATGCGCGAAGCGCTGGAAAAGGCCCAGTCGATCAATGTCAAATTGAAGCTGCAAGGCAACGGTTACGTGGTGCGGCAAGCGCCTGCGGCGGGTGGCCGCTGGGATGACCAAGATATTGTCGTGCTCAATCTGCAAGGCTGATGGGGATGCGCATCAGGGAGTTTCTCGCGCTCGGGGAGGTGGAAGAAACCGCTGGAAATCTGGATCAGGAAGTGAACGGTCTCGCTTTCGATTCGCGCAGGGTTCGAAAAGGTCATCTGTTCTTCGCTGTTCCCGGGGAGAAAGTCGACGGCCACGACTTTATCGGCGCGGCGATCCAACAAGGCGCCGCCGCTTGCGTCTACTCGCGTGCGGGTCATTGGCCGCGACCGGCGGCCTCGGTGCGCGTGAAAGATGTCCGGCGCGCTCTGGGCCTGTGGGCGGCGCAATTCTACGGCCGTCCCAGCGCCAGGTTGAAGCTGGTCGGCGTCACCGGCACCAACGGCAAGACGACGACGACGTATCTGATCGAGTCGATCTTTCGCGCCGCCGGCCTGGAGCCCGGCGTGATCGGCACGATCAGCTACCGCTATCGCGGCAAGGAAGTGCCGTCGCCCCATTCGACGCCCGAATCGCTGGATACGCACGAACTTTTGGCCGACATGTGCCGGGCGGGTGTCGGCGCGGTTGCGATGGAAGTTTCCTCCCATGCGTTGGTGCAAGAGCGGGTGCGCGGCCTCGATTTCGACGTCGGCGTGTTTACCAATCTATCGCGCGACCATCTCGACTATCACCGCGACATGGATGATTATTTTTACGCCAAGAGCCGATTGTTCAGCGATTATCTACCGGCGGGCTCCAAACCCAACAAGTCTGCCGTGATTTTCGGCGACGACCCGCGCGGGCCGGAGCTCATGGCCAGAGCGCGCGCCGCGGGTTTGCAAGTTTGGAGCTACGGCGAGAGCGCGAAGTGGGACGTCCGCCCGCTGGCCGTCGAGAAAGACGTCGCCGGTCTGCGCGGGAAGATTCAAGCGGGAGACCGGGTGGTGGAATTTTCTTCGCCGCTGATCGGTGCGGCCAATCTGCAGAACATCATGGGCGCGGTGGGCGTGGGTTTGGCTCTTGGTCTCGACGTCGAGGTCGTTGGCCAAGGCGTTCGGGGTCTTGGCTCGGTGCCGGGGAGGCTGGAAAAAGTCGCCAACGATCTCGGTGTCACGGTACTGGTTGATTATGCCCATACGCCGGACGCGCTGGAAAAGGTTCTCGGCGCGCTCAGGCCTTTGACGCAAGGGAGAATGATCACGGTCTTCGGCTGCGGCGGCGACCGGGACCGCGGCAAGCGGCCTTTGATGGGCGAGAGCGCGGCGCGGTTGAGCGACGTTGTCGTTGTCACTTCAGACAATCCGCGCACCGAAGACCCGGAAATGATCCTCGGCGAAATCGAGGCCGGCGTGCTCAGGACGAGCTTAAGAAAAAGGCCGGCGGAAGAACTAAAAGGCGGCTCAGGTTACTGCGTCGAGGTCGACCGGCGCCGGGCGATTGCCATCGCGCTGGCGGCTGCGGCGTCCGGAGATGCGGTGCTGATCGCCGGCAAGGGACATGAGGATTACCAAATCCTTGGCACAAAAAAAGTTCATTTCGACGATCGCGAGGCGGCTCGCGAAGCCTTGGCTTGTCGCACTGGTGCCTAAGCGGAAGCCGGATGGGATGGAACAAAACCGAAATAGTTGCGGCCACCGGCGGCAAGGTGATCCACGAAGGAACGGGAGCGCGTTACGGTGAAGTCGTGACCGATTCGACCAAGGCCACCCGGGGCTCGGTTTTCGTCGCTCTCAAAGGCGAGCGCCATGACGGGCATGGTTTCGTCGGCGATGCGGTTCGCCGCGGCGCCAGGTGCGTCATTATTCACCGCCCGGTATCGCAAGCCATCCAGGGTAAAGCGACGGCGATCCGGGTGGCCGACACGCTCAAGGCGCTGGGCGATCTTGCCCATTATCGGCGCGTGCGGCTCGATCCCAAGGTATTGGCAATCACCGGCTCCAACGGCAAGACGACGACGAAGGAAATGGCTGCGGCAATTTTCGAAAGCGCCACGCTCGACGGCCAAGCGCTGAGCGGCCGGGTACTCAAGACCAAGGGCAACTTCAATAATTTGGTCGGTTTGCCGTTGACGCTTTTGCGCTTGCGCACGCGGCATAAAGTCGCCGTCGTGGAACTGGGCACCAACCATCCCGGTGAAATCCGGCGCCTCGCCGAGATCGCCGATGCCGACGCGGGCTTGATTACTTCTGTGGGATCGGCGCACCTCGAAGGGTTGAACAGCCTGGCGGGAGTGGCCCGTGAAAAGGGTGCGCTCTTGCAAAAAATTCGCGCCGGCGGGGTGATCGCCGTGAATCTCGACGATTCCTGGGTGCGGCGCTTGGGGGCGAAGATCAAAGGCCGGCGGATCACCTTCGGCAAAGGCGGTCAGGTGCGCGCCACGACCTTGCGCATGCGCGGCACGCGGGGGATGGAATTCATCCTGCAAACGGGCCGCCAAAGCTGTCCTGTGCGCTTGAACTATCTCGGGCGGCACAATGTGACGAACGCTCTCGGCGCTGCGGCACTGGCTCTGGCCGAAGGCGTAAAGCTGACTGCGATCAAACGCGGCCTGGAACAGGCCAAGCCGTTTCCCATGCGCATGCAGATCGAACAGTGGCGCGGGGTGGGCGTTATCAACGATACCTACAATGCCAATCCGGCTTCGATGGCGGCAGCGCTCAGGACTCTCGCCGAGATCAAACCGAAAGGCGCGAGGATCGCCGTGCTCGGCGACATGTTTGAGCTCGGCAAGCACAGCGCGAAGGCCCACCGCGAACTCGGCCGGGAAGCGGCCCGCGCGTCATTGGCTGGCTTGTATCTTCTCGGCCGGGAAGCGGATCGGGTGCGCCTGGGCGCGCTCGAAGGCGGACTTAAACCGGAACAGATTGTCATCGGCCGGGATCACGCCGATCTCGCCCGCAGGCTGCGCGAGCGCGTCAAACGGGGAGACTGGCTCTTGTTTAAGGGCTCCCGCGGCATGAAAATGGAGAAAGTTCTCCAGCAGCTCAAAAGCGAAAGGGCGTAGGAGTTTGCCGTTGCTCTATCATCTATTGTTTCCGCTCTATACCACCTATTCGGCCTTTAACGTCTTCCGCTACATCACCTTTCGGGCGGCCATGGCGGCGCTCGCCGCGCTGCTGATTTCGTTTCTGCTCGGGCCGTGGTTGATCCGCACTTTGACAAACAAACAGATCGGCCAGCAGATTCGCGACGACGGGCCGGCTAGCCACGCGATCAAGGCCGGCACGCCGACGATGGGCGGGGCGCTCATCCTGCTCGCACTCCTGTTCTCGACGCTCATGATGGCCGACATCACCAATCCCTACGTGCAGTTGGCGCTGGTCGCGACGATGGGGACGGGCGTGGTCGGCTTCGCCGACGACTACCTGAAATTGACCCGCAAAAACATCAAGGGCCTTTCGCCGGGGCAAAAGCTCCTGGGACAGTTCGCCGTCGCATTGATCGTCGCCGTCGCGCTCTACTACCAGCCCCGTTTCAGCACCGCGATCGCCTTTCCGTTCGTCAAGACTTTTCAGCTCGACCTCGGCGTTTTTTACATTCCCTTTGCCATGGTGGTCATCGTCTTTACGTCCAATGCCGTGAATCTGACCGACGGTCTTGACGGCCTGGCCATAGGTCCGGTGATGATCGCGGCGGGAACCTATGCGGTGATCGCCTATGTCACGGGCCATGCGAAGCTCGCCGAGTATTTGCAGATTCCCTACGTTGCCGGCGTCGGCGAGTTAAGTGTGTTTTGCGCCGCGGTGGTGGCGGCGGGCCTGGGTTTTCTCTGGTACAACGCCTACCCGGCGCAAATGTTCATGGGCGACGTCGGCTCGCTATCCCTGGGGGCCGCCCTGGGCGTGGTCGCGGTGATGACCAAGAACGAAATTTTGCTCATCGTGGTCGGCGGCGTGTTCGTCATGGAGGCGCTGTCGGTGATTTTTCAGGTGGCCTCTTACAAAATTCGGCGCAAGCGCGTGTTCCTGATGGCGCCGATCCATCATCACTACGAGCTTAAAGGCTGGAAGGAACCGCAGATCATCGTGCGTTTCTGGATCCTCTCGTTCATCTTCGCGGTGATCGCCTTGAGCACGCTCAAGCTTCGGTGAGGGCGGTAATGGGCCATGGAGGTGAAAGACAAATCGTTTTTGGTTTTGGGCCTGGCACGCACCGGCCGCGAATGCGCGCATTTTCTCGCGGCCAAGGGAGCGAAAGTGTCGGTTAGCGATCAGCGGCCGGCGACCGAGCTGAAAAGGGAAATGGCGGACCTCGCCGCCTTGCCCGTCGAATATCGGCTGGGCGGCGAGGATCCGAGCTGGCTCACCGGCGTCGACTGCATGATTCCGAGTCCCGGCGTGCCGATGGAGAATCGCTTGCTCAAGGCAGCTTCGGCCCGCGGCATCCCGGTCTTGAGCGAGATCGAGCTGGCTTATCGCTTCTTCGACGCGCCGCTGGTGGCGGTTACCGGCACCAACGGCAAGAGCACGACGACGACGTTGATCGGCGAGATGCTGCGGCAGGCAGGCCATAAAGTTTTTCTCGGCGGCAACCTCGGGGCGCCGTTCATCGGCGCGGTGGCGGGCCGCTGGGACTGGGGAGTACTGGAGATCAGCAGTTTCCAACTGGAGTGGGTCGACAAGTTTCGGCCGAAAATCGCTTTGTTGCTTAACGTGAGCGAAGATCATCTCGATCGCTATCCGGCCTTTGCCGATTACTTGGCCGCCAAGGAGCGGATTTTCGCCGCACAGGCGAAAGGCGATACGGCGATTCTCAATCGCGACGATCCGCTGGTTTGGGCCCTTCGTGAACGCGTACGCGCTCGCGTGTTTTCCTTCGGTTTCGACGAAGTTCGCGAAGGAGTGTTCGCGCGTTCCGGCGATATCTTCTGGCGCGCGGGCGAGTCCGAGGAACGCTATCCGCTCGTCCGCGTGAAGCTGCAGGGCGTGCACAACGTGGAAAACATGATGGCGGCCGTCGCCGCGGCCAAGTGCGCCGGGGCTGCCCGCGAGGCGATTCAAAAGACTCTGGAAGACTTTGCCGGTCTCGAGCATCGCCTGGAGTTCGTCCGCGAGAAGCACGGCGCGCACTATTATAACGACTCGAAGGGGACGAACGTGGGCGCGGTGGTGAAATCGCTGGCGAGCTATCCAGGGCCGGTGATTCTCCTTGCCGGCGGTGTCGATAAGGGCGGCGACTACGGCGTGCTGGCGGATGAGATCCGGCGAAAAGTTCGCCGCTTGATCCTTTTCGGCGCGGCCAAGCATATCATGGCCGGTGCCCTGGGACATCTCACCGAGACCGTGATCGTCGACGATCTGCCGGCCGCCGTGCGCGACGCCGCCATTCATGCGCGCGCCGGCGACGTGGTGCTGTTGTCGCCGGCCTGTTCGAGTTTCGACCAGTTCCGCGATTACGCGGAGCGGGGCAGAATGTTCAAAAGCCTGGTGCGGGAGTTATGAGAGAAGGCCTGGCGGTGGACAAATGGATCGTCGCGGCAGTGGCGGCGCTGCTGGCGCTGGGCATCACCATGGTGCTGAGCACAAGCTACCTCTACTCGCAGGAACGTTTCGCCGACGGCACTTACTTTTTCCGTAAACAATTGCTCGCCATGTTGGTCGGCGTGGCGGCGCTCATCGCCTGCTCCCTGGCGCCGGCGCATCTGTACCGGCGCCTCGCTTATCCGCTGCTGGCCGTGACCTTGGTGCTGCTTGTGCTCGTACTGATTCCCGGTCTCGGCGTCAGCCGCAGCGGCGCGCGCCGCTGGCTCATGCTGATGGGTTTCGCGTTTCAGCCTTCGGAACTGGCCAAGCTGGCCATCGTCTTTTATCTCGCCCACTCCATGGCAAAAAAAGACGAGCTGATGCGCTCGTTCACTTTCGGCGTGCTGCCGCACCTCCTGGTGACCGGCCTGTTCGCCGGCCTGTTGCTTCTCGAACCGGATTTCGGCACGGCGCTCATCCTGACCATGGTCCTCTATTTAATGCTGTTTATGGGGGGGGCGCGCCTGCACCATCTTTTGGCCACCGCGTTGATGGCGGTGCCGCTGCTGATTTACGTGTTGATGAACGCCGAATATCGGCTCCGCCGCTTGCTTTCTTTCATCGACCCGACGAGCGATCCCTCGGGCAGCGGCTATCACGTGATGCAATCGCTCATCGCTTTCGGTTCGGGGCAATTATGGGGTCGGGGGCTGGGTGAAAGCCGGCAAAAGCTTTTTTATCTCCCGGAAGCGCACACCGACTTCGTCTACTCGGTGATCGGCGAGGAGATGGGTTTGCTCGGCGCGCTTGCCGTGCTTGCGCTCTTCGGCGTCATCTTGGCGCGCGGTTTTCGACTGACCGGAAAAATCGAAGAGCCCTTCGAGCAGTATCTGGCTTTCGGTCTCACTGCGCTGATCGGGCTTCAGGCGTTGATTCATATGGGCGTGGTCATGGGATTGATGCCCACCAAGGGACTGGTCTTGCCGTTTATCAGTTACGGCGGCTCGGCCCTGCTGATCAATTTGACGGAAGCGGGGATATTGCTGGGGCTCTCGCGCCGGAGAATTTAGCATGCGAGTGATTTTCGCCGGCGGAGGAACAGGCGGCCATCTGTTCCCCGGCCTGGCGGTGGCGCGGGAATTTGAACGGCGCGACGAACGGACGGAAATTTTATTCGTCGGCACCGAACGGGGGATCGAGTATCGCGTGGTGCCGAAAGAAGGATTCAGGCTGGAGACGTTGAGCGTGAAGGGTATTAAGGGCCGGGGGTTGCGCGGTGTCGCCGAAGCGCTTTATGGCGTGCCGGCGAGTTTTTTGCGTTCGCTTGCGATTATCCGCCGGTTTCAACCCGACTGCATCATCGGCCTCGGCGGATACGCCTCCGGGCCGCTGCTGCTTGCCGGCAGGATCACCGGCGCGCGCTGCGCCATCATGGAACAAAATCTTCGCCCGGGCTTCACCAATAAAATTCTAGCGCGGATGGTCCAGCGGGTGTTTACTTCCTACCCGCAGAGCGCTGCGTTTTTTCCCGGCGCCCGGGTGCTCGAAACCGGCAATCCGGTGCGCTGGAGGAAACTGCCGGAGGTCGAGAAAAGGGGAAAATTCTCCCTGCTGGTTTTCGGCGGCAGCGCCGGCGCCCGGCGCATTAACATCGCCGTGCTCGACGCGCTTAAAGAGTTGACCGACCTGAGGGAGACCCTTTTCGTCACGCATCAAACCGGGCAGAGCGATTACGCGGCGGTCAAGGCAGCTTACGGGGGATTGCCCTTCGAGGCAGAAATTACGCCGTTTATCGAGCGCATGGACGAAGCCTATGCCGTGGCGGATCTGGTACTGTGCCGCGCCGGTGCGACGACGGTGGCGGAGCTCACAGCCTTCGGCAAAGCGGCGATTTTGGTGCCCTATCCGTTCGCGATCTACGACCACCAGCGGGAAAACGCCGAGGCGCTGGCGGCGCGCGGCGCGGCGGAGATGATTTTGGATCGGGATCTGAACGGGCCCCGGTTGTCGGGGTGCCTCCGAGCTTATGCGTCGGACCGCAATGCCATCGAGCGCATGGCGGCGGCGGCGCGCGCGCTCGGCCGGCCCGAGGCGGCGGCCCGGATCGTCGAGGAATGCTACGCCCTGGTCTATGGATAGCTTTGGCCCGGGCATCGCAGTGTCATGTTGCAGAAAAAGCACAAGATTCATTTTGTCGGAATCGGTGGGATTGGCATGAGCGGTATCGCCGAAGTGTTGTTGAACTCCGGGTATGCGGTGAGCGGCTCCGATCTTCAGGAAAGCGATGCGACGAAGCGGTTGCGCGGCCTTGGCGCGCGTATCTTCGTCGGCCACGAGGAGGACAACCTCGCCGGCAATCCATCGGTGGTGGTGATCTCCACGGCGGTCAAATATGCCAATCCCGAGGTGCTCGAAGCACGGCGGCGCCATATTCCGGTGATCCCGCGCGCCGAAATGCTCGCCGAGCTGATGCGCATGAAGTACGGCATCGCCGTCGCCGGGAGCCACGGCAAGACCACGACCACCTCGATGGTTGCCGCGGTCATGAGCTCGGCAAGGCTCGATCCGACCATCGTCATCGGCGGGCGCGTCCACATGTTCGGGACCAACGCCAAAATGGGCGAGGGCGATTTCCTGGTGGCCGAAGCCGACGAGAGCGACGGCAGCTTTTTACTGCTTTCGCCGACCATCGCCGTGGTGACCAACATCGATAAAGAGCACATGGACTTTCACCAATCGATGGAGCGCTTGACTGAGAGTTTTCTCACTTTCATCAACAAGATTCCTTTCTACGGGCTGGCGGTGCTCTGCATCGACGATGCGAACGTGCTCGGACTGACGCCCAAGGTGAGAAAACGCTTTATCACCTATGGTCTTTCCGCGGAAGCGGATTTCACGGCGCAAAATCTCAAGATGTCGGCGGCGGGGGTCGAATTTCGAGTTGTTCATCGCGGCAAAGCTTTGGGCAAACTGCGCTTGCGACTTCCCGGGCGGCACAGCGCGACCAATGCCTTGGCCGCCGTGGCCGTGGCGCAGGAGCTGGCGATATCTTTCGCCAAAGTGAAAAAAGCCCTCGGCGCCTTCACCGGTATCCACCGTCGCTTCGAGGTCAAGGGCGAACCGAGGGGCGTCTTGATCATCGACGATTACGGCCACCATCCGGCGGAGATCCGCGCCACCATCGGCGCCATCCACGACAGTTGGAAGCGGCCTTTGACGGTGATTTTTCAACCGCACCGCTTCACCCGCACGCGCGATCTGTTCGACGAATTTCTAACCGCCTTTGAAGGGGCTGACCGGCTGATTCTGACGGAAATTTACCCCGCCGGGGAAGAGCCGATCGCGGGCATCACCGGTGAGGCGCTCTATCAGGCGCTTAAGCGCAAAGGACATATCGACGTGGAGTTTATCGCCGAGAAGAGCGAGATCGCCGCGCAGCTGGCGGGAAGACTCCGGCGCGACGATATCGCGCTGACGCTCGGCGCCGGCGACATTTACAAAGTCGGCGAAGCTCTGGTCGAGGCGATAAAATGAAGAGCGGGAGACCCGGAGTAATGGACTGTTGGGTCAATGGGTGGAGAGGAAAGGCCCAATACTCCATCACTTCAATTGAATCTTGATGTTGGCGATGACTGAAAAGAATCGAGACGCGCCCTTGGCGCAGGAGTTGAGCGCCCTTGCCGGCGTGACGGTCAAGATGGCCGAGCCGTTGGCGCGCTACACCTCGATGAAAATCGGCGGACCGGCGGATTATTTCCTCGAAGTCGAGGATGACAACGCCCTGGCCGGCGTCTTGAAAGCGCTTCACCGCCGGGACGTGGAATTTTGTCTGTTGGGCAACGGCAGCAACGTTTTGATCAGCGATCGCGGCGTGCGCGGCGCCGTTATTCGCCTGGCGGGCGAATTCAAGCGAGCGCTGTGGCATGCCGGGAAAGACGCCGTCGGAGTGGTCGTCGGCGCGGCCTATCCGGTGACGCAGTTGGTTCGCGAGGCGGCGCGCAAAGGCTATACCGGCGTGGAGTTCGCCGAAGGGATTCCAGGGACGGTGGGCGGCGCGCTGTTTATGAATGCCGGCGCCTACGGTTCCGAATTCGAAAAAGTGGTCGACGAAATGGATGCGATGAGCGCGCGGGGCGAGACCCAGCGCCTGGCGCGTGCGCAGATGACCTTCAGCTACCGGGATTCCCACCTGCCGCCGGGCACGGTGGTGATGCGGGTGCGCATGCGCCTTGGAACGGGCGAGGCGGCCGGGGTCGATGCCAAATTACGCGAGTTAATCGGTCGGAGGAAAAGCAGCCAGCCTTCCGGTTACCCCAACTCAGGCTCCATGTTTCGCAATCCTCCGGGAGATTTCGCCGGCCGGCTGATCGAGGCGGCCGGCTTCAAAGGGAAGCGCATCGGCCAGGCGCAAATTTCCCAGCGCCACGCCAATTTCATCGTCAACCTGGGCGGCGCCCGGGCCGCGGACGTGCGCCAGCTGATGGAACAAGCGAGGGCGGAAGTCGGACGGCGATTCGGCGTCGAGTTGGCGGCCGAGGTGAAGTTCCTGGGCGAATGGGACGAAAGTTAAAGGGTGACGGGCCATGCAACTGAAAGTTTACCGCAGGGATAATCGCAAGCGGGACGAGCGGCGCTGGCGCAGGCGCCTGTGGCAGGCGGGTGTCCTCTTGGGCGCGGCGATCGTGGCCGTGGCGCTATACCGCGCAAGCGGCCCGCTGTTGATCGCGGCCGCTTCGACGCGGGATTTCGTCGTCGAGAATCCCTACTTTTCGGTCCGTGAAATTCAAGTCCGGGGAGGCGACAAGGTGAGCGGCAATGAAATCGTCGCCGTCGCCGGATTGCAACAAGGCATGAATATCTGGCGCGTGGATCCTGCCGCCATCGAAAGCAAAATCGCCAAGCATCCATGGGTGAAACGCGTTCTGGTGCGCCGCGAATTTCCCCGCCGTATCGTCATCGATGTCGAGGAAAGGGTGCCCAAGGCGATCGTTGCGCTGCGCAAACTCTATTACGTCGACGCCGACGGTGTCTTGTTCAAAGAGGTCGGAGCCGGGGAGAGCGTTCAATTTCCATTGCTGACGGGGTTACGGTCGGAAGAACTCATCGAATCGAGCCCGGCCACGCGCAACCGCATCCGCGAGGCGCTGCGGCTGGGCGATCTCATGGAGCAGCGTTCGCATCTGCTGTCGGAGATTCACTTCGACGGGCCGGATCGAGTGTCGGTTTATACCACCCGGTTTCCGGTGGCGCTGCGCCTCGGTTGGGGCGATTGGGAGGGCAAGCTCGAGAGGATGGAGCGATTATTGTCGCTGTGGCGCGGCAACGAAGAGCGCCTGGTCTCTTTGGACTTGAGTTTTCGCGATCAGGTGGTGGCGCGGCTGCGACGAGCGCAACAGGACTGAACAAATACATTTGGCAGGCAACAGAGGACTATGGGCAAGAAGAACAGCATCGTCGTCGGGTTGGATATCGGCACGTCCAAAGTCTGCGCCGTGGTCGGAGAAATGACCGAGCGCGGCGTGGAAATCATCGGTATCGGTTCGCACCCCTCGCAGGGACTGCGCAAGGGCGTGGTCATCAACATCGAAGCCACCGTCAATTCTTTGAACAAGGCGGTGGAAGAGGCGGGGCTGATGGCGGGCTGCGAGATCCACAGCGCGTTCACCAGCATCTCGGGCGGCCATATCAAGGCGTTCAACAGCCACGGCATCGTCGCGGTGAAGAACAAGGAGGTCGGCCAGCGCGACCTGGAACGGGTGATCGATGCGGCCAAGGCGGTGGCGATACCGATGGATCGGGAAGTGCTGCACGTGCTCCCGCAGGACTACATCATCGACGACCAGGACGGCATCAAGGATCCCCTGGGCATCTCGGGCGTGCGGCTCGAAGCCAAGGTGCATATCGTCAGCGGTGCCGTGAGTGCGGCGCAAAATATCGTCAAGTGCTGCAACCGCGCCGGTCTGAGCGTCTCGGAGATCGTTCTTGGGCCGCTGGCCGCGGCGATGACGGTGCTGACCGATGAAGAACGGGAGCTCGGCATCCTGTTGGTGGACATCGGCGGAGGCACCACCGACATCGCGGTTTTTTATGACGGCGCGGTGAAGCATACGGCGGTTATCGGCCTCGGCGGCAACCATATCACCAGCGATATTGCCGCCGGCCTGCGCACACCGTTCAACGACGCGGAACGGATCAAGCGGCGCCACGGCTGCGCCACGGCGCGCATGGTGGCCGCCGACGAACGGGTCGAAGTGCCCAACATCGCCGGCAAGGGAGCGGGGAGCGTGTCGCGGCAAATCCTTTGCGAAATCATCGAACCGCGCCTGGATGAAATTTTCCAGCTGGTGCAAAAGGAAGTGGCCAAGTCGGGCCACGATGGCGCTTTGGCTTCCGGCGTCGTCGTCACCGGCGGTGCCATGTTGCTGTCGGGTGCGGTGGAAATGGCCGAGCGCTCATTCGGCCTGCCCGTGCGCCTGGGCGCGCCGTCCCATGTATTGGGGTTGCTGGATGTGATCAACGACCCGGTTTATGCCGTCGGCGTGGGATTGGTGCTGCACGGTATGAAGCGCGAGCAGCGCGGCGCGTTTCGGCCGCGCAACGATAAAATCTTGTCGAAAGTAAAGCACCGAATGTCGGATTGGTTGAGCGAGTTTTTTTAGCCTGAATAAAAATTAACGACCTTAATTAGAGGAGGAAAGTCTATGTTTGAGATCGTCGAACAGAATAGCGCGGCCGCCCGCATCAAGGTCATCGGGATCGGCGGCGGCGGCAGCAACGCGGTTAATACCATGATCACCGCCAGTCTTTCGGGGGTCGATTTCATGGTGGCGAATACCGACGCGCAGTCGCTTGAAGCGAGCCAGGCGGCGGTACGCATCCAGTTGGGCGGTTTGGTCACCAAAGGATTGGGCGCCGGCGCCAACCCGGAGATCGGCCGGCGCGCCGCGCTCGAGGACCAGGATAAGATCCGAGAGTACCTCGACGGTTCCGACATGATCTTTCTCACCGCCGGCATGGGCGGGGGCACCGGCACCGGCGGCGCCCCGGTGATCGCGCGGGTGGCGCGCGAAGTGGGCGCGCTGACAGTGGGGGTGGTGACCAAGCCGTTCATTTTCGAAGGCAAGAAGCGCATGAGTCAGGCGGAGGAAGGCATCGAAGAGCTGAAACAAAACGTCGATACCTTGATCGTGATTCCGAACCAGCGTTTGCTCAGCATCGCCGCCAAGACGACCACCATGCTCGACGCCTTTCACAAGGCCGACGACGTCCTGCTGCAGGCGGTCAGGGGGATTTCGGATCTGATCATCACGCCGGGGTTGATCAACCTCGATTTCGCCGATGTGCGCACGGTGATGGCGGAGATGGGTTTGGCCCTGATGGGCGCGGCGACCGCCACCGGCGAAAACCGGGCCATCGAAGCGGCCCAGAAGGCGATCTCCAGCCCGCTGCTCGAGGATATCTCAATCCAGGGCGCGCGCGGGGTGCTGATCAACATTACCGGCGGGCCGGATCTCTGCCTGCACGAAGTCAACGAGGCCGCATCGATGATTCAGGAGGAAGCGCACGAGGATGCCAATATTATTTTCGGCGCGGTCATCGATGACCATCTCACCGACGAAATTCGCATCACCGTGATCGCCACCGGTTTCGGTGCGGTCAAAGAGGCAAGAAAACCGGCTCCGCTCCCAGCGCCGGCGGCGGTGTCGAACATCGTCAACGCGGCTCAAAAGAACAAAAAAGTCGTCCATCTGGGAACCATCGTGGACGATCTCGACGCGCCGACGTGGCAGCGCAAGAAGCAGGGCAGTGACGAAGGCGAGACCGTGACCGTGAACAAGCCGGGGTTTCAGTTCAACGCGGACCAGGAAGACGACGACAAGTACGATATCCCGACGTTCCTGCGCCGCCAGATGGACTAGAGCGCGGCGGGTGCCGGGATGACGTTTGCAGGTTTGGCGCTATTTGGAAGTTTTTAATCGGCGTTCGCGCCGAGATCTTTCCAGGGCGAGCCGGATCAGCCGGTCGACGAGGCGGGGATAGGAAAGACCGCTCGCCTCCCACATTTTCGGATACATGCTGATCTTGGTGAACCCGGGAATGGTATTGATCTCGTTGACCAGGACGCGGCCGCTTCGCTGGACGAAAAAATCCACCCTGGCCATGCCCTCGCAGCAAAGCGCCCGGTAGGAGCGCAGGGCGAGATCGCGGACTCGCTTGACGACGCCGGGAGGCAGCCGGGCGGGAATCTCCAGGCGCGCGCCTTGGTCGTCGACATATTTGGCGTCGTAGGAATAGAAGTCATGTCCGACGACAATCTCACCCGGCAAGGATGCGATGGGTTTGTCGTTGCCGAGCACCGAACACTCGATTTCGCGGCCGGCGATAAATTGCTCAACGATCACTTTCTCGTCGTAGCGGAAGGCTTCGACGACGGCGCGGGCGAATTCACTGTTGCTGCTAACTTTACTGATGCCTACGGAGGAGCCGAGATTGGCGGGTTTGACGAACAGCGGCAAACCCAATTGCCGCTTCGCCCGGGCGAAGCTGAGCGCCTGGCGCTCGGTGCGGCGAAAAACCAGAAACCTGCCGACGGGAATCCCCGCGTCGCGCAGCAAGCGCTTCATCACGTCTTTATCCATGCCAACGGCGGAGCCGAGAACGCCGGCGCCGACGAAGGCAAGGTTGGCGAGCTTGAGCAACCCCTGAACCGTGCCGTCCTCGCCGAAAGGGCCATGGAGCACGGGGAACACCACATCGACTTTGCCGATTTCGCCTCGCGCCGGCCGTCGCACTATGGCGCGGCGCGCGTCGCCGGGAACCACCGCCGCGGCTGAGCCGGCGCGACGATCGACGACAGCCCGCGACGCAGCGCGTAAAAGCCGCGCTTTTTCATCGATGAACCAGCGGCCTTGTTTGTCGATGCCGACGGCGACGACGCGATATTTTTTCTTGTCCATCGCCGAGTAAATGTTACGGGCCGAGATCAGCGAGATTTCATGTTCGGCGGATTTGCCGCCGAAGAGCAGAGCGACGCGGAGCTTTTTTTTCATCGAGTGTCTTTCGGAACCGGACCGAGGATAGAAAAGGTAAGACCGAGGATGGACCATCGAGGATGGCGAATCGTCCTTCGACCCTCCCTGTTCCATCCTCGACGGTTTTGCGTCAGTTTAGGATTTCTTCGCTCCCGCCGCCGCGGTCAATGCCACAGCCTCAATAAGCAACGTCTTGAGTGTTCTCCACTACGAATGATTCTTACGCGAACCCTGGTTGTCCGTCAACATTGGATCCCAAACTCCGCCCGCCTGACGATCATCGATCTTGTCGGCTTCTTTCGCTCCGCGGGGAGTCGTGATATTTAACCCCGGTGGATCAAAATGACCGCGGCGTCTTGCGGCGTTCGCTAAGCGATTTTCTGCGCTTCGAGGTCGATACGGCGGCGTTGGGGCGATTGTCTTGGCGCGACTTCGGCAACGGTCTTTCGATGTCGCGCCTGGCGCGCGCGGGCAAGCGCGAGCTGGTTCTATATCGGATCGCGGCGGCTGCCTCCGCCGGAGCTTTCCTCAAGCATGAACATGTCGGCGGCGAGTTTTATCTGGTGCTCAAAGGCAAGATCGCCGACGAGACCGGCGAGTATGAAGCGGGAGACGTGGTGTTTTTGGATCCCCAATCAGTGCACACGCCCCGCGCCGTCGGTGAAACTATCGTGTTGGTGCTATGGCCCGCCGGGGTGCGGATCGTCGATTAATGGCAGGACAATAAGGGAACAGGAGAAAAAATGAAAACCCTGGGATTTATCGGTACAGGGGGCATGGGTCGCGGCATGGCGGGCAATCTGCTCAAGGCCGGCTATTCCCTGGTCATCAATGATCTGCGCCGCGAACAGGGCAAAGAGCTGGAAGATAAAGGCGCAATCTTTAAGGACTCGCCGAAAGCCGTCGCGGAATCCTGCGAGGTTGTACTGTCGATGCTGCCTTATAATGAAGCGGTACGCACGGTTGGGCTAGGACAGGGCGGCCTGCATGACGCCGCGGGCGGCGCCAGGCTCTGGATCGACTTTAGCAGCATCGACAAGACAACCATCGTTGGTGTCAATGCGGAGCTTGGGAAAAAGGGATGGACGATTCTCGACGGTTCCGCCGGAGGGGTTGAGGAGGCGGCCGCCGCCGGCACCTTGTCGCTCTGGATCTCCGGCTCCAAAGCGCTCTTCGACGAGCATCAGGCGGTCTTCCGGGCGATGGGCAACAAGGTGCTCTACGTCGGCGAGCTCGGCAACGCCAAGCTGGTGAAAAACGCCATGGCGATGTTCGCGGCAGTGACGCATTTGACCCTGGCCGAGATCTGCGCCTGGCTCAAAAAAGGCGGCCTCAGCGAAGAGACCTTCCGCACGATCTTGAAGAACTCGCAGCAGGACTCCGTCGCCATCGACCGGATCATGGAGATCGTGGTCAGTCGGAAATACAAGCCGCGCAAATCCTGGATGCCCAAGGACGTGGGTTTCGGTCTCGATATGGCGCGGGAGATGGAAGTGCCGATGCCGTTTGTCGCGTTGGCCTATCAAATGTTTTCCATCGCCCAGGCGACCGGCCAAGACGGCTACGAAGCCACGGGGATCGCCTGCAAAGTTTACGACACAATCACGGGCGCGCAGAAATAGCGGAGACGCGCATTGATTCAAACGGAGCAAATCTCGCGGTTTTTGAGCTTTCTCCTGCGCCATCGGCCCAAGGAGTATCGGCTGGTGTTCGACTCCGAGGGCTTTACCGATTGGAACGGGATCGTCGAAATCGTCCAGGAGCGCTACTACGAGGTCACCGAGGACGAGATTCGAGCCGTCGTCGCCGACGCGGAGAAAAAACGCTTCGAGCTTCGAGACGATAAAGTCCGCGCGACCTACGGCCATTCCTTTCCCGTCGATCTCGGTCCGGCAGTGGAGCCGCCGGCCCTGCTCTATTTCGGCGCGGCTCGCGATCTGGCGCAATCGATGCTCCGCGATGGTCTCAAGCCGCGCGACCGGCAATACGTCCATTTGAGCGTCTCCGCCGAGGAGGCAGAGTCCGTCGCGCAGCGCCATGACCCGGCGCCGGGAATCATCATCGTCGATGCGGTTGCGGCTCATCAGGACGGGATCCGGTTTTATCGATCCGGCCCGCTTTTTCTTGTCGAAGCTGTGCCCGCAAAATATCTTTCCCGCCGCTAGCTTGCGAGCGGGCAAGGCCAGGGACGGAAAAGTTCGCCGCGCCGAGCCGTGACAAGGCCTGGCGCGGCAAAGCCGCAACCCAAACAGAAAGGCAACCACGAAAGGCACGAAAAGCACGAAAAGCACGAAGTTTCCCCTCCTTTATCCCCCGCACGGAGACTGTGGCGCAATGTCATTCTGAGCCGCAGGCGAAGAATCTGTTTTTTGAAAGCTGCGGAAAAAGCAGATGCTTCGAGCAGATCCTTCGCCCGCGCTCAGGATGACATCCAGGTCATTCGTAGCATCATGACACAATCCCCACACGGGGGAGGACAGCCTGTCCAGAGACTCGAAGGAAGGCGGGGGGCGATCCTTCGTGTACGTTTGCTTCGTGGTGAGATCGAATCTTTTTCGCAATTCAGCGACTTCGACATGGCGGAAGATTTGCGCAAGCCGCTAAAATTCCGAAATTTAGTAGCACCGAGGCAGTGCCCGGGCTTGGAACGACTCGTCCCTTGGCGTCTGATGAACCCTGCGCCGAGATACTTGCGAACTGTTTAATAATTGACTTTACAGCGGTAAAGTCATTATAAATACTTCTGCCGGGCATTGTTTATCAAGGAGGTTTTTCCCGTAGAAGGAGACTGCTGATACGGCGGTCTCCAGGGCGCTCGGCACTGACAAGTCCGATGCAAGAACGAGATGCGAACCCACCTTAGGGAGATTCTAACCCGTGCCATTGAGAAGACGGCAAAGGGGGGAGGGCTGGACGCGACCGAGCTCCCCCCTTTGCTGCTTGAGGCGCCGAAACAACGCGAGTTCGGCGACCTGGCGACCAATGTCGCCATGCTGTGGGCCAAGAAAGCCAGAAAAGCGCCGCGGGCGATCGCCGAGTTGATTCTCAAAAACATCGAGGATCCGGAGGGGATTCTCGCCCGCAGAGAAATCGCCGGGCCGGGGTTCCTGAATTTTGCCTTCGCGCCGAAATTTTACTTGCAGCGACTGCGCGAGATCGCGGCGGGAAATATCGCCGTCAGCGACCTCGGCCAGGGACGGAAGATTCAGGTCGAGTTCGCCAGCGTCAATCCCACCGGTCCGCTGCACGTGGGCCATGGGCGGGTGGCGGTGATCGGAGATGTACTGGCGCGGCTGCATCGGGCCGCCGGCTACGAAGTCGAACGCGAGTACTACGTTAATGATGCCGGCAGCCAGATGGAGAAGCTCGGGCTCTCCATAGCCGCCCGTTACCGGGAACTGTTCGGCGAAAAAGTTGATTTTCCCGAGGGCGGATACCCCGGCGACTACGTGAGGGAAGTCGCCGAGGAAATCAAGCGGCAGCATGGCGACAAGTTCCTGGACGGCGACCAGGATGCCGCCGTGAAGTTTTTCAGACAGTACGGCGGGGACGCGTTGCTCGCGGCCATTCGCGCCCAGCTGCGCGACTTCGGCATCGAATTCGATTCCTTTTTCAGCGAAACGGCCATGCGGGAACGGGACGAAGTCGCCCAAGCCATGGAGACCCTGCGGGCGCGGGGGCTTCTCTATGTTCAAAACGGCGCCGAATGGTACCGGTCAACGCAGTTCGGCGATGATAAGGACCGCACGGTTGTCAAAAGCGACGGAGAGCTTACTTATTTTGCCGCCGATATCGCTTATCATTGCAATAAGTACGAGCGCGGATTCGCAAAATTGATCAACGTTTGGGGTGCCGACCATCACGGCTACGTGCCGCGCTTGAAGGCGGCCATGCAGGGGCTCGGTTACGATCCGGCGATCTTGCATGTTGTGTTAGTTCAAATGGTGCAACTTACCCGCGGGGGCGAGCCGGTGCGCATGGGCAAACGCACGGGTGAGTTTGTCAGCCTGGAAGAAGTCATCGAGGAGGTCGGGCGCGATGCCGCCCGATTTTTCTTCTTGATGCGCAAGTCGGACAGCCATCTGGACTTTGACCTGGAACTCGCAAAACAGCAGTCGAGCGACAACCCGGTCTTTTATGTCCAGTATGCCCACGCCCGAGTGGCAAGCATTTTCGAACAAGCGGCGAGGAGCGGCGTGGCTCTCGGCGGCGTTGCCGACGCCGATTTCCAGCGACTCGATCTGGCCGAGGAGCTGGAGCTGATCCGACAGATGATTCGGTTCAACGACGTTGTCGAAGAAAGCGTGCGCGAGCTCGAGCCCCATCGCCTGGTTTTTTATCTTTTGGAACTGGCCGGCGAGTTTCATCGCTATTACAATCGCCATCGGGTCATCACCGACGACCTGGAGCTCAGCCGCGCGCGCTTGCTGTTGATTGAAAACGTGCAGAAGACCCTGCGCGGCGGGCTCGGGATACTCGGGGTCGCCGCGCCGATGAGAATGGCGGCTCGTACGGATGGGGAGCGCTAACCGGTTCCGCCGGGTAAAAGTAAAAGAGGATAACGTTCAATGGCGGAAAATCGCAGAGGCAGAGATAAGCGCTTTTATTTCAGTCGCGGCCAGATGGTTTTGTTGGGCGGCGCTTTCGCGCTCACTGCGACGCTTATTTTTATCTTGGGAGTTTTCGTCGGCAAAGTCATCGAAGAAAACAAAGTGATGAAACAGGAAGAGCCGCTGGTAAAGATTCCGGTTCGCCCGAGCGGTCAAGGGGGCGCAAGCGCGGCGGCGCCGCCGCCCAGAAATGAGATCACCTTCGACAGCTCCGCCGCCCAGATTTCGCGCGCTCCGTCACCGGCGCCGGCAAAGAGCAGCGATGCCAAGGAGGCCAAACCGTCGAGCAAAGCCGGGGCTGCGGCCGAGCATGTCGCAACCGCGAAAAGCGACAAAGCTCCGCCGCCCGGCGCCGCCCCGGGCAAATCGCCGCCCGGCGCGGCGCGCGACAGCAAAGACCGGGATGATTTGTGGCGCGCCCAGGTGAATGCGTTTCCCGACGATCTGTCGGCCAATCAATTGGTTGATCGGCTAAAAAATAAAGGCTACAACGCGTATGTGACCGAGGTAGAGAGCGGCGGCAGGACCTGGTACCGGGTGAGCGTTGGCAAGTTCAACAACCGCGCGGATGCGGAAAAAGCCGTTGAAACGCTGAGAACCAAGGAAAACTTCCCCAAAGCCTTTGCCGCCAGCAAGTGAGCCCGGCAACGCCATCATGAATATCCGAGAAGCCATCGATAAATTGGTCCGTCGCGCGAATCTCTCCGAAGCGGAAATGATCGACGTGATGAACCAGATTATGACCGGCGAGGCGACGCCGTTGCAGGTGGCCGCGTTTCTCACCGCACTGCGCATGAAGGGGGAAACCGTCGAGGAAATCACCGGCGCGGCGCGGGTCATGCGCGAAAAGGCGCACCGGGTCAACGTCGGCTCGAAGGCGGTGCTGGATACCTGCGGCACCGGCGGCGATCAGAAGGGGACTTTCAACATTTCGACGACGGCCGCCTTCGTGGTCGCCGGCGCCGGAGTCCCGGTGGCGAAGCATGGCAACCGCTCGGTTTCGAGCCAATCCGGCAGCGCGGACGTGCTCGGGGCCCTGGGCGTCAAAGTCGATGCGCCGAAAGAGCGCGTGGAAAAGTGCATCGCCCAGATCGGCATCGGCTTTCTGTTCGCCCCCTTGCTCCACGAGGCGATGAAATATGCGGTTCAACCGCGGCGCGATATCGGCATCCGAACGATCTTTAATCTGCTCGGCCCGCTCACCAACCCGGCCATGGCGAAGTATCAATTGATCGGCATTTACAGCGGCGAGCTGGTGGCGATGATCGCCCATGTGCTGAAAAATCTCGGCAGCGCGCGCGCCCTGGTGGTCCATGGTCTCGAAGGGCTGGACGAGATTTCGCTCTGCGGCCCAACCCAAGTCGCCGAGCTGCGCGACGGCGCGGTGAACGAGTATGTCATCGAACCGGAACAGTTTGGCCTCAAGCGCTGCGGGCTGGCGGAGTTGCACGGCGGCAGCGCGGAGGAAAGCGCGGTGATCGTACGCGCCGTGCTCGACGGCAAGCCGGGAGCGGCGCGCGACGTGGTCTTGCTCAACAGCGGCGCGGCGCTTTTCGTGAGCGGCAGCGCCCCAACGCTCCAGGATGGTCTTCGGCTTGGAGCCGAGTCCATCGATTCGGGAAATGCGCGGCTAAAACTTGAGCAGTTGGTCGAAGTGACCAACGCCGCGTGATTTTCCATGGCCGATATCCTCACGACCATCGCCGAGCATGTGCGCGGCGTCGTCGAGCGCCGACGGCGGGAGATGCCCCTTGCCCGGCTCCGCGAGCGGCCGTTGTTCTCGGCTCCGGTACGAGGCTTTGCGCGCGCCCTGAGCGGCGACCGGCGCCGGATCATCGCCGAAGTGAAGAAGGCGTCGCCGTCGAAGGGATTGATTCGCGCCGAATTCGATCCGGTGGCGATCGCCAGGAGTTACGCGGCGGGAGGCGCCAGCGCGATCTCGGTGTTGACCGAGGAGCGCTTTTTTCAGGGCCGCCTGCGGGACCTGGAAGACATTCGCGCCGCCGTGGGGCTGCCGCTCCTGCGTAAGGATTTCACGATCGATCCCTACCAGCTCTTTGAGGCGCGGGCTTGCGGCGCTGACGCGGTGTTGTTGATCGCCGCTATGCTCGATGCCAAGCGAATGCGGGATTTGCGCCAGCAGGCGACCGACTTGAGCCTGGATGCTCTCGTGGAAGTGCATACGGAAAACGAGTTGGCGGCTGCGGTCGAAGCGGGAGCGCAATTGATAGGCGTCAATAACCGCGATCTGAAGACCTTCGAGGTGGACCTGGCGACCGCGGAGCGCCTGGCGCCGCTGGTTCCCGCCGGCATGGCGGCGGTTTGCGAAAGCGGCATCGACAGCCTGGAGCAGATCCGACGGATGGAGCGCTGCGGCATTCATGCCTTTTTGATCGGCGAGTCCTTGATGCGCTCCCCCGAGCCGGGGGAAAAGCTGCGAGAACTACTGGCTTGAGGAGAATGGGACAGTCCCCCTTCCGAAAAAGGGGACTGTCCCATTCTCCGGAGAGCGGAATATCTCGCGCAAAGTCCGCAAAGTCCGCAAAGGGGGGGACAAGATAAGGTTAAGGCTAAGTTTAGGTTAAGGCACAGGACCTTCTCAACCTCGACCTTAACCTCAACCTCAACCTATCCTTGGCGTACTTGGCGCCTTGGCGCGAGTAAATCCCCTTTTGAGTAACAGGTAATGGTGAAAGTCAAAGTCTGCGGCATTACGAATTTGGCCGACGCGGAAAAGTCGCTGGAGTTCGGCGCGGACCTGCTGGGGTTTAATTTTTATCCGCCGAGCTCGCGCTGCATCGCGCCGCAAGCGGCTGCAGAGATCATCGCTGCTTTGCCCTCAGGCCTGTTCAGCGTGGCCCTATTCGTCAACGAAACCAAAGAACGGGTGCGCGAAGTTGTCGGCGGCGATTCGGTATATCGCGGTTTACAGTTTCACGGTGAGGAGAGTCCGGACTATTGCCGGGGTTGGGAGTTGGCGGTCATCAAAGCGTTTCGCCTGAAAGAAAAAGCTTCGCTGGATCGGATGAGCCAATTTCCGGCGGACTATTATTTACTCGACTCCTGGTCGCCCGGCTACGGCGGGTCGGGAACGTCGTTTCCGTGGGAGTGGCTGGAGGGCATTGACGCCGGCAAACTGATTATCTCCGGCGGTCTCAGCGTCGATAATGTCGGCGAGGCGATCCGGCGGGTGCGCCCCTACGGCGTCGATGTTTGCAGCGGCGTGGAGCTGCGTCCGGGGATCAAAGATCATGGGAAACTCAAGGAATTTATCGCGGCTGCCAAAGGTGCCTGACCGGCGCGGCCATTTTGGCCCCTACGGCGGGCGCTATGTCGCCGAGACTCTGATGCCGGCACTGGCCGAGCTCGAGCAGGCCTATGCGCGGGTGCGCCGAGACCGGGCGTTTCACCGGGAATTCCAGCATTATCTCAGCGAGTATGTCGGCAGGCCGACGCCGCTTTACTTCGCCGAACGGCTGACGCAAAAGCTCGGCGGCGCGAAAATCTATCTCAAGCGCGAAGACCTCTGCCATACCGGTGCGCATAAGATCAATAACACCATCGGCCAGATCCTGCTCGCCCGCCGCATGGGCAAGGGGCGCATCATTGCCGAGACCGGCGCGGGCCAGCATGGCGTCGCGACGGCGACGGTGGCGGCGCGCTTCGGCCTTACATGCGAAATCTTTATGGGCGAAGAAGACGTGCGGCGCCAATCGCTCAATGTGTTTCGCATGAAACTCCTCGGCGCCAAGGTCCGGGTGGTTTCGTCGGGCAGCAAGACGCTCAAGGACGCCATGAACGAGGCGCTGCGCGACTGGGTCACCAATGTGCGCAGCACCTACTACCTGATAGGCTCCGTTGCCGGCCCGCATCCCTATCCGATGATGGTGCGCGATTTCCAATCGGTGATCGGCAGGGAAGCGCGCCGCCAGATACTGAAAAGCGAAGGCCGCCTGCCCGACTATCTGGTTGCCTGCGTCGGCGGCGGCAGCAATTCCATGGGGCTTTTCTTTCCGTTTGTCCGCGACCTCAAGGTTCAAATGCTCGGCGTCGAGGCGGCCGGCCTGGGCCTGGGCACCGCCAAGCACTCCGCGTCGATTCAGGGGGGCACGGTGGGAGTTTTGCACGGCAGCAAAAGCTATGTGCTGCAGGATGCCAAAGGGCAAATCAAAGAGACCCATTCGGTGGCCGCCGGCCTGGATTACCCCGGCGTCGGTCCGGAGCTAAGCTTTTTGCGCGACTGCGGCCGGGTGAAGTTCGCTGCGGCCACCGATCACCAAGCGATCGCGGGCGTCAAGCTGCTCGCGGAAATCGAAGGCATCATTCCCGCCTTGGAAAGCGCCCACGCCATCGCGGCGGTGGCGCGTCTGGCGCCGCGGCTAAGCAAACGGCGCACGATTATCGTCAATTTGTCGGGGAGGGGCGATAAGGACATGATCACCGTCGGCGATTATCTCGGAGTGACATTTTAAGGATGGTTCAAGGTTCAAACGTTCAAGGGGAGAGGCATTCCGCTGAACGTTGAACCTTGAACCGTTGAACTTTGAACGAACCATGAGCCGGATTCAGAAGACATTTGCGGAATTGAAAAAACGCGGCGAAGCCGCGCTGATTCCATTCATTACCGCGGGAGACCCCGATCTGGCGACGACGTTGAAGATCATGCACGCCCTGGAACGGGGCGGCGCCGACGCCATCGAGCTGGGGATTCCCTTCTCCGATCCGACGGCCGATGGTCCGACCATTCAGCGCTCCTCCGAAAGGGCATTGAAAAGACCGGTCTCCTTGCCGGCGATATTTGGCCTGGTGCGCGAGTTCCGGCGCCGCTCTCAAGTGCCGGTGATTCTCTTCGGCTATTTCAATCCGTTCTTTCGCTTTGGCCTTGAGGCGTTTGCTTCCGAGGCGGCGAACGCCGGGGCCGACGGCGTGCTCTGCGTCGACATGCCGCCGGAAGAGAGCGGCGAACTGAAGCGCTGGAGCGACGCGGCAGGATTGGATTTGATTTTCTTGTTGTCGCCGACCAGCGGCCCGAATCGCGTCCGTTTGGCGGCGCGGCTGGGGCGCGGCTTTATCTACTATGTTTCCGTGACCGGAGTCACGGGCGCGCGCCGCTCGTTCGATAAGGACTTGCGCGCGCAGGTGGCGCGGGTGCGCCGGGCCTCATCGCTGCCCGTGGGCGTGGGCTTCGGCATCTCGACGCCCGAGCAGGCGGCGTGGATCGGCGGGTTTGCCGACGCCGCAGTGGTCGGCAGCGCGCTGGTGGAAAAGATCGAGAAAGCCAAGAGCAAATCGGCAAAGATTGCCCAAGCCGGCGCCTTTGTGGCGCGGCTTAAACAGGCGATGAAACAGGCGGCGAAAACGCAGTGAAAGCATCTCACCCCGGAGGCCATGAGCGGCGAAGCCGCAATCGAATCGGATGATCTCGCGCAAAGCTCGCAAAGAGAGCAAGGGGGGGCAGGATGGTGTACTTGGCGCCTCGGCGCGAGGAATATCCAAATCTGAGAGTCTTCGACTCCCGGAAA
>CAZILB010000021.1:1156-2814 GCA_964539925.1 uncultured Syntrophobacter sp. | reverse complement strand
CTTGGCGCCTCGGCGCGAGGAATATCCAAATCTGAGAGTCTTCGACTCCCGGAAAATTGGTGCGCGCTGCAAAAGCATCCAAGCACGGCAAGGGGGGCTATCCCCCGTTCTCTTCATGAATAGCTATTCGGATACCCTAGAAAAAATCTATCATCTGCGCGGCGGTATGATCGATCTGCGCTTGGATCGCATGCGTCGGGTCCTGGCGGCGTTCGACCATCCGGAAAAACGCTTTCCGTCCCTCCATATCGCCGGCACCAACGGCAAGGGCTCCACCGCCGCAATGCTGCATCATGTTCTATCCATGGCGGGCTATCGCTCGGCGCTCTATACCTCGCCTCACCTGGTGTCCTTTACCGAGCGCATCCGTGTCGGCGCCGATGAAATCACCGAAGGCGAAGTTGTCGCCATGACCGAAGAGATTGAGGGAAGGGCCGCCGCCGTGGCGCTGACATTTTTCGAGTTCGTCACGGTCATGGCATTTGTTTACTTTGCCCGTCAGAACGTCGATGTCGCGGTGGTCGAAGTGGGTTTGGGCGGCCGCCTGGATGCCACCAACGTGGTCTCACCGATGGTTTCGGCCATCACGACTCTTTCGGTTGATCATCAAGCGTATCTTGGCGCCGATGTTTTCTCCATCGCCCGCGAAAAGGCCGGGATTATCAAGACCGGTGTGCCCGTGGTTTGCGGGCGAATGCCTGAGGATGTGGCCCAGCTAATCAAAGCAATTGCCGAGCAGCGCGGCTCTGCGGCTTTCTTTCTCGGTACAGATTTCGGATTTTCCTTGAAAAATGAAGGGGTTTTCGATTATAGGGGTATAAAACAGCATTTTCTAAATTTGACTCTGGGGCTGAGAGGCAGACATCAGAGGGCCAATGCCGCAGTGGCGCTGGCCGCTCTGGAATTGGCACGCGAGCGCTTTCCTTGTGGGGATCAGGCTTTGCGAAAAGGGCTGGCCACCGTGCGGTGGCCGGGTCGGCTGGAAGTGATGTTGGCTCGTCCGACCGTCATTCTGGACGGCGCCCACAACAGCGAAGGGGTGCAAGCGCTGATCGACGAGATTAGGGATTTTCCACCCGGACGCAAAGTCAAGCTTCTGTTTGCCGCCATGGCCGATAAAGAATGGGATTTGATGGTCGGCGCCCTGTCCCAAGTTGTCGACGAAATCGTTTTTACGCGGGTGGCGATGGCGAGAAGCGCTGAGCCGGAGAAACTGGCCGACGGGTTGAAACGGCGGCTTCCGCATCGCGCGATTCGCGATTCGCGCACGGCTTTGCGTGTGCTTGTGGACGAGTCCAGCCCGGAGGACATCATCGTGGTGGCGGGATCGCTTTATCTGCTCGGCGAAATTCGCCCGATGCTCGAACAGCTGGCGTCGCAAAGCGCCGCCGGGGCTGTAGATAGTTTCACTTCTTGAACGCCAATAAAGGGATCATGAAAGTCCGGGTCGGCTTGGTCGCGCTGCTTGTTTGCGGATGGGTTTTCGCTTCCGCTCCTTCTGTATATGCGGCTCAACCGACCAGGGATGCCCAGGGGGCTACCGGCGAGATCGCTGTGACGGCGGACAAATTATCAGCGAGCGACGGCGGCAATATAATCGAAGCGACCGGCAACGTCGAAATCAAGCGCCAGGAGATGATTCTTAAAGCCGACGAAGT
>CAZILB010000021.1:0-1056 GCA_964539925.1 uncultured Syntrophobacter sp. | reverse complement strand
TTTATCTGCCCTACGCTTTTTTCCCCCTGCGCACCGAACGGCAGACCGGTTTTCTTTTTCCCAAACTCGGCACCTCGACCCGGGACGGCTTTCAATATCTCCAACCGTTTTTCTGGGCGATCTCAAAGAGCACGGATGCCACGCTGTCTTTTAATCTCGAGACCCGTACCCGCGTTGGTTTTCTCACGGAGTTGCGGACGATGTTTTCGCGGGACTCCGACTTTCGGATTCAAACCTCCTATTTCAACGAGTCGATGCGCAAAGATGCCGAAGGCGACATTGTTAATCGTACCATTGCGGATCCGCGGATCCCGCAAGACCGTTGGAGCCTTATCGGCACGCACCGCTATTTCACTCCGTCCGACTGGTTGACCTTCAGCGATTTTGCCGTCTATCGCGATGATTTGTTCACCCGCGAGCTGGTCGATCGGCTCGATCTTTCCGGTCTGGAAGGGGGGAATATGCGGCGTAGCCGTTACGGCGCGTCCCGTTTCGGCTTGTTCAAAAACTGGGGCGATACTTTCGTCAAGGGCGAGTGGAATTTTTTTCAAGATTTCATTCAACCGGACCAATCGACCTTCCAGCGCACGCCGCAACTGGCGTTTTGGGGCCGGCGTTCTCTGGCTGGTTTGCCGCTCGAGTTTCGCTGGCGCGCCGAGGGCGTCAATTATCTAAGGCGGGATAGGGGCGACGGCCTTCGCCTCGACCTCAGGCCGGAGCTTGTGATGCCGTTCCGGCTGGCTTCGCATCTGTTCGGCTCTTTCAGCGTGGCGCCGCGCGAGACTCTCTATCACCTCTATTCGAACCCGAACTCCTCCGACCGCAATATCTCGCGCGAACTGGTCGAACTGCGCGGCCAGGTCGGGACGGCGGTGAGCCGGGTGTTTTCATTCCAGCGCTTCGGGCTGAGCGCGGTCAAGCATGTGCTGGAACCCGAAATCCGCTATCTCTTCGTGCCTGCCGTCAATCAGCGCAAGATCCCGATCATGGACGGATATGACCGCGTCAACCGGCGCAACGTTTTGCAGTTCGCCCTGAGCAATCGGTTCTGGGGAA
>CAZILB010000020.1:0-32406 GCA_964539925.1 uncultured Syntrophobacter sp. | reverse complement strand
CCTTTTGGCTCTGCTAAATCACTTTCGGCCATCTCCTGTCAATAGCTTTTTACAACGCGGCCAACCCCTGACCAAGGGCGATACGGATATTTCACCACGAAGGACCCAGCGCGGCAGAGCCGCAACCAAACACCGGAATATTTCGCGCAAAGCTCGCAAAGATCGCCAAGTTGAGAGATTAATAGCGCCCTCTTTCCACTTTTGCCTTGGGATTCGTGACTTCTGCCCGCGTGGCCAGTTCAATGCGCACCGCGCAGGCTTTGTACTCGGGAATTTTGGCCAGCGGATCCAGGGCGTCGATGGTGAGCAGATTGGCGGCGGCTTCGACAAAGTGCATCGGGATGAAAACCACGCCGACTGTCGTGCGCGGCGTCACCCATGCGCTCAGGACGATGGTGCCGCGCCGCGATGAGACCCGGACGGTTTGCCGGTCTTCGATTTTGAGACGGGCGGCGTCCGCCGGATTGATCTCGATGCGCGCTTCCGGGAAGAGGTCATCGAGCTTTGAATGGCGTGTGAGGGTGCCGCCGTGCCAGTGTTCGAGCAGGCGGCCGGTGGTGAGGATGAACGGGTATTCGTCATCGGGCATCTCCACGGCCGGCACGTACTCGAGCGGATGGAACTTGCCCCTGCCGCTGGGGAAAGTTTCGGCGAAGAGATAAGGGGTGCCGGGGTGGTTGTCGTCCCACACCGGCGTCTGCAATCCTTCTTTCTCGATGCGCCCGTATTTTACGCCGGCGTATTCAGGGACGACACGGCCCATCTCTTCGAGCACTTCGGCGGGACTCTGATACGCCCAGAAGGCCGTCTGGGGACGGCCAAGCTTCTTTTCAACGCGCCCGGCAAGATCACAGATGATTTCCCAGTCGGGTCGCGACTGGCCGCGCGGCTCCAGCGCCTTACGCACCCGCTGAACGCGGCGGTCGGTGTTGGTGAATGTGCCTTCTTTCTCGGCCCACGAAGCCGCGGGTAGAAAGACGTCCGCATAGGCGCCCGATTCGTTGATAAACAAATCCTGCGCCACCAGAAACTCCAACTGCTCGATCATATGGCGCGTGTGGTTCAGATTGGGCTCCGACATCATCGGATTCTCGCCCATGATGTGCAGAGCGCGCACGCCGCCCGGTCTTATCTCGCTCATGATCTCTGTGGTGGTGAGGCCGAGCTTGCGGTTCAAACTGCCGGGCTCGCAGTTCCACGCCTGCTCGAATTTGCGCGCCGCCTTTTCGTCGTCGACGCGCTGATAGCCTGGGTAATGCCATGGCATGGCGCCGGAATCCGACGCGCCCTGCACATTGTTCTGACCGCGCAGCGGATTGAGACCGGTGCCTTGGCGGCCGATGTGGCCGGTGAGCAGCGCCAGATGAATGAGCGACATGGCGTTGTCGGTGCCGTGCGAGTGTTCGGGAATGCCCAGCGCCCAATAGATCGCCCCGTTCTTCGCGGTTGCGTACATGCGCGCGGCGTCTACGATCAGATTGCGGTCGACGCCGGAAATCGCCTCCGCATATTCGGGTGTAAATTTCTCCACGGACCTGGAGAATTCTTCGAAGCTTTCGGTGCGCCGCTCGATGAAGTCCCGGTTATAAAGTTTCTCCTTGATGATGACATGCGCCATGGCGGAAAAGAGCGGCACATCGGTTCCCGGTTTCTCGGGCAGCCAGAGCGCGGCCCAGTTGACCATCTCCACCCGCCGCGGGTCCACGACGATGAGCTTGGCCCCGTGATTGGCCACCGCCGCTTTCATTTGCAGCGCGATGATCGGATGGGTTTCGGCGGTGTTGGAGCCGGTGACGATAAAGACGTCGCTGTCAATGACCTCGGCGGCGGTGTTGCTCATGGCCGATGAGCCGAGTGCCATTTGCAGGGCCATCACCGAGCCCGCATGGCACAGGCGCGTGCAGTGATCGATGTTGTTGCTGCGGAACAGCGCGCGGAAAAGCTTCTGCAAAAGATAGTTGTCCTCGTTGGTGGCCTTGGCGCAGCAATAGACCGCCATGGCATCGGCGCCGTCGCGCTTCAAAATTTCGACGAGCCGCTCCGCGGTGTAATCGAGCGCTTCATCCCAGGATACTTCGCGCCACTGCTCGCGCTCAAACGCCTGGGTGCGCGCGCCGGGCGCTTGCGCCGTTTTGCGAACGAGCGGCGTCGTCACGCGGTCCTTGTTGTAGATGAAGTCGTAGCCGAAGCGTCCTTTGACGCATAGATTGCCGCGATTGACCACCGCAGCGAACGGGGATGTGACTTTGTAGACAAAGTCGTCTGTGATGTGCAGCTCCAGGTTGCAGCCGACGCCGCAGTAGGGACATGTGGTCGGTACGATGCGATCGGCCGTGATCACGGTGACTTCCTCCGGCGCTTCTTGCCGCCTCTCGAGGCTTGCATGATTTCATCCAGGCTCAATCCCTGCTCCAGCAGCGCCTCGCGCTTCGACTTGAGCGCGCCGGTGGGGCAGACGCCGACGCATTGGCCGCAGAAGACGCAGGTCGTTTCAGGCATGGGCTTGTCAAAGAAGGTGCCGATACCGGTGTCAAATCCCCGGTCTTTAAAATTGATCGCGTAGGTGAACTGCGCGTCGTCGGCGCACACCTGAACGCAACGCCAGCAAAGGATGCATTTGGAATAGTCGCGAATATACATCGGGTTGTCATCGAGCACCGGATACTCGCGCCGCTCCGCTTCGGGAAAGCGCGCACGGTCAGCGCCATAATCCTCGAGGTACTTGTTAATCTCCGGCGCTTCGGAAAGATCCACGGCGGAGGCGAGCATCTCGAGGATGGTGCGGCGGCTGCGCTCGGCGCGCGCCCCCGAAGTAGAGACTTTCATGCCGTCGCTCACCGGGCTCAGACAGGCCGGCAAAAGCGGCTTTACTCCGTCGACTTCGACCACGCAGATGCGGCACAGCCCGTTGGCCGTGCAGTGGTCATGATAGCAAATGGTCGGAACTTGCCGCCCGGCTTGCTCCGCCGCTTTGAGGATCGTCGTTCCTTCGGACACCGTGACGGGCACGGCGTCTATGGTGAGTGTAACATCAGCCATGCTGGTCCTCGCTAAGAAATCGTGCTCGTGCTCGGGTTACGGGATCGTCCGGATCTTACGAACACGCGCCACGAACACGAACACGGATCATTTCGTTTTCTCGAACATCTCAGGCCACAATCTCATTGCGCTCAAGACCGCCGTGGCCGCCGTTTGCCCCAAACCGCAGAGCGAGGCGTCGATCATCGTGCCGCCTATGTCCGATAAGCGATCGCGGTCGCCGGCAAGGGGGCGCCCGGCCGCGGCGCGGTCGAGAATTTCATACTGTCGCCGGGCGCCGAGCTGGCAGGGGTAACATTTACCGCAGCTTTCGTCCGCAAAGAAGTGCGCCAGCCGCTTCAGCACGTCACGGAGGTCCGCGCCATCGTCGAAAACCATCACGGCGCCTGAGCCGAGCGGCAACCCCGCGGCGCTTAAGCTTTCAAAGGACAGAACCACGTCCAGGTCTTTCTCGGCGGCAAAGGCTCCCGCCGCGCCGCCCATAAGCACCGCTTGCAGTTTTCGTCCCTTTTCCAGACCGCCCGCAAGATCGAGGAGCAAATGGCGCAGGGTCACGCCGAACGGGACCTCGTAAAGCCCGGGTCTTTGGATCTGACCCGATACACAAAATAGCTTTGGACCAGGCGAGCGCTCCGTTCCGATTTTCCGATACATTGCGGCGCCGTCGGCGAGGATGAGCGGAACATTGCAGAAGGTCTCGACGTTGTTAATCACGGTGGGCCTGCCGAACAAGCCGTGGGTGGTAGGAAAGGGCGGTTTGATGCGCGGGAGGCCGCGCTTGCCCTCGATGGATTCCAAAAGCGCGGTTTCTTCGCCGCAGATATAGGCGCCGGCGCCGAGCCGCATTTCGATATCGAACTCCAATCGCGAGCCGAGAATGTCCTTGCCAAGCAGCCCGGCCTGCCGCGCTTCCTCGAGCGCATGGCTCATGGTTTTGAACGCGATAGGATATTCGCCGCGAACGTAGATGTAACCGCGGCGGGCGCCCACTGCATGGGCGGCGATGATCATCCCTTCAATGGTGCGGTGGGGATCTTCTTCCATGAGAATGCGGTCTTTGAACGTCCCGGGCTCGGATTCGTCGGCGTTGCACACGATGTATTTGGGCCGGCCTTGCGCCTTCGCAGCGCCTTCCCACTTGATGCCCGTGGGAAAGGCGGCGCCGCCGCGGCCCACCAAACCCGCAGCCTTTACCTCCGCGAGCACCTCTTCGGGCATCAGCGCCAATGCCTTCTTCAGCCCGGTATAACCGCCGCCGCTTGTATAATCGACCAAGGAGGCGGGACGGCCTTGACCGCAGTTGGCCGTAAGAATACGAATATCGCCGCCGACAAAGCTGATTGGTTTCTCGCCGTCGCGCGCGCAGAGCGCGGCCGCACGGCCGGGATCGGCGCGTCCCAGAGCGGTTTCGCCCACGAGAAGCGCGGGGGCGTGATCGCACAAACCCAAGCAGGGAGCCGGTTCGACGGTGAACTCACCGTCCGAGCCGACTTCGCCCGGCGCGATTTTGAGATGGCGGCATAGGGCATCCGACAATTCATCACTTCCCGCCAGAGCGCACACGGGCGCGCTGCACACGCGCACGACGGTCCGGCCCATCGGCCGGCGGGAGAGCATCTCATAGAAATCGATCACGCCGTGCACGTCGGCGAGCGGCACGCCCAGAACCCGGCCCACTTCCGTCGCAACGGCTTCGGGTATCCAACCATGGACCTGCTGTGCGGCGTGCAAGGCCGGCAGGAGCGCCGCCCGGCCTTGCGGCGCCAGTGCCGCAAGGATGGAGTGCAGGCGAGTGAGATCCGGTTCGGGCATTTCGTCAAGTCTCCAGGGAAGAGCGCGGGGTCTTACGGCTTTTGTCGATCTTAGAATACGCCTCGCGGCTTTCGATATCCATAAGGGTCCGGCGTAACAAGGTCAAGGGTTGGCTGCCTGACGCGCATGCGCCGGGCGGCGCCACAAAGATAATTTTCGCCGAACGCGGGGGCTGCTCGAAACCGGAGCGACAGGTGTTGACTAGCGGCCCGATATGCGATAACTGGTCAGACCAGCAGACAGTCGGACCTAAAATATGCTCCACGCCATTAAAAAGACCCGAATCCACGAGGAAGTATTCAGCCAGATTCACGAGCTGATCAAGGAAGGAAGGTTCAAAGCCCGAGACCAGTTGCCGTCCGAGCGCGAGCTGGCGGAAACCTTCAAGGTCAGCAGAACCTCGGTGCGCGAGGCGCTGCGCGCGCTGGAATCCCAGGGGCTCATCGTCAGCCGAACGGGCACGGGCAATTTTGTTGCCGACCTGCCGGTCGAATCGTTGGTCGGTCCGCTCGCGCTGCTGTTGATCGACGAGAAAAAGGCGCTGGCCGATGTTTTCGAAATGCGCAAACTGATCGAACCGCATATTGCGGCGTTGGCGGCGGAGCGGGCCACGCGGAACGACATCGCTCAATTGAAACGAATCGTCGCCAAACAGACAGACGCCGTGAGCCGCGGCGCAACGGGGGTGGAGGCGGATGCCGAACTGCATTTCACCATCGGCCGCGCCACGCGCAATCAAGCCTTGCAGAAACTCGTGTCGGGCTTGATGGAGATGCTGAGCCGGAGCCGCGAGGAATCGCTGCAGACCGATAAGCGGCGCCAATCCTCCATCGACGCGCACCGCCGCATCGTCGCCGCCATCGAAAAGCACGACAAGGCCAGGGCTCGCAGCGAAATGCTCCGCCACATCGAGGAGGTCGAAGAAAGCGTGCTGTCGGGCCCCCAGCCGGTAAACCGGGCAAGCCAAAATCTCACCTAAGGAGAGGAGGATTTCATGATCAAGCGCGTCGAGGTCAACTATCGAGGCATTTTTCAAAAGAACCTGGGTAAAAAGATCGGCAGCGACATCGTCATGATCGCGAGCCGCATGGGCCAGCGGGCTTTTTCCAACGGCCGTTACAGCGATTCGCCGGAGCGAAACGGCATCCCGTGCAAATATTTCGCGTTCGTTTCTCCGGATCTTGCCGAGGAGGAGTTGGAAGCGGAGTGCGGCGCCAAGCTCGAGATCGACGAGGCGAACATTTCGGTCGTATTGGACGATACCATGTGCAAAGGCGTCGAGCCTTGGGGCTGGCACGGCATCCGGCCGATCAATGAAAGAGTGGTCAAGGACGGCTGCCTGCTGGTGTTTTCCCGAAAAAGTCACGAAGAGCTGCTCAAGTTCATCGGCAAAAAACCTTACAGCTTTCGCCTCGCGATTCTCGACGGCGACGCCAGCCTCGCCGGGCTCTGGGTGAACAAGGACGACTTCACCCACGAGCGAACCCTCGGCGGCATCGCGGCCATCGATCCCAGCCTGATCAGCATCGAGGCGGTGGAGGCTTATCTGCTGGACAAGACCAAGGACAAGCGCCGGGCGGAGGCGGCGCGCGCCGCCTACGAGTCGCTCAGGCAGGAAGCGAAGCCGCCGCGCGTGCGGACGGTAACGCCGGACGAGGGGATCGAGTGGCCCCATGAAGTTCCCGTGCTGCCCAAATGGTTCGAGATGCAGGAGGGAGCCGTGGTGCCGGCCGTCAAGCGCGGCTTCGAAATGGGTCCGCGCGGGCAGAACAGAAACCCCGGCTTCAAACGCGGCACGACCAAGACGCAGAGACCGGCAGTGCGTTTTGATCTCTGTACCAAGTGTACTCTCTGCTGGGCCGAGTGTCCGGACGAGTGTTTCGATCCGACCACCGACGGCTTATACGACGTCGACTACCAGTACTGCGTCGGCTGCGGCAAATGCGCGCAGGTTTGCCCGGTCAAAGAGTGCATCGTCATGGTCGATGAGCTCCAATTCGAGGACGACTCGAGCCCCTGGGAGCACTGGAAGAGAGATCCCAAGGACTACATCCAATGGGTCGAGGGCAAAAAAGGCAAAGACCGGGTTTCGTATCCCTTCGTCACCGGCAAGGGCATTACCGTCACTCAGGGAGAAGTGATGGCCGAGGGAAAGATCGTACCGGTCAGAAAAACCGAGGAGGTTGAAGTATGAGCGTCGCAGTCGCACAAGCGAAATCGGATCATTCGGGTGTCTACGAGCGCGAAGACCTTTTAAACGGCTGCCAGGCCGTCGCCCAGGGCGTGCGCCTCGCCGATGTGGATGTGATCGCCGCCTACCCGATCCGCCCCTACACCGAAGTGATGGACGCGCTTTCCAAACTGATCGCCGACGGGCAATTCGACGCCGAGTACATCATCGCCGACAGCGAACATTCGCAGTTCGAGATCGTCAAGCACGCCAGTTCGGTGAACGCGCGCGCCTTCGGCGGCTCGAGCGGCACGGGCTGGATGTACGGTATGGAGGCGCTGGTGGTCACCGCCACCGACCGTCTGCCGCCGCTTTTCGTCGTCGGCAACCGCGCGCTCGACGATCCGGGCGCCTTCGGCGTCGAGCACAATGACGCGATGGCGATCCGCGACATGGGCTGGCTCCTCTGTTGGGTCACAACGCCCCAGGAAGCTCTGGAGCACGTGTTGATCGGCTACCGCATCGCCGAGGACAAGAAAGTGAGAATGCCGATGGGGTTGGCGATGGACGGCGCGTTTCTCACCCATTCCCAACACATGGTGAAGATCCCCTCCGTCGAGGCCGCCAAGCAATTTCTGCCGCAGTACGATCTCGCCGAGCGCCGGCTCCATCCCGACAACCCGATCTCAGTCGCGCCGCAAGTAAACGAGGATTGGGTCATGGAGATCCGCCGGCAAAATTGGGAAGCCGCGAAACGGGCTCGCGCAGTGATCCAGGAAGCTTATAAAGAATTCAACAATGTGTTCGGCGAGCGCTACTCCGCACCCTACTACTTCGAAGAGTTTATGACCGAGGATGCGGACGTAGTCCTGATCGGCATCGGCACGGTGGCGGCTCCGGCGCGCACGGCGGTCAGACGCCTGCGTGAAAAAGGCCAGAAGGTCGGCTACGTAAACCTGCGCTGGTTTCGCCCCTTCCCGACCGTCGAGCTGCGCGAGTGCTTGAGCCGCTTTAAAGCGGTCGGCGTCATTGACCGGGACTTCGCCCACGGCTCGCCGGACAATTGCGGCATCTTGATGCACGAGATCCGCTCGTGCCTCTATCCGGCGAAGAACCGCCCGGCGATCGTCAACTTCATTGGCGGCTTGGGCGGGCGCGATTTGTCCATCGCCGACGCGCAAAAAATGTATGAAACCACTCAACAGGCGATCAAGAAGGATTCCATGGACGAATTCATAACCTGGATCGGGTTAAGGGAATAGGAGGAACGGCCATGTCCACTGTACCCACCATCGATTACGAGCGAATCAAAGGCGTCAAAAACGTTCCGCTGGAAGAGTTTTACACTTCGGGCCACCGGACTTGCCAGGGCTGCGAGTCGGCGACGACCATGCGCGGCTTTATCAAGTCGGCGGGGCCGCGCACGGTGGTCACGGGATCGACGGGCTGCATGTACGTGGCCAACACCTCGTACATGACCACGCCCTGGATCGTGCCCTGGATGCACACCCAGCTCGGCGCCGGCGGCTCTTCGGCCGTGGGCATGGCCGCGGGGCTGCGCGCGCTCAAGCGCAAGGGCAAAATCAAAGACGAGAAGATCAACGTCATCAATTTTTCCGGCGATCTCGGCGCCGGCGACATGGGCATCGGCGGCATCTCCGCGGCGCTGCAGAGCGATTACGATCTTTTGATCATCATGTACGACAACGAATCCGCGGCGAACACCGACATCCAGGCTACCGGACTTTCCACCTACGGCGCGCAGACGACCTTCACTCCGCCTGGAACCAAACATCCGATCATGCAGCGGCGCTGGAAGAAAAACGTTGCGGGCATGCTGGCAGTCGGTCATCCGACTTGCCGCTACGTCGCCACCGCCTGCGCGACTTATCCGCCCACGGATTATTTGAACAAAGTGCGCAAGGCGCTCGAGATCGGCGGTCCGACTTTTATTCATACTTACGACCCTTGTCCGAAAGGCTGGGACTATCATCCCCGCTATTCGAATGAGCTGGGCGAGCTGGGCATCAAATGCGGTCTCTATCCGCTCTACGAAATCGTCGATGGCCACATCATTTACACCTACGACGCGCGCAAGTCGGGCAAGGGAAGGATTGCGGTCAAGGAGTTTCTCACCAAGCAGGGGCGCTTCGAACATCTCAAAGAAGAGCATTTTACCTATATTCAGAAGATGGTCGATGAGATGTGGGAGGAGTGGGAGATGCCGGGAGTCGCGCCGATCAAGGGCATATTGAAAGCGAGGATTTAGTCCATTCGACCCGTAATTTTCGGTATAGGCTCTCCGGGATACAGGGTTGCGATAGGGAAAGGTCTCTCACTTCGTTCGAGATGAAACTAGCTTTTTCTTGTCATTCCGAGCGGCAGCGAGGAATCTTTCCCCGCTGTCGATGAACGGTGGAGTCTGTGTAAGCCGCTACCGACTTGGGTGAGGCTCAACTACTGTCAAGTACAGTCCGACCGTTCGCTTGCGGCGCGCGATCCGGGCAAGGCGGTGCACTCGGGCCGTCACCGCCTCGAACAACGAAGCTTGAGCGACCAGCCAGGATTCTGTATGGTAAGCGGAACAACGAGGCTTGAGAGCCCAGTGCCAGAGCTAATTCGGTGAAGGAAAGCTTTCTTGCACCCAAGCGTCCTGCCGGTAAAGCCACCTGATCTCGTTTTTCAGCCTCCAAGCGGTAAGATTGCGCTGCGTTAGCGGCTTGGCGCAATTTGTCGAGAACGCGCCCCGAAACGCGGGTAGAATAATACGGATTGAATTCGGCTCACGCCGAATTGAGGAAGGATTCTATGGCAACTGTAAACAGCGGCGAAGGCAAGAAAGAGGCGACCGGTCCGGTGATATCCGGCGGCCATCTGGTCGCCAAGGCGCTCAAGAACGAAGGCGTCGAAGTGATCTGGACGCTTTGCGGCGGCCATATCATCGACATCTACGACGGCTGTCTCGACGAAGGCATCAAGATCATCGACGTGCGCCACGAGCAAGTTGCGGCCCACGCGGCGGACGGCTACTCGCGCCAGAGCGGCAAGATCGGCTGCGTCGTGACCACGGCGGGGCCGGGGACGACCAACGCGATGACGGGCATCGCCAACGCGTATCGCGCCGAGAGCCCGCTGCTCATGATCGGCGGGCAGGGGGCGCTTAGCCAGCACAAGATGGGCTCGCTGCAGGATCTGCCCCATGTCGATATCATGTCGCCGATCACCAAGTTCGCCGCCACCGTGCCGCATACCGAGCGCATCGCCGACATGGTTTCGATGGCCTTTCGCGAATCGGTGAACGGCGCGCCGGGACCTGCTTATCTGGAAATCCCGCGCGACGTGCTCGACGCCAAAGTTCCACTGGAGCGCGCGCGCATTCCCCAGCCTGGCGCGTACCGCGCCTCGACCAAATCCGTCGGCGATCCCGCCGACATCGAGCGGCTCGCCGACATATTGTCGAAGTCGGAAAGACCGGCCGCGCTGTTCGGCACGCAGGTGTGGACCTGCCGCGGCCATGAAGCGGCCGTGGAGTTCTGCCGCGCGCTCAATGTTCCCGGCTACATGAACGGCTCGGGGCGCGGGATCTTCGCGCCCGGCGACCCGCACGGCTTCAACCGCACAAGGAGTTATGCCTTCGACAAAGCCGACGTGATTGTGATCGTCGGCTGCCCGTTCGATTTCCGTCTGGGCTACGGCCGGCGGCTGCGCGCCGACGCCACCGTCGTACAGGTCGATCTCGATTACCGCAACGTCGGCAAGAACCGCGATATCTCCCTCGGCCTGGTGGGCGATTGCGGCGCGATTCTCAAAGCGGTGGAGCAAGCGGCCAGCGGCCGGGCGTCGAAAGGCAACGCGAGCCGCGCCGAGTGGATGAAGGAGCTGCGCGCGGCGGAAGGCAAAGCCTACGAGAAACTGTTGCCGTCGTTCAGGTCCGAGTCCGTGCCGATTAATCCCTATCGGGTCGCCTACGAAATCAATGAATTTCTGACGGACAATACGGTTTACATCGGCGATGGCGGCGACGTGGTGACGATCACCGCGACGGCCGTCGAGCCGCGCAAGGCCGGCAACTGGATGGACCCCGGGCCGCTCGGCACCCTCGGTGTCGGCACGTCGTTCGCGATGGCGACCAAGTTTGTTCATCCGAAAAAAGAAGTGCTGTGCTATTACGGCGACGGCTCGTTCGGCATGACCTCGTGGGACATGGAAACGGCGCAGCGTTTTAACTTGCCGTACATCGCGGTGATCGGCAACAACTCGGCGATGAACCAGATCCGCTGCGGCCAGATCGGCAAATACGGTCCCGAGCGCGGCAACATCGGCAATAAGCTCGGCGACGTGAACTTCGAGAAATTCGCCGACGCCTTCGGCGCTTGGGGTATCGCGGTGCGCGAGCCGGGGCAGATTCGTGCGGCGCTGGAGCAAGCGCGCGAACGGGTTGCCGGCGGCCAGTGTGCGATCGTCAACATCTGGGTCGATCCCAACGAGTATGCCCCCGGCACCAAGGCGCAGACAATGTACAAGTAGGGAATTAACCACAGAGGGCGGTAGGGGCGCGATTCATCGCGCCCGAATTCAGATGGGTTAGCCGCAAACAACGCAAAACGCTCGGAGTTCGGAAAGAAATATTGCCCCACGAAGTTCGGAAATGAATTATCCAAAAACTTCGTGCTCTTCGTGCCTTCGTGGCGAGTTCGAATCTTTCTAAGGAGACAGTAAATCGATGGGAAAAGCGTTAGACGGGATTCGCATTTTGGACATGACCCATGTGCAGTCGGGGCCGACCTGCACGCAGATCCTGGCCTGGTTCGGCGCCGACGTGATCAAAGTCGAAATGCCCGGCCGCGGCGATATCACGCGCGGGCAGTTGTGCGACAAGCCGGGGGTCGACAGTCTCTATTTCACCATGCTCAACTGCAACAAACTCAGCATCACGATCAACACCAAATCGAAGAAGGGGAAGGAGATCTTTCGCGAACTCATCCGGCGTTCGGATGTCCTGGTGGAAAATTTCGCTCCCGGCGCGCTGGATCGCCAGGGCTTTACCTGGGAAGTTATCCAGGGCCTCAATCCGCACATCATTTACGCTTCGGTGAAGGGCTTCGGCCCCGGCCCTTTCGAAGATTGCAAAGTCTATGAAAACATCGCCCAGTGCACCGGCGGGGCGGCGAGCACGACGGGATTCGACGACGGTCCGCCGCTGGTGACCGGCGCGCAAATCGGCGATTCGGGCACCGGAATTCATCTGGTGGCGGGAATTCTCGCTGCGCTGTTCCAACGGGAGAAAACCGGTCGGGGACAGCGGGTGACCTGCGCCATGCAGGACACGGTGCTAAATCTCTGCCGCGTCAAGCTGCGCGATCAGCAGCGGCTGGCGGCGGGACCGTTGATGGAGTATCCGCAGTACCCCAACGGCGTGTTTGGCGACGCCGTGCCGCGCGCAGGCAACGCTTCGGGCGGCGGCCAACCGGGCTGGGCGGTGCGCACCAAAGGCGGCGGCCCCAATGATTACATCTACGTCATCATTCAGCCGCCGGGATGGGAGCCGTTGATGAAGCTCTGCGGTCGTCCCGAGCTGATCACCGATCCCGAATGGGCGACACCGGAGAAACGCCTGCCCAAACTCGACAAGTGCTTCGAGATCATCGAGCAGTGGGCTCAGACCCTCGACAAGCTGGAAGTCATGCGCAAGCTTAACGAGTACGACATTCCCTGCGGCCCGATCCTCGACATGCGCGAGATCGCCGCGGAGCAAGCGCTGCGCGACACCGGCACCGTGGTCGAGGTCGATCATCCCAAGCGCGGCAAGTTTCTCACGGTGGGCAATCCCATCAAGCTCTCGGATTCGCCGACGGAGGTTAAACGCTCCCCCTTGTTGGGCGAGCACACCGGCGAAATATTGCAATCGCTTCTGGGCATGGACGACGAGGAGATCGAAGAGGCGCAAAGGGAAGGCGCGATCTGAACGGACATCGAGGGGCGGCAACCTGGCTCGCCCAACCTGCATCTAGGAACGGGGAAGCTGGAGAAAGATCCCTGACATGCGTTCGGGATGACACCGGCAGCACTTGGATTGCGGCTGTCATTTCGAGCGCAGCGAGAAATGTTTCTCGATTCGCGCTTTTTCTGCGTCGACCGGATCAATTATATAACCGCCAAAACGGTCCATCGATCATTCCGGCTGAATGGTAATTCATCAATGGTATGCCGAACTTTCGGAGGTGATGATGAACAAGAAATCTTTGCGCGCTTTGATCGACAAGGCCCGTGCCGCCGGCCGCACGGCGCTATCGGCTCCTGAAGCGGAGCAGCTTTGCGCGGCCTACGGTATTCCCACGCCAAAACAGGGCCTGGCTAAAACCGCCGCCGAAGCGGTCAAGCTGGCCGGGCGACTGCGTTATCCGGTGGCGCTGAAGATCGTTTCGGACGATATCTTGCACAAAACCGAAGCGGGCGGCGTGCTCGTCGGTGTGAAATCGCCGGGCGAAGTCAGAAGCGCGTTCGCTCGACTCGTGCAAAGTACCAGGGCCTACAAAAAGAACGCGAATATTCAGGGCGTCCAGGTTCAGCAAATGGTCGCGGGCGGCCGGGAAGTGATGGTCGGCGCCGTCACCGACCCCAGTTTCGGTAAAATGGTAGCCTTCGGCTTGGGCGGTGTGTTGGTCGAGGTGATGAAGGACATCACCTTTCGCCTGGCGCCGCTTGGTAAGAAGGACGCGCTGTCGATGCTCGATTCGGTCGGCGCGGCGGTGGTGCTGCGGGGCGTGCGTGGCCAAAAAGGCGTCAACCGCGCGGCGTTGGCCGACATCATCGCCAGAGTTTCCAAACTGGTCAGCGACTTTCCCGAGATTTATGAAGTGGATTTAAATCCGATCTTCGCCACGGACAAAGGCGCCAAAGCCGTCGACGTGCGCATCGTCCTCGGCGACAAACCCACGCCGCGAGAGCGCTTCAGTCAAAGCGACATCCTTGGCGCCATGCAGCGGATCATGAATCCGCGTTCGGTCGCGGTGATCGGCGCCTCGGCCGAAGACGGCAAGATCGGCAATTCGGTGATGAAGAATCTGATCAACGGCGGCTATCAGGGGGGGATTCACCCGATCCATCCGAAGGCCGAGGAGATCCTCGGGCGCAAGGCGTTTCCGAGCGTGCTCAATGTCGCGGGAGAAATCGACGTGGCGGTGTTCGCGATACCGGCGAAATTTTGCGCCGCGGCGATGGACGAAGTCGGACGGAAGAAAATTCCCGGCGCGGTGATGATCCCTTCCGGCTTCGCTGAGGTCGGCGAGCAGGCGCTGCAGGACGAGTTGCTGGGCGTCGCGCGCAAGCACAACGTGCGCGTGATGGGCCCGAACATTTACGGCTTTTATTATACACCGCAAAATCTCTGCGCGACGTTTTGCACGCCCTACGACGTCAAGGGAAAAGTCGCGCTCAGCTCGCAGTCGGGCGGCGTCGGCATGTCGATCATCGGCTTCTCGCGTACCACGCGCATGGGCGTGTCGGCCATTGTCGGCCTCGGCAACAAGTCCGATCTCGACGAAGACGATCTTTTGACCTACTTCGAACAGGACGACAACACTCAGGTGATCGCCATGCACTGCGAGGATTTGAAAGACGGCCGCTCCTTCGCCGAAGTCGCGAGCCGAGTTTCGAAGAAGAAGCCGATCGTCATGCTTAAAGCCGGGCGCACGGCGCTCGGCGCGCGGGCGGCGGCGTCGCACACCGGTGCGCTGGCGGGCAACGATAAGATTTACGACGACGTGCTGCGCCGGTGCGGTGTCATACGCGCGAGAAGCCTAAACGACCTGCTCCAGTTTGCACGCGGCTTGCAAGTGCTGCCGACGCCGAAGGGCGAGAACGTCGTCATCATTACCGGCGCCGGCGGATCGGGCGTTCTGCTCTCCGACGCCTGCGTCGATAACGGTCTCTCGCTTATGAAGATGCCGCCCGACATGGACGCGGCCTTTCGCAAGTTCATTCCGCCCTTCGGCGCCGCCGGCAATCCCGTCGATATCACCGGGGGCGAGCCGCCGACGACTTATGCCAACACGATCCGTTACGCGCTTGGCGAACCGCGCATTCATTCCCTGATCCTCGGCTACTGGCACACCATCATCACGCCGCCGATGGTGTTCGCCAAACTCTGCGCCGAGGTCGTCGAGGAAGCGCGCGCCAATGGCATCGACAAGCCGGTGGTGGCGTCGCTGGTCGGTGACGTGGAAGTGGAAGAGGCGAGCGAGTATCTCTACGAACGGGGCATCGTGGCGTATCCGTACACGACGGAATTGCCGGTCGCGGTCCTCGGCGCCAAGTATAAATGGGCGCGTGGGGCGGGGGTGATGTAGAGCGAAATCTTTTCGCCCAGGCATCGCCCGAGGACGCGAAAAGAGCTATTGGTTAATTATGCTGGGCCGTTTGATTTTGTTATTCACCATTGTGCCGCTGGCCGAGCTTTACATCCTGATTAAGATCGGCAGCCACATCGGCGGGTTCAACACCATACTTCTCGTGATCATGACCGCAGTGCTGGGCGGTGTGCTGGCGCGACTGCAGGGACTGCGCACTCTGCGGCAAATTCAATTGAATCTGTCGCAGGGCCAAATTCCGGCGGAGGAACTGGTGGACGGCGCGCTGATTCTCGCCGGCGGTATTCTCTTGCTTACGCCGGGGGTGCTGACCGACCTGTTCGCGCTCGGTTTGCTGTTTGCCCCCACACGCACCCCCTTTAAGCGCTGGCTGCGGCGGCGCTTCGATCGCATGGCGGCGTCCGGGGGTGTCCGGCTTCACTATCACCGCAACGGCTTCTGAGAAGCGCCCAGGGCCGCGAAGCCGCGACCGAATCGGATTGTCTCGCGCAAAGCTCGCAAAGACCGCCAAGTTAAAGGATTAACCTTCCCTGGGACCTGGGATTGGCTGGCCATTGCGTGCTTGGCGTGCTTGGCGCGAGAATCTCCCCTGTTTCTGATAGCTACGGGCGGCGGAAACTTTGCGCGAGCGGCGAAAATTGCGAAACGTAGCAGCACAAAGCGATCATGAGCAGAAAAATTTTCCGCGCCAAGCACGCCAAGGCAGGACTCGGTTTGTCATTTCGACCACCGGGAAAAATCGTTCTTAGATCTCTCGCATTCGCTCGGGATAACGGGCCAAAGCCCGCCACCTTGGCGATCTTTACGCCGGATAAAGTGCCGGCCGCGTAGCGCTATTCACCCACAACGCGACTCGAACCGCTCACCGATAGGCTTCGTCAGGCATATTGAACTCGGCCCTTTCCGTTGCCAATTGCTCCTGGAACATCTTGCGGATATGCGGGTCCTCGTCGCGGTACTCGATGGTGTGGCCGCCCTCTTTGATGTCGAGATTCAAACCCCACCAATCATTGCCGGGGACGCCCTTGACGCGTCTGGGATAGCCGCCCAGGAAGGCGAGCACGCGCAAGGGTTCCTTGGATGCGCCGAAATGGCCGTGGAACCAGCCGGCGTCGCCCGGGGCGGCGCTCACGATGCCGCCGGGCTTGTAGTCCTGGCGCTGAACCAATTCTCCCTTGCCGTCCCTCCACGGCGTCGTGCCCGCCTCGCTGGGCCAGGTGATGGTGTAGCCCTTGCCGCCTAAACATAGCAACACCGGGCCGGATTCATGGGCATGGCAGCGGGAGTAGCGGCCGGGCGCGTATTGCGCGATGAACCCGTTATAACTATTTCCCGACAGGCTCCAAAAGAAAGTTCGATGGCCGACGCCGCGCTGGCCATCCAGCGGCAGCTCGACGCGGTCCGCGTCCGGGATAATATTGCCGAAGTTGCGTGCACGGCCGTGGCGCGGATCTTTGCCGAGTTCGGTATGCGCTTTGAAATACTCCGTGCCCCCGTCGTAGCGGTCCTTGAACTGGTAGGGGTTGTTGAACAGCGCGTCCTGGCTCCGGTACAGGTGGAAGGCCGGCGGCGCGTTGGTCACACCGAGCAGCAGGGCAGCGCTGGAGGTGGCATTGACGATACGGTGCCAAGTGTTCAGCGGCGGAGAGAAGAGGCTCCCCGGCTGCCACTCGAAGGTCTGCTTCTTGCTCGAATCTTCGCCGCTCCAGACCTCCGTCGTGCCGCGTCCCTCAAGCACGTAGAAAATCTCCTCGTACATGTGCTTTTCAGCCGTAATGGCGCCCGCACCCGGTACTTCGATCACGTAGAGCCCCTGGAGCCCGCCGCAGCCGTTAAGCTCGATGAACGCGCCTTGCCCGCCCATGCGCTTCCAAGATCCCAAAGTCAGGTCGCGGATGTCGTAGAATCCCACCGTCCCGCGATGGATGGGGATAGTTTGCTCCTCCATGAAAACCTCATAAGGAGTGGCCTGCCGTATCCAGCGCTTGGTGCCGACAAAATCTTCCGCCATGGTTAGTCGCCTCCTTCGTTTGTGCCATTTGTAGCACTGAGATCGACAAAAAATCCATTCCTGCTTCGAGCGCCTCGGCAAGAAAAGATTCCCGACCCCGTTTCCGGGGTCTTGCTACAATGATTGACCTGAGAACAGGGGCGCGTAACCGAAGGTCAGAGAACCGCGCGAGTAAGGAAAAAGGAATAAAACAAATTCCAGGGAACGGTCTGTACGTCTTGAAACCGGCCGGCTCATGAGTGACCCTAAGTGCTCTGGTAATGGGTGACGAATCGTCAGAGCGGTTTCCACAAAGAAAATGTCGAAAGTCCAGGGAACCCGTCAGTCTACTCTTGCGGACGCTCCGCCGTCCGCTCAGGCTTTGCGTAAAGCTTGAAGCCGCCGAAGCCATACTCGCCCACGAGCTTGTTGGTGTCGGCATCGTAGAGGTCGATCAACATGAATTTTTCCGGGTGCCCCGCAAGGTAATTCGAAAACGTGTCCACGAAACGCTCTTGGCTTTGAAAGTCAGCGCGATAGAATCCTTCACCGAGATACAACCGATGGGGCCGGCGTCTCGCGTCGAGGCGCTTCCAGTACTGAGAACCTTGAGGTCCCAGGGTATCAAGCCATTTCTTGTACTGCGCAATTTTTGCTTCTCGTGCTTTGAATTCGTTTCCGCGCACGGACGGAGACTCAAAAAGGCCCGCTAGGGACAACAGGAGAAAAGCGACGACAAATGGTTTCATGATTTCCTCCGCTCAGATATTCGCTTCATAGCTAACGCAAGGCATTTGCCATTCTCACAGCAAGGTTCCCGGCAGTACGATCGCGCCGCCAAGACGTGCGCGATTCGGCCCTTTTGTGACAACATGGAGGCTGGAATTCGGTGATTGGCCGCCGTAGTGAACCCGGCCAATGGGGCGGTGCGGCAATTTCATGACGCACAATATTGCCCACGATGGACGAAAGTCGTTGTCAGGCGGATCTTGCAAGTCCCGAAGTCCCGAAGTGGAAAGTCTGGAACCAGATCGTCGAGTTCGAGCAGACCCGGGTCAGCGCAGGGTGACCTTCTTCCCGGATCACTTGCCAAGTTTCATCCAACACCTGTGCGATCGCTTTCGATTGACGACTCGGTGGCTTAGCGATAGCGTGAGGGCAAATTCAATTGATCAGCGAGGCATCTTTAACTCAACCGAAGCAGACGTAAGATTCTCGCCGGAAGAGGAAAACAATGACGCAATCCAATCCATTACGGGTCGGCCTTATCGGAGCAGGGGGCAGATGGGGGCCGCGGGCGCATGTGCCGGCGCTAAAGGGCGTGTCCGAAACCGAGCTGTATGCGGTGTGCACGGCGCATGCGGAGACCGCCCAGGCGGCGGCGGACAAGTTCGGCGTCGAGTGCGCCTATGGCGGCGACGAAAAATTGAACGCCGACAGGCGGGTCGAAGCGGTGGCGATCGCGGTGCGCGTGCCGGCTCACTATGAGCTTGCGAAAAACGCCATTGAAGCGGGCAAGCACGTCTTTTGCGAATGGCCCCTCGGCGCGAATACCAAAGAAGCCGAACACCTCGCCACGCTGGCGCGCAAGCATAACGTGCGCACCATGGCCGGCTTGCAGCGCCGCGCGTCGCCCGCCTATCTGTACATGCGCGAGCTTATCCAGCAGGGTTACGTCGGACAGGTGCTGGCGGTGAACATGCTGCTGATGGGCAGCGGCGTGTTGACTCGTCCTTCGGACCGCACCTGGCAGCGCGACGTGACGCTGGGCGCGAACACGCTGACGATTACCTTCGGGCATGTGTTCGACGCCATGTGCATGGTGGTCGGCGAGCTGGCTGAAGTGTCGGCGATCGTTTCCACGCAGGTGCCGCAGTGGTTCGAGACCGACACAAAAAAATACGTCGATGTGACCTCGCCCGACAACGTCGCGGTTCAGGGCCGGCTCGAAAACGGCGCCATCGTCAACGCCTGCTGCGGCGTTCATCCGTACCACGGCAGCGGCCACCGCCTCGAGATTTACGGCAAAGAGGGCACGCTCGCGATGATCGGCGGGGGCGAGGGCGGCGGGGAGCACCAGCGCAAGCTCATGGGGGGACACAAGGACGACCAGGCGCTGCAAGAGTTGCCCGTGCCGGAGCGATTCAAGCGGGTGCCGGAAGCGGTGCGCAACGACGGTCCCGCGTACGAAGTGGGCCAGATGTGGGTCCAGTTTGCCGAAGGGATACGCGCCGGCTCGAACATCGAGCCCGACTTCGATCACGCGGTGCGCCGCCATCGATCGCTGGATGCCATCGTGCGCGCTTCCCAGACCGGCCAGCGGCAGAAAATTGCCTAACGGCGGTTCAAAGTTCAAGGTTCAATAGTTCAAAGTCGGACTTATTGCGGACAATTTCGGCGCGGCGCGTCCGCAGCCAAACACTCGGATTGTCTCGCGCAAAGCTCGCAAAGATCGCCAAGTTAAGAGTTTCAAATTTCGCTCCGGCCTGGGGTTGGGTAGCCGTTGCGCACTTGGCGTACTCGGCGCGAGTAATGTCCGTTTTTCATCAAACACTCGTGTGATCGATGGCGATTGACGACTCGCAGGCTTAGCGATATCAGAGGAAATAGTATGGCGAGAGGAGAGATGCCATGGAGCATCGAGCGGGAGAGATACGCGCGAGGCTGAAGCACCCGGTGATCGACGGCGACGGCCACTGGCTGGAGCCGATTCCGATCTTCCTCGAGTACTTGAGTGAAGTGGGCGGCGCGAAGTCTGTGGATCAAATCAGGGCGCTGTGGCGCGGCAGGGACGCGTGGTACCGGGCTACATCGCAGGAGCGTCAGCACAGTCGCCTGCGTCGCGCCATCTGGTGGGGTGTGACCAGCAACACGCTCGACAAGGCGACGGCGCTGCTGCCGGCCTTGCTGAACGAGCGGTTGCCCGAATTGGGCATCGACTTCGCGCTCATCTATCCAAGCTTCGGGCTCAGCATCAACGGCATGTCCGAAGGCGACCTGCACCGGGCCTCCGTCCGCGCTTACAACATGATGACGGCCGACATGTTCGCGCCGTATGCGGAAAGGTTTGCGCCGGTAGCGATGATTCCCACTCATACGCCGGACGAGGCTCTCGCGGAGCTGGGATACGCGGTCGCGCAGCGGGGTTTCAAAGCGATCATGCTGCGGGGAAACGTGGAGCGGGCGATTCCAAGTGCAGCGCAAGAAGTCAAAGACCGGCAGAAGGCCGCCTGGTATGTCGATTCCATCGCCCTCGACAGCCCCTATGACTACGAGCCGCTGTGGAAGCGCTGCGTCGAGCTCGGCGTGGCCGTGACCCAGCACTCGGGCAGCGGCCGCTGGCAGGATCGCGCGTCTATCAGCAACTTCACCTACAACCACGTCGGCCACTTCGCCGAATCGAACCACGCGTTTGCTAGGGGCGTTTTCCTGGGCGGTCTGGTGCGGCGCTATCCAAACCTCAATTTTGGCTTCATGGAAGGGGGCGTGAGCTGGGCCTGTCAGATGTGCCTCGACATGATCGAGCACTGGGAGAAGCGCCGCCGCGCCGGTTTGCAGTATCCCAATACCACCAGCATCCCCGAGCTGCACCGGCTGATCGACCGGTACGGCGATCGCAGACTAAAGGCCAGCGCCGACGCGCTCATGAACAGCCTGGACGCCTTCCGCCCGGAGTGTAGTACCGAAGAACTCAGCCGGCCCGAACATGTCTCGGACGATTTTGAGGCGGCGGGAGTCCAATCGAAAGACGATGTCCGGGCAGTCTTCTCCGGCAACTTCTACTTCGGCTGCGAGGCGGACGACCGGGCGACCATGTGGGCCTTCGATCCACGCATGGGCGTGCGGCTGCGGCCGGTCTTCAGCTCCGACTTTACCCATTTCGATGTGCCGGATTTCCGGGAAGTGATTCCCGAAGCGTTTGAAATGGTGGAGAAGGGCTTCGTAACCGAGCAGGATTTCCGCGAGTTCACGTTCACCAACGCCGCGCGTCTGCACACGCGCAACAACCCGGACTTCTTCAAGGGCACCGTCGTCGAGCAAGCGGTGGCCGATGAGCTTGGACTGAAGAGCCCGTTGGCCGCAGCGAGAGCCTGAGCGGAAATGATTAAACACTTTTCTCCCGCAAAGTCGCAAAGTGGCGGACCGAGGCCCGTCATCCCGAGTGAATACGAGGAATCTGCGAAAGATTTCTCCCGTCGGTCGAAATGACAATCCAAGCCCTGCCTTTGCGAACTTAGCGTGCCCTTCGATTAGACTCAGGACAGGCTTGGCGCGAGAAAATTTCGTGAAGTGGTTTTGTTGAACGTTTTTAAGGGAAGAATCTATGGCAAATATCAGTGGGAAATATTGTATCGTGGGCATGGGCGAAACCGCGGTCGGAAAACGGCCCGACGCGACGACCAACTCGCTTCATCTGGAGGCGATCAAGACATGCCTCGACGACGCGGGAATCAAAAACTCGCAAGTCGACGGCCTGCTCACCAACCAACCCTTGAACGATTCGCACCGGAGCTACGCCGTAAAGCTCGCCCATATGGCGGGCATCGATCCGCTGTTTGCGACGGACCTCGCACTCGGCGGCGCGACGCCGATCGCCATGGTGCAGCATGCGGTGATGGCGATCGATGCCGGTATGGCGACCACGGTCGTCTGCGTGCACGCGCGCAAGCGCTCGACTCCCGACCCGACCCCCGGTCATCCGATCCGACGCGGCGACGAGCATTGGGAGGAACCGTGGGGGCACTTCGCGGCGGCCGGGGGCCACGCCTTTGCGGCGTCGCGCCACATGTATGAGTTCGGCACCAAAAGCGAGGATCTCGCCGAGATCGCCATCTCCACGCGCAAACACGCAAGCTTGAACAAGAACGCAACCATGCGCAAACCGATCACTCTGGAAGATCACCAGAACTCGCGCATGATCGTGGCGCCGCTCAGGCTGCTCGATTGTTCTCTCGAATCGGACGGCGGCGGCGCCGTGTTGGTGACCAGCGCCGAGCGCGCGCGCGACTTTCCCAAGAAGCCGGTGGCGATCTTGGGCATGGGCCAGCATCATCCGCACTTCAGTCTTTTAGACGCGCCGACGCTGACCACGCTGGGCGGAAAAAAATCCTCCGAGAGGGCGTACAAGATGGCTGGTCTAAGCCCGAACGACATGAACTTCGCGCAGATCTACGACTGTTTCACGATCACGTCGCTGATCACTCTCGAAGACTATGGCTTTTGCAAAAAGGGCGAGGGTAAAGATTTTGTCAAAAACGGCCGCATCACCATCGGCGGCCAGTTGCCGCTCAACACCCACGGCGGGTTGTTGTCGCAGGCCCATCTCGAAGGGCAGCTCCATATCACCGAAGCGGTGAAACAACTGCGCGGCAACGAAGTGGAACCGGAGCGCCAGGTCGTGGGCGCCAAGGCGGGGATCGTCAGCGGCCACGGCGGCAGTTTGGCGATGCATGCAACGATGATTCTGGGGGCACTATGAGTAAAGACGAACGCGGGCGCGCCGCGCGCCGAGGACAACCGTATCTGGACGAACCGGAAGCCAAGCTCTTTTGGAGCGCCTGCCGGGAACATAAACTGAAGGCGCAGCGCTGCTCTTCATGTAGAAAAATCTTCGGCTTCCCGCCGCAAACGCTCTGTCCGCACTGCCTGGCGTCGGAACACGAGTGGGTGGAGCTGAGCGGCAAAGGCACGGTGTACTCCCACATCGCCTACCATCGCTCCTGGCACCCCGCGTATCAGGATAAAATCCCCTACAACGTTTCGCTGGTCGATCTCCAGGAAGGCGGTCGCCTGGTCACCAACGTCATCGGCTGCGCACCGGAAGCGGTCAAAATCGGCATGCCGGTGGAAGTGGTCTTCGAAGACTTGCCGGAATACACGCTGCCGAAGTTTCGGCCGGTGAAGTAGAGAGATACGGCGGCAACGGCGTTGCGAGACGCCGCTGCCACTGGTTCAGGCTAGAATTCCTGGGCATGTAGGAGCAGCCACGATTGCGACTCCGCAATCGACACCGGCCAAGGTTTAGAATTCAGACTCAGGCTCACCCCCGGGATTTTGCCTGTGAATGATTTTGCGGTATAGAGCCTGTCCTATCAATTTCCTTTCGTCATGAAACCGCGCCTCGGGCGAAGGTGTCGCATTGCTTGAGGTCGCCGCTTTCGATGCCGCGGCGAAACCAGCGCACGCGCTGTTCGGCGCTGCCGTGGGTAAACCCCTCCGGCACCACGCGCCCTTGCGCGCGCATTTGCATGCGGTCGTCGCCGATCTGGGCCGCCGCGTTTAAGCCTTCCTCGATATCGCCCGGTTCGAGGATGTTGCGCTCGCGGTGCGCAAAGTTCGCCCAGACCCCCGCGAGGCAATCCGCTTGCAGTTCCAGGCGCACTGACAAGGCCTTGGCTTGTTGCTCGCCGGCGCGGCTCTGCGCCGCCTGGACCTTGCTCATGATGCCGAGAAGATTTTGCACGTGATGGCCGACCTCGTGAGCGATGACGTAGGCCTGGGCGAAGTCGCCGGGCGCATCGAAGCGCTGGCGCAGATCGCGGTAGAACGAGAGGTCGATATAGATTTTGTGATCTGGCCCGCAGTAAAAAGGTCCCGAAGCCGCCTGGCCGAAGCCGCAGGCCGACTGGACGGCGTCCGAGAACAGCACCAACGTCGGTTTCTCGTACGTGCGGCCTCCCGCCTCGAAAATCTTCGTCCACGTCCGCTCGGTGCTGCCGAGCACCCGCGCGACGAATTGCCGCATTTCGTCCTCGCCGCCGCGTCCTTGCGGTTGAGGCGATGAAGTCTGGGGGACATTGGTCTCTTGGATACCCTGAAGCAGGATGCTTGGATCGACGCCAAAGAAGAGCGCGATCAAAACGATGGCGATGGTGCCGATGCCGCCGCCCACCATGCCGCCTCGCGAAATGCGGTGCCCGCGGCGGTCTTCAACGTTCTGGCTCTCTTGTTCCTCATCGAGACGCATGATGGTTTTCCTTTCGCGCGAACACCATGTGACGCCTGTGGGGCCACTATCGTATCGCGACAGTAACACCTTACCTTTAATTTTCCCGGCGAAGCAAGGCCGAGCAATCTCGGCCCGGTTGTGCGGATACCAAGTTGTCGCTACAGTCCCGTTTTTCGCATAGCGAGATCGACAAATAGGAGGGCAATGGCATGGGACTTTTAGATGGCGTGATTGGAAATGTGCTCGGTTCGGTGTTGGGCGGTAACCAAGGGCAGGGGCAAGGACAAGACTCGCTCGGCTCGCAACTAGGCCAGCTCGCCGGCAGCAACAAAGCTCAGAGCGGAAATATGCTCCTTCAATTGGCGCTATCGATGCTACAGCAAAACGGCGGGTTAGAAGGTCTCCTTGGCAAATTTCGCGAGGGCGGCCTCTCGCGACAGGCGGACTCCTGGGTCGGTACCGGCCAAAACATGAACATCTCCGCGGACCAGTTCCAACAGATCTTCGGCTCATCGACCATCAGCGATCTGGCATCCCGTCTGGGCGTTTCGGAGCAGAAGGCAGGTTCGGAGATGGCCCAAATACTGCCGGAGGTCATCAATCGCCTGACACCGGAAGGTCAAGTGCCTGAAAGCAGCAATGACGAAATCTCCCAGGCATTGTCGTCGCTGGCGAACAGCGCAGGGCTAAGATAGCGCGCGCAAGTGCCGAGCGAGTTTGCAAAGACCGATAAATATCTCCGCTTCGTCCGGTAGCTCGTTCTGAATTTCCCTCGTCTCGGCAGCTTCGTAGGGAGAGCGTTGTGGCCGATCAGTCGCGGCACGCAACTCAATCAATGAACTGTAGAATGTCCTTATTTCCTGTTTTACCCGGTACTCCAGTTCAACGATAAATATCATCACCGGCGAGCTGCAGTAGCCAGGCGACGAAATACATGATTGTCTGTTAAAGCCGGTGCCACCTTGCGAATCTGGTCAAGGGCATCAGGTAAATCATGTGGGATCACAGAATCTTCGGTTTTTCCGATGGTCAGATCGAGGAGTCGCAATAGAGCCTCGGCTTTCTCGCGATTGTTGATGATGGCAAGTTTTGAATTATCATCGTCCTTACCGTAAAGCCCGTAATCAACCATCGACCAGCATTCGAACGGTATCAGGAAACGCTCGATGGCATTGACGGCGGGGACGAATTCTTGTTGAGCAGCCGCGGGAAGTTTGGCGAGTGCCTTGCTCACTCCCCGTGTCGTAAGAGAGCGCTCCTGCGGCCAGACATTTTCTAGGAACGGCAGGGCCGCGCTTCGAAAGAGTGCTTCCGGCGATGTAACTTGTGCGCCACCTTTGCTGGCCGAGACATTACGCACAAAACGGCAGACTGCCTCGGCTCCGTACGCGCGAGCCTCGTCATCGAGAGAGCGAAGCATTTGCTGGATACGAGGATAGGCAACAGCAGGATCTCGTTGTTCGTGATACGCGCGCAGACCTTCAATGACAAGGCTGAAAACAAGCGAGCGCCGAGTTTCTCGGCCAAGGCGCCCATCGGTGGCGCGTTCTGCCATATTGGGACCAATGATTTTGAGCACCGCCGAGGATTGAATTCTCCGCGCCACTGCTCTCCAGAGTGCGATGGCCTCCGGAGTGTCGGACATTAGTGGGCTGATCAGGTGTTCCCGTGTCCACTGTTCGTCGGCTTTGAAAAAATAGAATAGATGCTCGATAAGGCGATGCCGGACAATTAGTCCGGCGCGGCCATCTGCTGTGATGACCGCATCTCGCACCCTACGAAGATCAACGTCGACATCGAAAGGACGGTTATTTTTTTCAAGGTCTGGACGCCGTGCAAGAAAAACCCCGACAAGCTTCCCTGCAGGGGAGTTCAGGGTATCCAGGTCGGGCGGGTCGCTATCATCCGAAGACGGAAAAATGTCGTCCAGGGGAGGCTGTCCTTCAACAACTTGCGCTGTGTTCGTAGCCTCTACGGCAACTGGCCAAAGCTTGAGCCAAATATCTAAACTTTCAGGTTGAAGGATGATCTGCTTTTGCCACATGGAGAGCCAGTCAGACAGACCTTCGATGGCTACACTGGCGGTTGATTCGGGCAACTTGGCGAGTAGCGACAAGACACGACTGCCCTCTTTTGATAGATCACGCTGTACGTTCTCATTGTCCGAGGGTAACGCCGGTGAATGTGCCCAACCAAAGCGATTCCAGACTCTTCCGAAGGCAGTTCCGCCGTCCGGAATGGATTCAAAATCGGCTAATATCTGTAGGGGGTTTCCCGGTTGTCTGATCCAATCTGATGCGCGTTCACGAGGGTCGTCGTGCCATCCACCATGCGAGGACGAAAAGGCGGTTTCTAAGGCCTGTAGGCGCGCCGTGCCGACAAGCGTGTCATATTGTGGATCTGGCTTAGCTGCAACGGTGTCGCCTTCGAAAATGTCGTACAAGCCGTGGTCGGGTCGAAGTAGCTGAGCTAAATCCGGAAACTCTGAAACTCCATCGTCCAACCATTGCTTGTCCCGTGTTGCCAGGCCACCGCCGGCAACCTCGATACGTCGCAATTCCCGAAGCGCCCAGTAACGCCGCGTGCTTGCAACGCGCTCCGCGTTGGCCTTTTTGGGCCAATAACCACGCGGGGGGCCTTTTCGAAGACGAGTAATGAGGCGTTCTTGGTCCGTAGCGTCAAGATCGCTAAAGCGTTTTGCGCGCAATTCGGCAATCTCAGGATAGTCGTGTAGGCGCCAAAAGTGCTGATTATCTAATTTCAGCAGCGCGCTGGCCACTTCCCTAGACGAACTAACCCGAGAGTCACGCGAGAGCGCGGCCCAAAGCCGAAGGTGAACCGGTGACTCCGTGAGCTTCCATCTGCGTACAAATTCAAGCGCTCCAGAGATATCGACATCGACCAGTCTTGAAACGACCGCATGTAGGAGTTTGACCGATGGTGCAATTCCGCGATTAAATTGATCGGGGTCCTCTTCTCCCTGAGAAGGCGCGCTGCACACGCATTGGATGTGTCCAAGCAGCCATAGACGGCGCTTGCCATCCCAACCGATACGTCGACCAATTTCCAAGCCTTCTGTCACAGCGGCATCCAGGGCGCGGGCCAAGGACAACAGGAAGGATGACTGGTCGACCCTGTCCAGCTTGAGCACGTCGGGATCGACGACTTCTCCGCTAGTCAATCGCAAAGATATGAGTTCTTCGACTTTCCTGGGATGTTTCGTTGCTTTTCGAAATCCATAACTTAGATTTGCGGCGGGCGCGACTTTGAGTCGCGGGGCAACGAGGTCAAGAATAGCTTGGATGAGTGATCCCGACCGTTCACCCGATTTTAGTCGTTCCTGAGCATCATACACCCCGGTTGAACTGTGATCATCATTTATAGGACTGTTCCACGATTCTTCAATTAGACGCCACGCGGATCGCCACGGCTCGTTGATCGTGCGGCCGCGAGGACTGTTGAGTGACTGGAGCAACGCCAAACGCTTGATGATATCGTTTGGCTTAAGTCCTAGCGCCCAAAGGATGGTAGCTCGCTCCTCTAGGCGTCCCTCGACGAATGCGATCGTGGCCCAAAATGCTGCTTGATCTTGCGCGTTTAAGGCTCCCCAGTAAACTCTCATTGCTCTCACTACCGAACGATCTCTGTCGTTATATCTGTGATGGCGTCAAGCCAGCCGATATCGGCTTTTTGTTTGGAGGCTAAGGCGGAGATTCGGATCCGTTCTTTTGAGTCGCTTCGTCGAACAAGATGATCGAACAGATCCCGGTCAGACTCAGTCGCAGCGCTTCGGTTTGTCCGAACGATGCGTTTCACTTCGCTATCTATGATCCTCTTCTTGCCGTTGACTGCTGACAATGTTGCCCACTGTTCTAGCGTCGCGAGAAGCGTCGAATGTTCGCTGGCCGCGTCGTATGGAATGGGTGTGATGCCGCGGCCCTTCCAGTCCTCCAGTCCAACCGGATCGGCACGACCTATTGGCAGAAACGTGAAGCGTTCTTTTAGATCATCGAATCGTGAACCGTCTGCGGCAACTGCGTTCAGCAGATATCGCATTGGCGGGTCGTTTGCCGTGTACCCAACGAGAACGAGGTTAAACAATCGAGCTGCATCGTATATGAAGTCTGGCACGACACGCCGCCGGAGATAAAACTCCCCAAAGTCTTGATCGGTTATGACGAGATCAGAGGCTCTAACCGGGTTACGGTCGAGGGCGCCATGGATGTGCAAAACGCCAGCAAATTCGTCATTATGTCCAGGCCTTGGAATACCTCCAAGAGCATATGTTTGAATCTTGGATTGTGCGACTTTGGCGGCTTTCTCAAGAAGTAGGTCGAAATTAGTCGTGACAATTGCCAACGCGACGCCACGGTCCGATAGCCGCATCAGGGCTCGGTGAATCGGGGCTGGCTTTATCGTTGGGCCACGTAATACGCTGGCCACGGCTTGCCTTACGCGACTCCTGCCGTCTGATTTCTCGTCCATTCGTCGTTCGAGCATGCCCAAAACTACGTCGTAGTCTCCGCTGATGAATCTCTTCACTTCCGCGGCTTGTTGCGGGGTCAAATGCGAATGGTCCACAGTCCATTGGTTGCATGCGCCAGTTGGGATACTAGAGATAACAGCGTGTACTGCCATATCAAGTTGCCCGTACACGCTGAGTACGAGACCGCGGAAATCGGGTAAACTCGATGGCCGCGAGATTCCCGCACCAGCGATGAATAGAACTCGGCCCCGCGCATGGGCGAGAAGGAGTCGTTCAGGTATGGCCGCCAGACCAGAACCCAAAGAAATCAGTCGATCGCTGGTACTACTTCGAAGGGACATTTTTGTTCATGGTACAGCAATCAGGTGATTTTTTCATGATTCATCGTCGCCCAAGAGCAATTGCAGGCAATGATCACGGCGGCCTAGTCGGCCTGCGGGCTTGCAATGATCTGCGACAGGTACCGTTCTGTTTTGCTGCCGCTGCTGCCTCAGACTTGCAGCGAGTTTGATCTTCAGCTCGACGTAAGCGGACTCCTCGTTGGAAAAACCCAAGAACTCCTTGACGGTGTCGACCTTTCAGCCTTTGGTTTGCAGCCGTTTCTGCTTTTGCTTAAGCGACGCCATAGCGATAAGGGCGCTACTTCCGCTCCTTTTATGAATTCCTGCGGGTGCGGTCAAAATAAAGGGGGCCGAACCTTGCGATCCGGCCCCCCTGATGAACTGATTTCGTCACATTGGATACTAGGGATGTGCCCGCTCGCTGTCCATTATCGATTTCACGATATCCCTGGCTGATTTGAAATACCTCTGGTGGGTGCGGTGCAGTGTCTTCTCATCATCGGCCTCAAGGAGCACTACCTCGCGATCCCCGGACATGACAGCGGCTTTGTCGCTGAGTTCAATGCGCATCCTTTCGCTGCGGGCTTCGGGCATCTGGAAGTCTTGAAACCGCCTGAAGTCTCTCAGTTTTCCCTTTCGCCGATCGTAATCTATCAAGAAAATCACTTCTTTATTCCTCCCGCAGTTTTTCGATCTCCACTATAAAGTTACCCAGCGCGTCGCGCAAGCGCTCCTTATGGCGATTAATTCGATCGAGAAGACCTGCTTTGGCTTCAGGAACGCCAAGCGCTTCAAATTCGACTTCCTCAATACCGTTCAAAACATCCGAGAAGTCCTGAAGAATCTTTTGAACAAACTCAGGACCACCCCCATATTTTATTGCGGGATCGAAGCGATCCGCTACCCGTTCTGTGGCCTGTGCCCACATGTTTTGAAGGACGGTTCGAACCTGAATTTCCACGGGAGAGCCGTCCACATTGGCCACGACGTGAACCGCTCGATAGCCGTGGCTCGGTTTCACACGTCGATCATCAATTTTAGAACTGGGAAACATTTTCACAATCTGTTCGACGAAACTATCTTGCTCGATCCTGTTTTGTACCTGTACGCGACAGCCGGCCATGTCCTGCATGCTTGACAGGCGTGTCTTTTCACGTTCCAATTTTGCGACTATAGAACCGATCGTCTTGGCGGATCGCCCGCCAACTTTAAGCCCGAGAGATTCCAATGCGGCGACTATCTTGTCAAACGCCGGCCTGAATGATTCCCGGAAATCGTTGAGGGCGCGAATGTCGTTGTCATCGGTCTGGCCTCTACGTAGTCGTTCGCCCAACTTGTTGAGCTGACTCGCTGTAAGCTTCTGTGCCATACCAAACTTCCGAAGAAAGACTATGGCACCGAGACCGAACGGGTTGCAACGGCCACGTAAACTAGCGGCTGGCGAATTATGGGTCGAGTCGATGCAATTTTTATTTGCCGAGCGATCTTAACCGAGCTCGAACTCCGGGCTCTGGATGTCGCCGCCCCAGATGTCTACCGGAGTGCCGGGGGGATAGATGATCGGTTGATGGGTGGCGTCGTCGAGGCGGAGGTGTCCCCAGCCAAACTCGACGGCAAATCCTCCCGGGGTTTGGGCATACACATGCACTGTCTGACAGTTGGGATGGCGGCCGGGTCCCATGCCGATGGGGGCGTTGTGAAGGCGCAGGAAATGATAGGAGCGCATAACATCGTCGAGGGACTCCACTTCCAGCATCACATGCTGCAGTCTGGGGGACTTACCCGGCTGGCACGGTGCAAAAGCCATGCTGTGGTGGCGCGCGTTGCAACGCAAGAAGCACAGACGAATGTTTTCGTCGATGAGGACCCAATCGCTCAGACGAAAGCCCAACACGCTCGTGTAAAAATCATGGGACCGCTGGGTGTCGTTGACCGTGAGCAGCACATGGCCCAGTCCCAGGACTTTTATGTCGCGGTTGTAGCGCACCGGCTCGTCGTCGGTCTCAAAGCCATACGATAGCGCCAACGTATGCCTGTCTGGATCTTTGAATTCGATGAAGTCAGCCACCTGCCGCTCGGCGCATTCGGCCGAATTGCCGTCGCGCCAAGCGATGCCCGCGGCGGTGAGCTTAGTCTTCCACTCGGCAAGCCCGTCGCTTCCGCCGACATCGAAGCCGATGTAATTGAGAATCGGCTCAGGAGCGGTGCGCGCGGCGATGCGGTGGCGGTAACGATCCGCTCGGACATACGTTATATTTCCATCCGTCGATGTCGCGGCGGGGAGTCCCAGTATGTCGCGGACGAAATTCGCGAATCCTTCGCGATCCGGCACACTCACGCCGACCTGCATAATCTCCTGAATCGTTGCCATGGTAGAATCTCCTCTCAATCGCCGTTGAGCTGCCGATTACATCATCATCGGTACGATTTGTGTCGGTACAACAAAGGCAAAAACGTACCGGAGATCTTTCTCGTCCTCGCTCTATGCGTCAGCCAACCCACGATAGGCCGCGCTTCCGTCGCGAGGAAGTTACGATAACTAAAATAAGGGCGACCACTAGCACGGGCATGACGTATTCTAAATAGCCATGTACCAAGCCCCCCAGCATACCTTTCTCTTCAAACGCGCCGATGGTCACGCGCCACGAGACGCTGTAGTAAAAGGAGAGGGCCGAGAGAAAGGGGAGATCCGGTCTGATCAAGGTCATGCGGAAAACTTGAATCCCGTAGATCAACAAATAAACAGATGAAGCGAGTAAAACCGTGGAACGCCAATACCTGAAATTGAAAACCAACGCCAAGCAGGCGACGAAACCGAAGCCAGCGCCAATGAGTACCGAGGGAAGAACGTCAGGGTACTGAAGGGCGGCGTACAGCGTGTAAAACGACCATAGGGCGAGCGCGAACAGCCCCTGCGCGCTTGCGAGCGGATGTTTTACGTAGTGCTCGGACATAGGTTACAACGCTGGCTTTCCGCCACCTCATCACGAGGCGGCGGAAATATGCGCCAACGAGCTATGCCGTCGAAACCTTCTGTTCGTCCTCGACGGCTTTGCGCACCGTTGGGCGGTTCATCATGCGCTCCTGCCAGGCGCTGTAGGCCTTGAGGTCGCTCACCGGATATCCGCTGCGGCTGGCCCAGCCGTAGAACACCAGGGCGTAGCCGTCGACGGCCGTGAAATCGCGGCCCATGACCCAGTCGTTTCCCTGGATCATGGAGTCGATTTCCTGGAGATTGGCCCAGAACAAT